>CAYZHV010000094.1:0-13719 GCA_964478055.1 uncultured Spirochaetaceae bacterium | reverse complement strand
AAAAGCACTCATCCCCCTTAGTTTTCGAGAGAAGAGTGAGAAGCTCGAGGCCCTGTGCGCACTCTTGTGGGGTCTCGGTATCCGTGAGGTGGTTCTTCTCCATGTCGGATCGGTGAGCAGAGGGCAGGGGAAGCAGAGTCAGCGGCGACTCGAAAGTGTCGCAGAGAGCGTCAGAGCACAGGGGTTGACCGTTGAGACCGCCCTCAGGGCCGGGTCCGTTCAAATGGGGGTAGTCGAAACCGCTACCGAGCGGGAGTGTGACGTAATCGCCTTCGCCTTCAAGAAGAAGAGTCTTCTCCGACGCGCCATTATGGGAAGTACCGTCAAGGATGTGATCCGGCAGAGCGATATTCCTATCTTTGTTTACAAGGAGCAGCCGTCCTGGCGTAGGAGCGATGAGACCTTTCGCGTCATGTACGCCACCTCCCTACAGTGGGGGGACGACATCATTCTGTCCTATATACGGGACAAGTGGTTTCAGGCGGACGAGATCATCTTTGTGCATGTAGGGCGCCGCGCTCCGGATCCCTTCGTGGAAAACCAGAGGCGAGACCGAGTGGAGGAGCAACTGCGGGAACTACGCAAGAACTGCGGTCTCGGGGAATCGGATAGCCGGCAGATGGCGGTTCTGGGGAGCGCCCGGCGCCAAATAGTCAAGGCGGCCCGAAGAATACCGGCGGACCTGGTGCTTCTAGGGAAAGCCGACAGTGTGATCGGTCTCGCCCCGGTTCTCGGCTCAACCACCGAGGAGGTGAGCTACAACGTCGGTTGCTCGGTGCTCATAATTCCGCGGGATGTCGAGAACTCCCTGGGGGGCAAGGCATGAACAAGGGTCAGGCAGTATTCATAGTATCTCTTCTTCTTGTCCTCGGTTTCATTCTCCTCGGCATCTTCCTTCCCGACTGGCTCGACCAGTTTAGCGGGGCTCTTCATGCCGGGATAATCGAGCACTTTGGCTGGGCGTACCTGCTTTCCGCCTTCGGATTCGTCGTCTTTAGTCTCTACCTCGCTCTCAGCCGCTACGGCAGACTCAAGCTCGGAAAAGCGCACGACAAGCCTCAGTACAGTTATTTCGGCTGGTTTAGTATGCTCTTTGCCGCGGGAATGGGAATCGGTCTCATTTTCTGGGGGGTTGCGGAACCGCTGAGCCATTTTGCCAACCCGCCGCAGTACCTGGAGCCGGGCTCCGGCGCTGCGGCCCGCTTCGCGATGGTTCGTAGTTTCTTTCACTGGGGCGTCCAACCCTGGGCAATCTACATCGTCATGAGCCTTTCCATCGCGTACTTCTCTTTTCGGAGAGGAATGGCTCCGCTCATTTCCAACGCCTTCTATCCGCTTCTGGGTGATCGCGTATTCGGCTGGATCGGAAAGATGATCGACGTCCTCGCGGTCTTTGCGACGGTCTTTGGCATTGTCACCTCCCTCGGACTCGGGGCGTTGCAGATAAACGGCGGGCTTGGCGCGGTTTTCGGGATACCGACAAACAACACGGTGACCTTCATAATCATCGCCGTGGTGACTGTCCTCTATTTGACCTCCAGTATGACCGGCCTCGATACCGGCATTCAGATCCTGAGCAAGACCAACGTTCTCATCGCGATCACGCTTCTCCTGTTTGTCCTCGTGGTCGGACCCACCTCCTACATTCTCAACGTCCTGACAACCGTCGTGGGCGATTATCTGAGTCAGTTTCTCGACCTGAGCCTTTCGACCAACCCCTTTGAGGGGTATCAGTGGACCAAGGATTGGACCCTCTTCTACTGGGCGTGGTGGATCTCCTGGTCCCCCTTCGTGGGACTCTTTGTCGCAAGCATTTCCCGGGGAAGGACAATCCGTGAGTTTGTCTCCGGGGCTCTTCTGGTTCCTACGTTGCTCACCTTTCTCTGGTTTGCCGTCTTCGGTGCGACCGGCCTGGACCTCCAGCTTCGTCAGGGAGTGGATCTAGCTTCCGTGGCCGTGGCTGACGTAACTACGGTACTCTTCGAGATGTTCACCTATCTTCCCCTGGGCTCTCTCCTGAGTCTCGTGGCGGTTGTCCTGCTCAGTGTCTTTTTCGTCACCTCCGCGGACTCCGCCACCTACGTCTTGGGCATGATGACGAGCAATGGCAACCTCAATCCACCGATGGCCAAGAAGTTCACCTGGGGCATACTGCAATCGGTAGCGGCGGTGATACTGCTTATGACCGGGGGCCTGGCAGCCTTGCAGCGCATGGCTATCGTCGCGGCGCTGCCATTCACTTTTGTCATGGTCTTTATGGTCTTGAGCCTTCTCAAGGCGCTGCGGTGGGAATGGAAGAACGAGTTGCACGGGAGAAGAGCGGGGGACAAGCCCAGCAGATACAAATAAGGGGCTGCCCAACGGATCGAAGGACAGCCCCAGATAATGCTTCGGCGTCGCTTTCGACTTACCGAGTACCGATGGCGATCTCTCCGGTTACGGTAGTGCCATCCTCAATGGTAGCGCTCTCCTGGAGCGCCTCGCTGGCAAAGTAGAGGTTACCGTCGATAGTCGCCCCGCTGGTTAGCTCGAAACCATCTTCTTCCACATAGACGTCACCGGCCACGGTTCCAGCCTGGATACGGGTGTTCCGGTGGTGTACCACGAGCTGGGGAACGGCAAGAGTAAATCGGGCGGTAACGTTGCGGTCCTCATCCTGGGTGTAAAGGGCGAGCTTGCGGCGCGGCGCCTCGGCACCCTCTTCCTCGTAGGTTGCGCCGTAGATCATCACTGCCTGATCGACAGAAACATCGCCTTCAAAGAGTACGATCCACGCACCGTCAGGTCCGAGGGCCTCCTGAAGGTTGGATGCGTTGGTGGCGGTCATTTCCGTGGGATTGGTTCCTGCGTCAGCAACGGTGCCGATGCGGATCTCTCCCATTACAGTGGAATCCTCGTCGATATTCGCGCTCTCTCTCAGCTCCTCACTGGCAAAATAGAGGTTTCCGTTTATCGTGGCACCCACCAACTCGAATCCTTCGGCGCTAACAAAGACGTCCCCGGCCACCTCGCCGGCCTGGATGCGGGTGTTCACGTGCTCAACTTCGAGGCGAGGCGCGGTAAGGGTGTACCGAGCGGTGACGTTGCGATCCGCGTCCTGCTCGTAGAGTGCGAGCTTTCGGCGCGGAGCTTCGGCGCCCTCCTCCTCGTAGACCTCTCCGGATACCGACACAGGCTCGCCAACGGTTACATCACTGGTGAAAATGACGATCCAGGAGCCATCGGGACCAAGAGCTTCTTCAATGTTGTCTGGGGAAGCGGTCATTTCCGTCGGTCGGCTTGCTGCGTCCGCGGTTTCCGCCTCCGCGGTCTCCGCCTGCTCAGCCTGCTCGGCTTCCTCGCCGCCGCCACAGCTTACAATAGCAAAAGAAAGTAGCGCCAATAGCGCGAACAATATGCTAATCCGTCTCATGTACATTCTCCTTTTTTCCCTTCCGCTTATTAGAAGCGGACTCAGGATTAATTTATCGAGTATTTTACTAAGAAACACGCGGAAGTCATAGGAGGGCCCCCGTAGTCGGAGATTCCCGTCCAGGAAAGCCGCTTTTCCTCCCGCCCCACACAGTAATCATACTAACCAAGGGGTACCGCTCGTCAAAGAGCGAGTGAACCGACCCTTGCGTGGGCAGAGTCGGTACAGCTACCAGGGGTTGTAGAGGCCCGAGCGACTTGTTCCGTCTCCCTTCCGTGGCTACTATGGGAGAGAGGACCTATGATACCGATCAAAGACTATCTGAAGAGCAAGAGCTTCCCCGTGGTTAACACCGTGTTTATCGCTATCAACGCGGTGGTTTTCTTCTATCAGCTCTCCATGCCCGGCCGAGAAGCGACGCAGTTTGTCATGCAGTACGGGTTCATCGCCGGACGCTTTCTCGATAATCCGCTGACGCAGTGGACCACGGTTTTCACGAGTATGTTTCTCCACGGTGGCATTCTCCACTTCGGCGGTAACATGCTCTTTCTCTTTGTTTTCGGAGATAACGTCGAGGACGCTCTCGGGCACCTGCGGTACTTCTTCTACTACCTCATCGCTGGCGCGGTGGCGGTGGTCGCGCAGATTGTCACGGTGCCGGACATGACTACACCTTTGGTCGGCGCTTCCGGGGCAATCTCGGCAATTCTCGGCAGCTACATAGTTCTCTATCCGATGGCCAAGGTCCTCGCCCTGATTCCCATCGGCTTTTTTCTCATGAACGCCCGGGTTCCGGCCTACATCTTTCTCGGTATCTGGGCGATCCTGCAGTTCTTCTCCGGAGTCCTCGCCATCTCCGGTGGGGTGGCAAGCAACGTCGCCTACTCAGCCCATATCGGCGGGTTCATCTACGGTCTTCTCTTTGCGGCGGTCGGACGCAGAAAGTATCTGGAGAAGTTCAAACAGCGGCGACGGGTGTACTACGATCGGCGGTGAGTAGAGACGCTTCTGACGCGCAATTTGTAGGCTCTATCGAACCAGAAAGGTAGCGTGCACCGTCACGGAAATCTCTTTCTCCCGGCTCGACGTGTTGTACATGCCGTAGCCGCTGACTTCGGTGGAAAAGGGTTCCCGGATCTGAAATACCCCCGCCCGGGCCTGACGGATCGGACCTACGGTAACACCCGTGGGCTCTGCGATCTCCTCCGCCCGGCGACGGGCGTCCGCGGTCGCTTCGCCGAGGAGCTCGTGTTTGAGCGTGTCGATTGCTGAGTAGAAGTACTCCAACTGGGAGCGCTCGAGTAACATCTCTCCAGAGAGAAAGCTCCCAGGTTCCAGGGCCAGCTCCTCAACCTCGTCCAGTTTCTCCGAGATCACCTGCATCGGTTGTGTCATCCGATAGCTGTTGATCTCGCCCTGTGGTCCATGCATCGGGTAGCTCGTCACCGGCTGCACGGTGATCTCCTCGTCGTCGAGCCCCATTTGGAGAAAGTGGCTGCGCATCAGCTCCTGGTCGTCCCGGATCTGCCGGTATCCAGAGGAGAGCTCACTGCCGGGTACGGTTCGCGCGATGGAGAGGCTCCACTTTACCGTGTCCGCGGTAAATGCAGTGGAAGCGCTCCCCACGACACTTATGGTCTCATAGGTTGCTCGGGCCGTGTAGAAGGCAAAGCCTAGGATTGCGGATCCCAAAACAATACCGGCGGCCAGGACCAGAGCGGCTTTTATACGCATTGAGAATACGCTATCACGTCCCGGGCCGGGGCACAACTGATATCCGCGTTGCCCCTTCGCCCGGCGACGGTATTAAAGCCCCTGTTCGAGCAACCACCGGGCGAGGTTCTCTTCCCGATCTCGCGCCTCGCTTTCCGCATAGGGCCCCATCTCCTTCTGAGCGGCTATACGACCGTCGATCATGAACAACACCCTGTTTGTCTTGGACGCTACCTTGATGTCATGGGTAACAAGCATAATCGTTGTCCCGGTCTGGTTGATCTTTCGCAGGAGCTCCATAATCTCCCCCGCAGACTTGGAGTCCAGGGCACCGGTAGGCTCATCGCCGAAGAGGATCCGGGGCTCGTTGATAAGGGCGCGGCAGATACCAACCCGTTGGAGCTGCCCTCCGGAAGCCTGGGTGACTGCGTTGCGCGCCAAATGGGCGATCCCGGTGAGCTCCATGAGCTCCCCCGCCCGGTGGTCTACGCTCTTTCGATCTCGACCGTTCGCGAGATACCCCGACAGAATGATGTTGTCGAAGACGTTGAGGTTTCTGAGTAGGTGGATCTGCTGAAAGATGAAGCCCATCTCTTTCAACCTGAGCTGGGCGAGCTCCTTCTCGGAAAGCTCGGCGAGCTCACGGCCGTTGAAGCGCACACTCCCTGAGCTCATGCGATCCATCCCACAGACGTTGTAGAGCAGGGTGGACTTGCCCGAGCCCGAGGGGCCCATGACCGAGACAAATTCGCCAGGTTCGATCCTGAGATCGACGCCCTTTAAGACGGGGACGGAGCTCCGCTTATCGAGGGGATACTCCTTGGTCAGTTCTTTCGACTCTAACAGTGCGTTCATTCTGATACTCCTCTACTCCGCGATGGTCGCGGCTATGCTGTGATCCTTGATTCCTCTCACCGCGCTGAGCGTGGTGAGGCCGACGGCGGTCGCCAGAAGCAATGGCATGAGCAGGTACGCTCGAAGTGGGTCGATGACGAACTCGATGTGCGCGGCTCCCATGAAGCTCCAGAGAAAGCTCACCACCTCCTGCCCTATTGTGTTCGAGAAGATAGTCCCCGCACCGATTCCGAGAATAAGCAGCACCAGGGCAGTGGTGAGGTACTGAAATCGGACTGCCCTGAGGGAAAACCCTAGACTCTTCATGATCGCGATGCGGCGCGCGTCCTTGCTAATGAGCATTCGCAGGAAGAGGGAGGTAATGAGTACCGATATAAGTACTCCGACGATGACCGCTCCAATGGTTACCTTCTCTAGTTGATCGACGGTGTTTCCCAGGGTTTGGTGAAGGTAGCTCTCAAGTCCCGTCACCCGCGCGGGGTGGAAGGCTTGGGAGTACTCTCGCACCTTTTGCTCTACCGAGACGCCGGGGGCCATCTCCAGATTGACAGTAAGGGCAACGATGTTGCCCGGGTTGTGCGGGAACGCCGCCTTTGCGGTTCGCCCGCCATCAGTTATGTCCTGATAGATCCCCACGACCTCGACAGTACGACTATGTTCTTTGCTCTTTAGAGTCAGACGATCGCCGAGGTCCTTTTCGAGCTCCTGGCTATTGAGATAAGAGAGGGCGATCTCGTTGTCAGAATCCGGTGCCTTGCCCTGGAGATAGTCTAGGGGAAAGAGTGAGAGGTCACCGGTCTCTACCGTAAGGCTCTCGATCTCGCCGTTCTCCCGCACCAAGCTGAATTGAGAGCTTACCAGCGGCTGAGCACGGCTCACGTCCTCATCAACGGCGAGCCTATCAAGGATCTCCTCGAATCGCTGCTCCACGTTCTCGCTCTGCCTGAGGTCGATACGGATATCCGATTGTCCGATTCCCATGTAGGTGACAAAATCCGGGGAGCTCATGGTGGAGAGGAAGTGGACCGGCACCAGCGTAATCGCCGCGGCAAAGAAGAATACAAAGGTGAGTAGGCCAAAGAGTCGAAACCGTTGCAAGGCGTCCCGGACTCCGAGAAAGGCGTTTATGTTCCAGAGCTTAGCTCGGCGCAGGGTGAGAAGAGATCCCGGCCTGGGTTCCTCACGGCTCATTCCCGCTCTAAGCGCCTCCACGGCGCTGATACGTCCGAAGCGTCGCATCACAACGAGCGCCGCCAGGAGCGTAAGAAAAAGAATGAGCATCGCCGCCACGAGGGGAACAAGAAATTTGGCCGCCGTCACCGGCGCCGTGCCCACATAGGTGGTGATGTTCTCCGTGAGTACTCCACTCAAAGGGAACGAGGCGAGATAGCCGAGGAGGGCCCCGGCGCCGCCGAGAAAGACGTACTTGCTTATGTAGACACTCCGGATCTTTCCCCGGGGCATACCGATTGCTTTCATAACGCCGATTTCCCGGTAGTCTTCTTCCAGGGTGGCAAGAATGGTGAATCTGAGACAGAGCATCGCTATGACCATCAGGAGAAGACTGAGAACGACCACCACAGCAGCTACGATGCCATCACTCAGGCCGTTGAGGAGCTTGAAGAGCTGATGGTCCACTGCCGGTCCTCTACTCGGAAGGCCGGACTCCTCATAGGCCCGGCTGAACTCGTCGATCCTGCCAGGCTCGTTTAGTCGAAACGCAACGAGATACTCAGAATCCGTGAACTCGCTCTTTAAGTCCTCATAGTCCGCGAGGTTGAGAAGAAACCGTTTTGAATGGACGATCGCCGGGTTCATCTGGGCGTCTCTAATCACCTCGGTCACGGTGTACTCCCGTTGAAACTCATCCCGGGCAACGCGCACTTTGTCGCCTATACCGAGCCCCAGTTCTTCGGCGTAGTAGATCGGAAGTCCCACACCTCCGACTGGGATTTCCGCGATCTCGTTGTCCGAGGTCAGCAGATAGTCGAAGCGGCCATTCTGGACTACGAAGCTCACGTCCATGACGCTTTCTGCCTCTGCTACATCCGTGGCCCCGAGATAGAGCGCCGACCCATCGACGGTGATCATCTCCGTGACCTGATGTGCCTCCACTTGGGCGTTCCCCTGTGCCCATTCTGCGATAGCCTCAGCTTCCATTTCTCCGGAGTGCATTTGTATGAAGTGGGGTGCCCGGGCCTGGGAGAAGAGGCGCTCCAGGGCGCCACTCAGCTCCACTATGAGAGAGCTACCGCCGGCAACGAGTAGGGTTGAGAGAAGAATAAAGAGAAAGACCACGACCATGGGCCCTGACTTCCGGGTGATCTCGTTTCGCATGATTCTTGCGAAGATCATGATTGGTACGCTCCTTTTCGTTCTCGGTGCAGCTTGGCTGCTCCGGTGATTGCAAGTCCAACTCCTGCGCAGCAGAGCATTAGCGCTATGCCTCGACCCGGACCAATGCCGACGACCCGGCCCACCGAGTCCGCGAGAAGACCCTCCGCCATAAGAAGCGGAGCAAAGAGATGGTCAGCGAGGATTCCGCCGCTGAGGTAGGCGACAATGTAGCCGAGTTGCGTCAGGAGCCCAACCATCCCCCAGGCGCGCCCTTGCATTTGGTTCGGAATTCGCGTTCGGATCTGGACTTCCGCACTGCTATTGATAACGGGCAGGCAGAGAAAGAAGAGAAAGAAGAACGCGGTAATCCCCGGGATTCCTCTGGAAACTGCCATGAAAAAGACAAAGAGTCCCGCCAGGCCCACAGCCACGGAGAAGAGTGACTTGCTACGGGTCGGAAGCCCCCGAACTCCTATGAGAAGGCTGCTCAGGAGCATCCCTGAGGCGCTTACAGACTGAACGATACCAAGAGTCCGGGAGTCGGTGAAGGCGAGCATCATCGGAGGAAAGAGCGTCTGCAAAAGGCCCACAAAGAAGGTTACCAGCGAGATTACCAGGACAGTCTCGAAGACGCTTCGGTCCTTCAGAAGGGCGGCGCTGCCCTCTTTCAGATCAGGGAGGATTTTGCCGGGCGCAACACTTTGCCGCGGCAGAACATTAGTGCGGATCGAGAGTACCGCCGTTACGGCGACGGAGAAGGTGGCGATATCCAGGAGGAGAACCGACTGCAGACCGGCGGTCGCGAGGAGAAGTCCCGCCAACAGAGGGGCGAGAAGATGCTGCACCGAAGCGGCGAGCTGTACCAAACCGCCGGCTCGGGAGTACTGCTGTTCGGGGACCAGGTCGCTGACACACGCTTTGTATGCGGGATTCTGCAGGGCCGTGCAGGCTGAGTTAACCGCCACACCGAGGTAGATCTGCGCGAGGGTCCACTCCCCCTGATGCAGGTTGAGTAGAATGAAGACCACCGCCGCGGCGGAACCGATGTCACCAAAGACGATGAGGGATCTCCTGTCCATACGGTCGGCGAGAAGTCCGCCAACCGGACGCAGAACTATAGACGGAACGAAGAGGGCAAGAATGACCATGGCGAAGCCGGTGGCGCTACCGGTCGTCCTAAAGACGTGTACACCGAGGGCGAAGCCGGTCATTCCCGTTCCGAGGCCCGATAGTAACTGTCCGGACCAGAGAAGAAGAAAGCGCCACGGAAGTCTCTGTCTCATTTCTCCCCTCCGGAGAACATGAAGAGACCCTGGACGGCGAGAAAGAACCCCTCTCCGAGGCCGTCGGTTTCATCGTCGCCGTAGCGCTCTCTGCCGTCAAAGGCGTAGCCGCCGGTCAGAGTGAGCAGCCCGAGGTCAACCTCGCCGAAGAGGGCGTAGTAGTGCATCTCGTACTCTTCACCGGATTCACCGGCGGTAAACCCAAGGGTGTCATTCTTGAGCCCCAGGGCTACACCGGCAAAGGAGTCCCGGGGCGCCCCTTCCTCGAAAAACCGGTATTCCAAGGCGACCTCGAAGATGAGATCCCGGAGGTCCCGAAACTCGTCCATTCGCAAGTCTCCCCGGAGCCTCAGGTGAGACTCCGGCAGCAGCGTGAGACCGAGGTTGGGTCCCGTGATAAAGTCGAAGCTCGCGTCCAAGAGCCGGGACTGGTGGTTGAGCCGTACAAAGGGGACCGGGAGAAGGGGCCAGTCCAGCCCGAAGTCCGCCACCGCCAAGCCTCCTCCGACTGCAAGGCTGCTCTTTGGCCGCGACAGGATCTCGTAGCCGTACACCGCCGCAGCCTGGAAGGTGTCCAGTCCGCCGTAGACCGGCTGGTCGGACTCACTCTTGAGAAGCGCTACTACTTGGTGACGCTTGGGAAGGGCGTCGTAGAGTATGTCGATCGAATGGTAATAGTCCGGATAGGAAGGAGCGGGGTCGGTATCGAAAAACCGATAGCTGTACAGTCCGAGAAGCGTTGCGTCGGGAGAGAGGATCGCCCCTCCGAGGCTCGCCGATTGAGCTACCTGGGAGTCCAGAGAGACCATCTCATAGCCCGCCATCGGGACGTAGCTCAGTTGATCGTCACCGAAGAGCGGCGACGCTATCAGACACCACGCAGCAATAGTCGCGAGCCCGCTCCAGCGGCGGGTAACTCTTTTCATAACAACCTCCAAACGGTCTGTTTACCGGAAGGGTAGAGCACCATCGGAGGCCTTCATATCGAACAAGAGTCGTGTTTCGGGCTGTTTAGGCTAGGACTTTGGTACTAGGGAGGCAAAAAATCGCCCCTTCAGGATCGAAGGGGCGCGATCTACATGGTTATTCGATCTCTTCGAGGAGGGTTTCTTCCACGGAGACTATCGGTTCGTAGGCGTAGGTGCGGCTGCTCAAGCCCGCGCGAACGCTGTGGGACTGTCCCGTGTTGTTTCGAAAGGAGACATCGCCGCTCTCCACGGCGAGCTCGAAACCGTCAAAGGTGAAGGTCGTCCCGCGAACCGCGGCGGTCGATATGGGCGAGCGAACGCGAAAGTCCGCACTCTCGCCGCTGTCTGTCTTGACGTTTGCCCTGAGGCGTCCGTAGGGGAGCTCGAAGCCGGCGTCCAGAGCCGAGTTCTCCTCACCTAGGTCGGAAAGGGAAACTCGGCTCAGAGGCCCAAGAGTGACCTCGGTGCGGTTGATCTCGAGCCGCAGAGATGAGCGAAAACTGGTCACCACCTGCGCGTCTACCGGAAGCTCCATGCCTGCTTCGATCTCTTGCCAGCCCCCGGCTGACCCGAGCCGGTACTCGGCAGTACCGGTAACCGAAGTGACCTGCGCTTCGATTCCGAACAGAGCAGTTGCAGGCAGCATTAGCAACAACAGAAGTATGGTGAGCTTTGTTTTCACGTTCATCTCATCCTCCCTAAAGGTGTACGGTCAGAGACGCCTCACTCTTCCAAAACGGGTCGGTCCCGTCTCGGAAGGCGCCACCGCTCTCCACCGTCAACGGGATGAATATACTACTAATCCACTCAAGTTTCACATCTCTGAAAGGCTCAATCAGGATTCTGCCGCCGAACTCGCTTCCCAGGGGGCGATTATCGCTCTCCGCGGCCTCTTCGATACCGAGTGACTGCTCCGTCGCCCGGGTCAAGAGTGCCCCGGAGAGGCCGAGCAGCACCGGATCCGAGACCCGGCCTTCCACGAAGCCTCGCAAGACCAGAACATTGGAAAGCGTGCCCGGGAACATCGTCCAGGGCGTCTCGCCGCTTCCGGAGAAGAATGCGGTATTGAGGGAGTCACTCTGGTTCTGAAGCAGGTGTTCCCCGTCGGCGTCTCCGGAGGCGAAAATCGACTCCAATCCGAGGCGGGCGCGAGATAGACTCCGAGGAAACCAGCGGAGGCTTGCGCGAATCAGCGTTCCCAGAGTGATGACCGAGTCCTGCTCCTGGTCGGAATAGTTCGTTTGGTAGAGGCCAGATTGAAGAGAGAGCGAGGCGTCGTAAAACGTTCGAAGCCCCAGGGGCCCGCCGATCGCGAAGGAGGCCATGTAGACGTCAAGGCTATCCTCCTCCTCTTTCAATTTAGTCAAACTGCGCCCGTCAACGCGCCCCAAAAGCTCGACAGTCGGGGTCTGACGACCCCAGGTCTCGGGAAAGGATATTCGCCAGAGTGCAAGGAGTGTGGAAGGGGCGAGATTGTCCGCCTCTCCGGCGAGATCGTTGGCGCTGGACCGACTAAAGCCGGGAGGTCCCTGCTCCTCGCGCAGTAGAGCTGTTACACCGAGCCCGGCGACCATGGTGGTTTTCCCGCCAACCCACTGAAGCTGCACCCCATCAAGCGGAAGCGAGATGATCCTTCCGGTTATGTCTGAGAGTCTTCTGCGTCCGAAGCTGAGATCCCCGTAGGCTCCGGACGGGTAGGGGCCGAGTCTGCTTGTAAGCTTGAGCTCCTCCAGAAACGGCGAAACCAGCTCCGCATCGTCGCTTTCGATAATGAGCTCACTGGTCAGTCTCGTCTCATTTGGCGCCCACCCGTCAAGGGAGATAGAGAAACGGTTGGCCAGAGCGCTTTCCTCATTGCCGACTTCTCCCGAAAAGCGCTCCTCCAAATCCAAGGCGAGGTACATTGGTGCAGCTTTGGCTGCGACCGGCGGCGTCGCCGGCAGGGGGCCCGCGGACCGGGGGACCCCACCAAACTCCTCGTTTGCCCGACTGAGAAGCCTAAGGGACTCCGAACCCGAGAGCGGCCGCCGGAGAGCCCTGAACGCGGGAGTCTGTGGAAACACCTTTTTGTCCCGGAGGTCCCGTATCGCGTATCGAGGAGCTCCCGTAACGGTGTACATGAGACCGCCTGAGACCTCCCAACGCTCCATGATCAGTGCCGCCAGGGCGCCAAGGGCGAGGGGTTCCTCACTCTCAGGACTCCTGCCGCCGAGGAGCTCAACAGTATCGTCGTACTCCGCAACCGGCGAGCCGAAATAGGAATCGAGAAGGGAGGCGTCCTGGGAGTGCACCGGTATTATACCGATGGCTGACAGAAAAAGTATGAAAACTAAGGCCGTTAGACCTGGAACCTCGCTATATTCCGTCATGTGCAGAATATAATGCGCCCGATCCGGGGCGTGGTCAAAACTATTTATTACGCCCCTCTCGTGTTTCTCATAGGAGTTGGCTTTTCTCTGCTATTACAGCTAATCCCGCTCTTCACCGTCGGGGAGGAACGGCTCTACGACCGCTATCTACAGCTGATGCCTGCTCCCGAGGAAGATGATCGCATTCTCTATGTGGCTATAGACGATCCGGCGATCGAGGCGATCGGTAGCTGGCCGTGGTCCCGGGCTGAGATTGCCCGGGGACTCCTTGTGCTCGACGAATTCATGCCGGAGCGAGTGCTCCTCGACATCGAGTTCAGCGACCCGAGTCCTCTTCTCATCCAGCGAGATGAGGTTTCTCCTGAGAGTATCGCTCGGGCGGAGGGAGCGGAGCTCGAGTCTCTTCTGAGTCGGTTGTTCAGGGACCGGGACCTCTACCTTGCGGAGGTCATAGAGGCCCTCGGAATGGTTTATCTGCCTCTGGTCGTCGATGACCGCGAAGCCGCTATCCCGAGGACGGTGCCGCCGATAGCGCCGATCGAGGCCGCTGTGGCGGGCCTCGGCTTTTCTAATACGGTGATCGACCCCGATGGCGTGACCAGGCGATTGCCCCCGCTCATGGAGGGTGAGGATGGTTCACACCCAGCCCTGGGGTTGGCGTTTCTTGGCTATGATGCTGAGTCCATGGAAGTTACCCCGGGAAGGGTAGTCCTTTCCGGCGGCGTTCCGAGTGACAGCGCGGTGCTTCCCCTTGATGATAAAGGACACTTTCGCATTCGCTG
>CAYZHV010000093.1:0-13791 GCA_964478055.1 uncultured Spirochaetaceae bacterium | reverse complement strand
CCCCGCCTCGATGACCTGCAAGCCCGGCACCAGGGCACCGGGAAAGCTGCCGAAGAGGCCCCTTGTGTGCACCTCCCGATCGGCTACTCCGATGTGGAGCTGCGAGGATCCGGTGATGAGGGCGAGCTGCCCGGCTCGCAGCGCGTTGACGCCGACGACTCCCATGTAGGCGTCCGCCCCGCCCCCGGCGATCGGGATCCCTTCCGTTAGACCCGTGGCTTCCGCCATCTCACTGGTGAGACCGCCGACCACCTCTCCGAGCTGAACGACTCGACTCGGGAGCTTCTCGAAGATGTCTCCGAGGCCGATTTTCTCGTAGAGCGATTTCGGGAGGCCCCCTTCATCCTGATTGTAGAACCAGCGAACCGTACTAGTGTTGATATTGGCTGTGACCTCCCCGGTAAGGCGCCAGGCGAGCCAGTCGGTCTGCTCGAAAATGGTCTTCGCCTTCTTGTAAGTCTCCGGCTCGTTTCGCTTTATCCAGAGGGTCTTGCAGGGAAACCACTCCGGGGAGAGATTGCCGAAGCCGATGTACTTGAGGGCGTCGTCTCCGGAGTTGGCGATCTCCTCGGCCTCCTTGGTGGCCCGGATGTCCATCCACATCACCGCGTCCCGGAGAGGCTTTCCCTTCTCATCCAGAAAGACGACGGTGCAGCTTGTTCCGTCGAGTCCGATTCCGGCGATCTCCTTGGGGTCCACCCCGCTCTCTTTAACCGCCTTATTGATCGCTTCAACCAGAGAGCGATCCCACTGCTCGATGCTCTGCTCCCCCCAGCCGGGGTGGCGATGGATATTCTTGTTCTCCGAAGTACCGAAGGCGAGGTTCCTGCCGGTGCGGTCATAGACGCCCGCACGGATGCTCTCGGTACCTGCGTCGATCCCCAATACGTACTCTGCCATGGTGCTTTCCTTTCTCGATCTGGTTTTAAGTGACCCCTCGATTATACCATCCCTGAGGCCGCAGAGAAAGGAAAAGGAGAGTTGCTCACCTCGTCGCCGAATGCTACAATTATTTGCAAGATAATGGCTTACACAATCGGAATAGACATCGGAACCTACAGTGCCAAGGGCGTCCTCCTCGACGAATCCGGGCGACTCCTGGCCTCCAGGAGCGCAGCTCACGAGCTCTCCATGCCCCGGCCGGGATGGGCGGAACACGACGCCGAGACGGACTGGTGGGGCGGGTTTGTCACAATCTGCCGCGGCCTCCTAAAGGAGTCCGGGATCGATCCCAGGGCAGTTCTGGCGGTGGGAGTGAGCGGTATTGCTCCCTGCGTCCTGCCGGTGGACGAGGCGGGACGGGCACTGCGGCCGGCGATTCTCTACGGAGTGGACACCCGGGCAACGGCGGAGATCGATTTCCTGGAGGAGAGGCTCGACCGGGAGTGGATTCGCGAGACCTCCGGCGCCTATCTCTCCTCTCAATCCGCCGGGCCGAAGATACTCTGGCTCCGGGAGCGGGAACCTGAGATCTGGAACCGGACGCGGTGGATCATGAACTCGAGTACGTACCTCGCCTACCGGCTCACCGGTGAGGTCGCCCTGGACAACTACACCGCCGCCTTCTACCACCCCCTTTTCGACGTCACCCGGCGCAGCTGGGACGAGAAGGCTGCAAAGGCCATCTGCCCTGTAGAGATGCTCCCCAAGACCATCTGGTCCGGAGACGCCGTGGGAGAGGTGCTCCAGTCCGCGGCGGCGGAGACCGGTCTCGCCCCGGGAACTCCGGTCATCGCCGGGAGCGCCGACGCCTCCGTGGAGGCCGTTGCCGCCGGCCTTCGGACTCCCGGAGACACGATGATCATGTACGGGAGCTCAAATTTCCTCATCACCGTCACCGAGGAGCTCCGCTCCGGCGGCGCCTACTGGCCGGCCCCGTTTCTCTGGGAAGGAACTTTCGCCTACGCCGGGGGCATGGCGACCGCGGGCTCTGTCACTACCTGGTTCAGGGACAACCTCGCCCGGGCCGGTGGCGGGGAGACGAGCAACGGCGACGAGCTCTACCAGGCTCTCGCTACCGAGGCGGCGGCAGTGGCGCCGGGGAGTAACGGCCTACTCGCCCTCCCCTACTTTAGCGGCGAGCGCACTCCCATGAACGACCCTCGAGCCCGGGGGGTATTTGCCGGCCTCTCCCTCTCCCACGGTCGGGGACACATCTTTCGAAGCCTCCTGGAGGGGGTGGGGTTCGGGATCCGACAGAATCTGGAAGCCATGGGCGCCCTTGGGGGACGGCTTTTCGGCATCGGCGGCGGAACGAAGAACGATCTCTGGATGCAGATAGTCACCGACATCATCGGGGAGCCGCAGTTGCTCCGGGACTCTCCGGGGGCTTCCTTTGGCGACGCGGTTCTCGGGGCACTTCACGCCGGTATTCTCGGTAGCCGGGAGGACGTGGAAGGGTGGCTCCCGGCTCCGAGAGAGATAAGACCCGACTCCCGGAACAGGGACGTCTACGACCGACAGTACGAGCTCTTCAAGAAACTCTACGAAAACACAACAGACACGGTGCACGCACTTGCAGAGGAGCAGAAATGAGTAGTGACAAACGATGGAGCGAACTGGCAAAGGTTCTCGTGGACCACTCAACGGCGGTGGACAAGGATGAGCGGGTTCTCATTATTATGAGGGAGCCTGATGCCTACCCTCTGACCATGGCAGCCTACGACCGGATTATCGAGAAGGGTGGGCTCCCGCAGGTTCTTTTTCACGGCGCCGCCCTGGAGCGCTCCCTGATGCTCAAGGGTACCCAGGGGCAGATAGACTGGGTTCCGGAGCTCTACGGCAGTGCGATGGAGTGGGCGGATGTCTGCATAGATCTACGGGGCGCACCTAACCTCTACGAGTTCAACGGCATCGAGACTGAGCGAATCAGCGCCCACCGACGGGCGGAGGGTAAGATATCGGCGATGCGAACCCGGCAGACCCGCTGGAGCGTCTGTCGCATACCAAACGCGCTCTTTGCCCAACAGGCGCATCAGCCGGAAGCGGAGATGATGGACACCTTCTTCTCCTCCTGCCTCATAGACTGGAAAGAGGAGTCCCGGCGGCTTCAGAAGCTCAAGGAAAAGTACGACGGTACCCGAGAGATACGCATCCAGAGTGATGACACGGACCTGCGGTTCTCTACGGAGGGGCGGACATTCATTATCGACGATGGCCACATAAACATGCCCGGTGGGGAGGTTTTCAGCGCACCGGTGGAGGACTCCGTGGAGGGGCATATCGCCTTCAGCGATCCCGGTGTCTTTGCGGGGGTGCTCATGGAGGGGATTCGGCTGGAGTTCTCAGAAGGCAAGGTTACCAAGGCCACCTCGAGAACCAACGAGACCTTTCTCGAGCAGGTACTGGAAATGGACGAGGGCGCTCGCCGGGTTGGGGAGTTCGGCATCGGCACCAACCTGATGCTCACCTCTTTTAGCAACGACATCTTCTTTGACGAGAAGATCGCCGGGACCGTGCACATAGCCCTGGGCAGGTCCTACGCCGAATGCGGCGGACGTAACGACTCCGCCCTCCACTGGGATATCGTCAAGGATCTTCGTGGGGGCGGGACGGTCTACTTTGACGGGAAGCCTCTAATAGAAAACGGCGAGCTCAAGTAGAGCTCGCCGCTTCTCTCCCCTGCAGCCGGACGCCGGCGGTTAGCGCCCGGGCCCGGGAACAGCCTGGGTTTTCTCTCTACTCTGTCTCGAGATCTTTCGCGCGCCCCAGACCTGTCTGTAGTAGTGGATAACCATTACCACCAGGAGAAAGAGCCCCCAGATAAACTTCCTGAAAAAGGGAGTGAAGTTGAGAATGTTGAGCCCGCTCGTAAGAACCTGGAGGGTCACGATACCGAGGCTCACGCCCAGGGTTGTGGCGAAACCACCGGCTGGGTTTGTCCCTCCGAGGATGGCGATCAGAACCGAGAGCAGCAGATAGTTGGAACCGTAGCCCGGGCGGATGGAGTTTACCCGGGAGATGATGATAATCGCCGCAATCCCCGCCAGGAGCGCCGTAACCATGTGGGTCTTAATGAGGACCGAGCTATTACGTACGCCGGAGTACTGTGAAGCCTCCGGGCTCGCCCCGAGCATCCGCATCTGAAAGCCGAGGCGACTCCGGCTCAGCATAAGACCGACCAGAAGCGCCACGACAACAAAGATAATGAAGGTGTTCGGGATTCCCAGAGTCATGCCGTTTCCGATCATGATAAATTCCGTGGGAAAGCCCCGAATGCCGTGCCCCTCGGTGAGAACGATGGCGATCCCGAGAAAGAGGCCGTTCGTCCCCAGGGTGGCAATGATCGCCGGCACGTTCGCCAGGGTTATGAGGAGCCCGTTAATCAACCCACAGGCGAGGGCCACCACCAAGGCGACAAAAATCGCAAGAAGGATCACCATCTCCGGGGGAAGCCCGATCTCCTGATACCGAGTCAGCACCATTCCCGCGGTCACGCCGGAGAGGCTGATAATGGAGACCAGGGAGAGGTCGATACCCCCGGTGAGCATGGCCAGCATAATTCCCAGGGCGAGAAGGCCGTACTCGGGGAACTGCATCGCCATGGACCGAAAGTTGATAAGAGTCAAAAATCGGTCCGGTATGAATATGGACATCACCGCTGTAACGGCGAGAAGTATTATCAGTAGTGTTAGATTATTCGCTCTTTTAGCAGTCACGGTAGTCTCCTTCTTACTGGCTCCGGACGATCTGGACTTTGTGTCGGTTGCGCACCTTGTCCTGAATGTGGGTGATGCTTACACCGAGAACGATGATCAAGCCCACGAAGAACTCTTGCCAGTAGGATGACAATCCGAGAAGAACGAGATTCTTCTCCAAAATCGCGATCATGAGAACACCGAGCATGGTTCCTGTCAGAGTTCCCTTGCCTCCGGTTATGAGCGCCCCACCGAGAACCACACCAGCGATAACCCTCAGTAGCTCGGAGTCAACGATGTAATTCGGGTTACCGTAGAGAATCAGAGAGATATGGGTGATTCCCATGATGCCCGCTAGGACCCCGGCATAGACGAAGACGAAAAATTGAATGCGACGAACGTTAAATCCCGCTCGACGTGCCGCCTCCCGGTCTCCTCCGATGGCATAGACTCCTCGACCGAGGAGCGTGTAGCGGAGAATCACATAGGTAACTAGGAGTACCAGGGCAAGCACCAGAATGAACACCGAGAAGCCGAACATGCTGCCATCGGGTCGGGCGAGTCGGAAGAGATTTGCCGTCCCGTAGATCTTGAACGCCTCCGGTAGCTGCCCAACGTTTACCGCCTTGGTTCCAACGAACTCCAACAGGAATCCGTGGAAGACGTTGGAGGTTCCCAAGGTCACGATAAGCGCCTGAAGACCGAACTTCGTGACAAAGAAAGCGTTTATCGCCCCGTAGAGGAGTCCCACGGCTATGGCTATCGCAAACGCGAGTAGCAGGCTATCGGAGTCAATCGCCATGAGCGTGTTGACCGCGATGTACTGCGCGGAGATTGCGATAGCAGGGAAGGAGACGTCGATATCCCCGGTCAGTAGAACCATGAGAAAGCCAACTGCCAGGATCGCCGTTCCGGCGCC
Organism: uncultured Spirochaetaceae bacterium; assembly: GCA_964478055.1. Taxonomy (GTDB): domain Bacteria; phylum Spirochaetota; class Spirochaetia; order DSM-27196; family Alkalispirochaetaceae; genus CAYZHV01. The sequence continues at coordinate 8,235 of CAYZHV010000093.1, read as the reverse complement.
GTTCTTCATTAGACTGAACAAGTTGTCGAGACGAATAAAGGCCGGGTTCACCGCAGTGATCACCAGAGAAAAGATGATTATGATCCCGACCAGGTAGGTCTCATTATGTTTGAGCAGTCGTTTCGCGAAGTCACCCATTGTCAGGCCACCTCACCTTTCTTGCCAGTTACCATGTCAAAAACCTCTTCCTCCGGCGTGTTGACCGTGTCAGTTACCTCGCTGATGATCCGGCCCTTACGCATAACCAGTACCCGGTTGCAGTTCTTGAGCACCTCATCGATCTCATCGGAAATCATGATTATCGCCATCCCATTCTTGGCGAGGTCCCGGATCGTATCGTGAATGTTCTGCTTGGATGCGATGTCTATCCCGATGGTGGGTCCGTCGAGGATGAACACCTTAGGACTTGTTGCCAACCATTTGGCAAGGACCACCCGTTGCTGATTGCCCCCGGAGAGACTGCTCGCCGCATTATCCGCCGAGGGCGTTTTTATCGAGAGCTCCTCCACCCAATTCTTCTGCTCCTCTTCCTTTCTGGAAACGTCAATGAGCGGAAGCTTGCCGAGCAGTCTCTTGAGCACCGTTATGATTATGTTGTCGCCGATTGACTGATGCTGAAAGAGTCCCTGGGTCAGGCGATCCTCCGGAAGGTAGGCGATCCCATACTCCTGCGCCCGCTTTGGCGAGTCGATCGAGACCGGCTCCCCCTCCACCAGGATCTCGCCGCTTTCAGGCTTGGTGAGCCCAAAGATCGCCTGGGCGATCTCCGTCCGCCCGGATCCGATTAGGCCGGTGAGACCCAGAATCTCTCCCGGGCGAACCGAGAAGGAGATATCCTCGAACTCCTCGGGCCTGCTGATGTTTCGGACCTCGAGAATCGGGTTCTCCCGCTCCTTGGTCTGCTCATAGAGATACGGCTCATACTCGATTTTCTTGCCGGTCATCAAGTAGGTGAGCTTCTCGTTGTCGAGCTCCTCCGCCTTGTAGTCTCCCACCTTCTTGCCGTCCCGGAGAACCGTGACGGTTTCGGCTATCTCGAAAACCTCATTGAGCTTGTGGCTCACAAAGAGGGTTGCGATGCCCTTCTTCTTGAGCTTGGCGATTACCGTAAACAGGTGGTCAACATCCTCCCGAGTTATGGCGCTGGTGGGCTCGTCCATGATGATGAGCTTTGCGTTCTGCGTAAGGGCGCGGCAAATCGCCACGATCTGCTTCTTTGCCACCGAGAGACCACTGACGACGGTGTCGAGAGGTACGGTCTCACCGATCTCATCGAGGGCGCCCTGAGCGACCTCTTTCATTTCCTTCCAGTTAAAGGTCTTGGCGCCCCGCTCGATGAGCTGGTTTATGGAGATATTCTCCGCCACGGTCAGGTTGGGAAAGAGCGAAAGATCCTGATAAATGATTTGAACACCTTCTCGGATCGCGTCGATCGCGGAGAGCTTGTCGTATTTAGTTCCGTCGAGGACAATCTCTCCGCTATCCCGAGGGACAACCCCCCCGACAATCTTGATAAATGTGGACTTTCCCGAGCCGTTCTCCCCTACCAGGCAGTGGACCGAACCGCGTTCAATCGAAATGCTCACCTGATCGAGGGCCTGGACCCCCTCGTACGCCTTGCTGATATTGCGCGCTTCTAACATGTTATCTGGCATTATCGTCCCGCCATCAAAAAAGTCTTTATGTATAGTGTAGTCAAATTCAGAAACTGAAGAGACAAAAAAAGAGAGTGTGGCCGGCCCGGAAACCCCGAGCCGGCACCACACCTCTTGGTATCGAAGCCAGTAAGGGGCCTTAGAGCTTGTAGTCTCCGTTGGCGTCCTTCCAATCGTCCAGATTGTCAGCGTTAACATCAACCCACGCCTGTCCGTAGATAACGGGCACGCCGTGCTCGTTCTCCTGGATGGTCACGCTCTCGTAGCCGGGGCGTCCAAGGTCCGTACCTTCCTCGATCTCCTGGCCCTCGAGGGTCAGGTAAGCGGTATGAGCGGTTGCGTAACCTGCGTCCGCGGGCACCCAGAAGTGGATCGATACAGCCGCGCCGCTCTCGATGTAGTCACCGGCGACAGAAGGTAGACAGGTACCGAATGCGGCGACCTCGCCGATTCGTCCCATTTCCTCGATCGCTCGAGCCGCACCAGGTACGGTGCTCATAGCGCTACCCATGAGGGCTTCCAGGTCGGGATAGGTCCGCAGAAGCTCGAGACTCTTCTCGTAGGCAACCTGCTGATTCTCCTCCTCCTCTACCCGGTCGGTGGCTTGCTCGATGTTCGGGTACTCCTCTTCGATCAGCTCGATCTCACCGTCGACCCACTCATTGTGAGTGGTAGAAGTGAGGTGACCAACGAAGGGCTGCCAGACTCCCTCGCCGTCCATCCACTCAGCCATGATTTCGGCCATGTGGCGTCCGTAGGCTTTGTTGTCAAAAGCCTCAACGTCGTAGCTAACCTGCTGCTGAACCGACGCTTCGTGGGTGAAGGTGGGAATGCCCTGGCTGTTCGCCCGGGCGAAGGCAGGAACCAGAGAAGAGGGATCGTTCGGAACGACCAGGATCGCATCGACACCCTTGGCGATGAGGTCCTCCACGAGAGCTACCTGGGCGGCGGGGTCCGCCGTGTCGGCGCCAATCTGGTACGCGTCTACATCATCAAACTCTTCGTTGAATGCCTGAATCCCAAGTCGCATGTTGTCGAACCATGCAACTCCTTCAAGCTTTACGACCATTACAATCTCGTACTGTTCCTCTCCACCTGCAGCTTCGCCTTCGGCCTGTCCGCCGGCAAACGCTGTAGTGCCGAGAAGAACCGCCAGAATCAGGAAGAGCGCTAGCTTCTTCATCTGAAGGACCTCCTAAAGAAATTTTGTTATGGAAAGTGTACCATGGCCACCTAGGGGTGTCAAAAAGAAGTTGGAACTTAAGCGGAACCCGACGAATATTAGTAAACCCCTTCATAAGCCTTTCTGAGCCCTTCTGAGCCTTTCCGTTGTCCAATTCCCGTGCTACCTTACTGACACACGAGAGGAGAGGCATATGGGCAAAAAACAGTGGCTCATTCCGTTGGTTCTCGGAGTTTCGGCGATGTTGTCGGCGCAAGAGCCCTCTTTTGACCTTTTTGAGAGCGGAAATCTCGGGACGGTCCGTGAGGAGGTCCAGCGACTCGACTCCCTCGAGAGCAGAAACCTCCGTGGCATGACACCACTCATGGTCGCGGCAAAGCATAACGAACGGGTGGAGGTTTTAAACTTCTTAATTGAATCCGGAGCGGATGTACATGCGCAAGATAACTACGGTGAGGCCCGAGAGCTCCTTCGTCGGAGAGTTTCAAACTAATATGCCCCGTGCTATTCTGGTCACCCCAATATGATAGAGTGCAAGAATCTTACGAAACGGTACGGAGATCTCACCGCTGTTGACGGTATCTCCTTTTCTCTCAAACGAGGAGAAGTGGTGGGCCTTCTCGGTCCGAACGGTGCGGGCAAGAGCACCACGATCAAGATGCTCGCCGGTTACCTCCGTCCCTCCGAGGGCAGTCTCACCCTCGACGGCGAGCCCTACGGGCCGGACATGCCCAAGGCCCGAGAGAAAATCGGCTATCTCCCGGAGAGCGCGGCGCTCTACGAGGAGATGATCGCCTACGACTACCTCAAATTCGAGGCCGCCCTTCGAGGCGTTGTCGGAGAGGAGCCGTTGTCCGAAGCGATCGCCCTCTGCGGGCTCGAAGAAGCGGTACAGAAACCGATTCGCACCCTCTCCAAGGGGTACAGGCAACGAGTCGGTCTCGCCCGGACGCTCCTGAGCGAGACGGGCCTGATAATTCTCGATGAGCCTACCAGTGGCCTCGACCCGAATCAGACCGGAGACGTTCGCACCCTGGTTAAGCGTATGGGAAAGGAACGGACCATCCTCTTTTCCACGCACATCCTCCAGGAGGTGAGGGCTGTCTGCGATCGGGTAATTATTCTCCACCGGGGCAGAATCGAGTATGACGGTCCCAAGGGCGATGAGGACCTGGAGACGCTGTTCAGGCGCATAACAAAGGAAGGAGAAGAGCGCGGTGCCCAGGAGTAGAATAGTCGCCACTGTTACAAAGAGAGAGCTGGGGGCGTACTTTTATACGCCTGTGGCGTATGTCGCCGGGGGCGTCTTTCTCGTGGCCTCATCCCTGGTCTTTTTCTCTCTTTTCTTTGTCTATGGTCGGGCGGAGCTGACCCGGTTCTTCGAGCTCCTGCCGCTCTTTTTCGCTCTTCTCATCCCGGCTCTGGGGATGCGGCAGTTTGTTCCGGAGCGTCGGCAGGGGATGTACGAGGTCCTCACGACTCTGCCGGTGAGCGAGACGGAGCTTCTCCTGGGTAAGAGCCTGGCCCTCTGGGTGGTGACGGCGATTCTGCTCCTGCCCACGGCGTGCTTCGCCATTACCGTCGGGATTCTCGGTCGTCTCGACCCGGGCCCGGTGCTAAGCGGCTACTTCGGTGCGCTCCTCCTCTCGGCGGCGTACACCGGGCTCGCGATACTTTCGGCCACCATCTCACGATCCGTGGTCGTCTCCCTCACCCTGGGGGTAGCGCTTGCCATGCTCCTCGCCTCGGTGGAGACGGTCCTTCCGGTTGTTCCGGAGGCCGCGGTCCCCGTCCTGAGGACGATCGCCGTAACCCACCACGTCGGTGAGTTTGCCCGGGGTATTGTGAGCCTCACCTCTATTGTCTATTTACTCTCCGTTGCCGCGGCGGCTCTCACAATCGCCCGGCACACCGTGCGGCGAAGGAGCTAACCTTTGAAGAGAGAAACGAACGCCCCACGTCTGATCAACTCCCTTCTGTTTGTAGTTGTTCTGGTTCTACTCAACCTGATCGCCTCGGAGCTCGATCTCCGGGCGGACCTGACCTCCAACGATCGTTACTCCCTCTCCCCCGCCTCGGTGCAGACCCTGGGAACCGTGGAGGACACCTTGCGGGTTCGCCTCTTCTTTTCCGACGCCCTTCCTCCACCTTACGACCGTATCCCCCGGTACGCAGAGAATCTCCTTCGGGCGTACCAGCGTAACAACAGCCGCTTCTCTTTCTCCGCGGTGGATATGGGCAGCGAGGCCGGGCGAGAAGAGGCGGAGCGCCTCGGGGTGCAACCGGTGCAGATTCAGCGGCTCTCCGACGAGCGGAGGGAGAGCCAGCGGGTCTACCTCGGCGCCGTGGTCGACTACGCGGGTATGGTGGAGACGATTACGCCTATTCGCGGCGAGCAGGGGCTCGAATACCGCATAACCGCGGCCATCGAGCGGCTCAGACTGCAGCGCGAAGCGTACAACGCCCTCTCCCGTCCGTTGACCGCGCGCCTTTTCATCTCTCCCTCCCTAAAAGCGCTCGACATCCGGGGGCTGGAGCTCGTTCCTCAGATTGTTGAAGGCGTCTTCGAGCGAAACGCCGAGACCGCCGGCCTCTCCTATGAGCTTATCCGGGTCGAGCCGACCACGGCGACGGAGTTCGAGAGCGCCCGGGAGCTCTACGGTCTGCCGCGAGTCAGCTGGGACGCCGCGGAGGGTGGCGAGCGGGTCGGAATGCTCGGTGTCGTTATCGAGGGGACCGAGGGATTCGAGGCGATTCCGCTCCGCATCGTGCGAACCCAGGATGGCTTCGGGATCGAGGACCTCAATCAACTACCCTCTCTGCTTATTCGCTCCATTAACAGCCTCGTCGGGGTGCTTCCGAAGGTGGGATACAGTGTGGGCCACGGCGAACCCTCCATTGCGGACCGGGAGAGCGGAGCTGGCCTTTTTCGGGCGATCCTCTCGGAACGGTACCGCATCGTCCCGCAGGACCTGGAGCAGCGTCCGGTGGAGGAAGATCTCGAGGTTCTTATCGTGAACGGCCCGGTAGAGCCCTTCTCTCGAGACGCCCTGGACCGCCTAAAGGCGTTCCTAGATCGGGGTGGTTCGCTCTTCGTCGCCGTCGACCCCTATACCATTCCGCCGGACGCTCCGGAAGATGAGCGCAATCCCTGGGTCGAGAACGCCGAAGCCCTGCGAGTCTTTCTCGCCGAGCGAGGGGCGGAGGTCAAAGGAGAGATCGTCCTGGATGCCCAGAATTACGTGGGCAGTCGGGGGCAGGAGCAGCGACCGCTCTTCCAGGCGCCGTATCTGACCGGATCGAGCCTGAGCAGAGAGAATCCGATTACCCGCAATCTCGAAAATCTCATCCTCTTTAACGCATCGGTTGTCGAGACAACCGCGGCGGAAGGCGCCCAACCGGAGATTCTGCTGCAATCCTCGAGCAGGAGTTGGGCCTCCGAGGCGATTCACAGGATCGGCCCCTGGATCGAAGCGATTCCGCCCACCGCGGAGCTCGACAGCTACCCTCTATCGGTCCTCTCTGAGCTTTCCGGAGGAGGGGCAATGGTGGTCCTGGGAACCTCGGCTATCACCTCCCCTCCCCTCCTGGAGGCGGCGGACAAGCTCCCGAATCGTGTCTTTCTCCAGAACAGTCTCGACTATCTCCACGGAGCCCCGGGGTTCGCCCTTCTTCGAAGCAAAGGGCTCACGGAGCCGCGGCTCCCGCTCTTTGACGGCGGCACCCGGCTTCTCGTTCGCATCGCCAACGCCGCGATTCCCCTGTCTCTGCTACTCCTTTTGGGGGCACTCCTCTTTGTTCGGCGCCGAATACGTCAGAGACAACTGGTTGCCCGCTATGGAAAGGAGGAGCGGTGATGAACCGGAATACACTGGTCCTGGGAAGCGTGGCCGTTCTCCTGGCTTTGCTCTATCTCTTTCTCGCTTTTGGCGAGCGGGACCGCAACAGCGAGCGCCTAAGCTTCCCTCAGGACCCCGAGGTTGTACGGATTGAAGGTCCCGGCGACTCTATAACCCTCCGTCGGAGCGGAGCGGAGTGGCGCCTCGCCGAGATCGACGCACCTGCAGACCCTGAGACGGTCCGGGAGTTTCTTGATCCGATTACCGGGGAGAAGCGACTTCTCCTCGCCGCCACCGAGAGCGCCGGAGGCTACGGTCTCTCAGGAGCGAGCTCGATTACCGTTACGCTGCAGGGGGAGGGGAACGAGGCTACCCTCACCCTCGGCACCACCTCCGCAAGCGGCAGGCAGGTTTATCTCAGAACCGAGAACCGGGAGAAGGTATATCTCCTCGACCGCCGAGTACGGGAAATCGCCGAAGGCGGTGCCACGGGACTCCGGGAGAGAGTGCTCCGGAGAATTCCGGAGGAGGAGATCCTTTCTCTAACCATCGCCACGCCCGCCGGTCCACAGGTGCGAGTATCCCGTCGGGAGGAGGAGTCCACCGGTACCGGGGAGGCGCAGACCGAGGAGATGGCGCGGATCGCGAGAACCTGGGCCGTAGAGGGGACGTCCCTGGAGCCGTATCAGCTGGAGAATCTCTTTCAGGAGCTTGCGGCGCTTAGGGCCAACGGTTTCGAGGAGAGAGAAACCCAGGGGGCGGCCAACTCTTCGGAGGGGGACACCCCGCCTTTCGCGGCGGAGCTTACAATTGAGCTAAGGGACGGATCCACGGAACGAATCCGGCTCCTGCAGTTACGGGACAACAGATATCGAATTGTCGGTCCGGAGCTTCCGGAAGACGCTGTCATACTACCTTGGCGAGCCCGGAGACTCACCGTCGGGCTCATCAACGAATGATCAACATATCTTAGGAGGATACTATGAGCTGGTTGGAAGAATTGTTTGGAACTAAAAAGCCGATAATCGCGATGTGCCACATGAAGCCCCTTCCCGGGGACCCGAAGTACGACGCCGAGGCGGGGATGGAAGAGATAGTTGCCGCGGCCCGGAAGGATCTGCTCGCGCTCCAGAACGGCGGCGTTGACGCGGTCATGTTTTCGAACGAGCAGAGTCTCCCCTATCTCACGAAGGTTCACACAATTACCACCGCATCCATGGCCCGGGTCATGGCGGAACTCTACTCGGAGATCTCGGTTCCCTACGGCGCTAACGTTCTCTGGGACCCGGAAGCTACCATCGACCTTGCAGTGGCCACCGGCGCAAAGTTCGTACGGGAGATCTTTACCGGAGTGTACGCCAGCGACTTCGGCACCTGGAACACCAACTGCGGCGAGGTTGTGCGCCACCAGCACGCCGTCTCCGGAGAGTCCGTGCGACTGCTTTTCAACATTGTCCCTGAGGCCGCGGTCTACATGGCCCCGAGAAAACTCGCGGATATCGCTCGCTCCACGGTCTTCAACGCCGAGCCCGATGCCCTCTGCGTCTCGGGGCTCACC
>CAYZHV010000092.1:0-13837 GCA_964478055.1 uncultured Spirochaetaceae bacterium | reverse complement strand
CGACTACAACAAGGCGCGCATGGCGGACCTCGAGGATGTGCACCATCGGCTCTTGAGAAACCTCCTTGGCAAAGAGGAGGTGGATCTCTCGGACCTGGCCGAACGAACCGTGATCGTGGCTGAGGAGCTCTACCCCTCGGACACGGCGGTGATGAACACCGAGCAGGTCTGCGGCATGATCACCGAGCGAGGAGGCATCACCTCCCACGTGGCGATCCTCGCAAAGAATCTCGGGGTTCCCGCGGCGGTGGCCGTTCCCGGTGCCACTGCGGAGATCTCGGATAACGACGAGATCTATCTCGATGCCACAGACCCCGACGAGGCGAGGGTGTATATCAATCCTGACGGAACCTCCCGACGTCAGCTCGAGGAAGAACAGCGGCGACATGAGGAGCGGCGGAAAGCTCTTGCGGAGGAAAAGGAGCTGGAGCCGGTAACTCCCGACGGCCGGCGGATCACCGTCTCCGCCAACATCGGCTCCGTGGAGGAGATCGAGACTGCCCGGGAGCATGGGGCAAAGAGCGTCGGTCTCTTCCGGAGTGAGTTTCTCTTTATGAAGGGCAAGGTCCTGCCGGACGAGGAGAAGCAGTTCGAGGCGTACAAGGCGGCAGTGGAGGCGTTTCCCGAGGGGTTCGTGATTCTTCGCACCCTGGACATAGGCGGGGACAAGCCGGTAGAGTCGATCTCGATACCCGAGGAGGAGAATCCTTTTCTCGGCTATCGGGCGGTGCGCATCTCTCTCGCCAAGCCGGCGCTCTTTCAGCAGCAGCTTCGAGCGGCCCTTCGCGCCTCGGCCTTCGGTACCCTCAAGGTGATGTTTCCCATGGTCTCCGGACCGAACGAGGTGAACAGAATCCTCCAGGTTCTGGAGGAGGTGCGGGCGGAGCTCGACAAAGAGGGGATCTCCTACGATCGGGATATGGAAGTCGGAATCATGGTGGAGATTCCCTCGGCGGTTTTTATGGCTGACGAGCTCCTGAAGCGGATCGACTTCATGAGCATCGGGACCAACGACCTCACGCAGTATCTCCTGGCAGCGGATCGGATGAACGAGAACATCCGTGAGTACTACCAACCGTTTCATCCCGCGGTCTTTAGAGCAATCGCCAGGGTGGTGGACGCAGCCCACGCTCAGGGAAAGTGGGTTGGTATTTGTGGGGAGCTCGGGGGTATGCCCCTGGCGATGCCTGCGCTACTAGGTCTCGGAGTCGACGAGCTGAGTATGAGCGCCCAGACTGTGCCCGAGGCGATCCACACCATTCGTCATGTGCGATATCAGAACGTCCAGGAGCTCGCCGGAAGGGTGCTCAGGATGGAAGAAGAGTCGGAGATTAAAGAGCTCCTGCGCAAGGCAGCGCCGGAGTAGACCGACGAAGCAGAAAGAGAGAGATCGAGGCAATGCCAAAAATAGAAGAAGTATCATTTGCGAAACTTGTTTCTAACGGGAAAGTGTATCGCGCACCACTGATCGCCTATCCTGACAAGATAGATGGTCGTTGGTGGCGAAAGGATGGTCAGCGTTTCTCTCCTGAAGACTTTGACGCGGTCATCGAAGCGTCTCCGGAAGTCGTCGTCCTCGGCGTGGGCTTTACCGCAAAAGTCTCTGTACCGGAGGAGACAAAGAAGCGATTCGAAGATGCGGGAATCGAGCTGATTGTGGCCGATACACCGGAAGCGGTGGAGCAGTACAATAATTTTCTGGGCAAGCAAAAGGTAATCGGGGCGTTTCACCTAATGTGAGACGTGGCTTAGGAGTACAGTGTGGTAGATTTTCTGCTTTCCCTCGCCGGCAAGCTCGCAAATCAGATAATTGATCTCTACCTGGCTCACCAGTTTCTGCTAAACACAGTGGTGGTTGCCTACGGGCTACTCCTGGCAGTCGCTCACACCAACCTACAGCGGGTTGAGCGAATGCTTCTCGCTCAGTACGAGACCGAGGCGTACGATGAGGCCCTGGAGGCGTTGGCAAAGGAGCGGGACGAGTCGGTGGTCGAGGGATTCAAAGAGGCGCTCCGTTTTCCTGTTATCGCTTCTCCTTATTTCTTTGCGATTCACCGGATAAGCCGCCATAGTCTTATATTTGTCATCGGAAAGAAGGAAAAGTTCCCGCGCCGACGGCTGGAAGAGCTCCTGGCAGTCGAGCGCTCACACATTGAATCATAAAGGAGTCAAAGGAGTTACCATATGAAGGAAGTCACTCTTACGGTGCGAAATGAGACTGGTCTCCACTCTCGACCGGCGGATCTCTTTGTGCGCACCGCCAAGCTCTACGAGTCCAAGGTCACAGTCTGGAAAGGCGAGAAGAGCGCCGATGCAAAGAACATTATCAAGGTGATCCTTCTCAATGTGAGCCAGGACAATGAAATAACCATCCAGGCGGACGGTTCTGACGAGGAAGCCGCGGTGGCGGATCTCCAATCCCTGATCGAGAGCAACTTCGAGAAGGTTAACGACAAGGTTAAGATCTAACTGGGAGAACAGGCATGTACAAGACAAATCTGGAAAATCATAAGATTATCGGCATCACATCTTCCGGAAAGAAGATCCACTGGCTACTGACCAGTGAGAATGGGGCGCCCAACTTCGAGATGCGATATATTGATATTCCACCCAACGCTGAGCCATCTAAGACGACACATCACGCTCACGAGCACGAGGTGTTTGTGGTATCCGGAAGAGGAGTTCTAACCGGAAAGCATGAGGGCAAGCCGTACGAGACGGAGCTCAATCCGGGGGATGCTGTCTTTATTCCGGGGAACGAGGAGCACCAGTGGCTTACTCCTTACGGCGAAGGGCTCGGCATAATCTGCATTGTCCCAAAGGGAGCGGAATCGGAGTACAAGCCAGAAGGATTGGGCGAAGGGTGAGCTCTCCGGCGCATGAGTCTGGCTGGAGAACCTTCGCCAAGCTGCAAAAAACTATGGACGAGATGCCTGGGACAGAGGCACTATTGGACCCAATACGAGGGAGAAAAGGAGTAGCACAGCAATGGCTGGAAAAAAGAAAATCCTGGTAGCCTGTGGCACCGCGATCGCTACATCAACCGTTGTTGCTCGAAAAATCGAAGAGGAGCTCGGAAAACGAGGGATCCAGGTGGAGACGAACCAGTGCAAAGCCGCGGAGGTCCCCTCCAAAGTGGAAGGGCACGATCTCGTGGTTACCACCACCTACGTCTCCGGCACCGGGGACGTTCCCGTTATACACTCGGTCTCCTTTCTCACCGGAATCGGTGTCGAGCAAGACATAGAGAAGATCGTGGAGCTGCTCAAGTAGCCCCCACGGGGACATGAGCGGATGATCAAGAATCGCCGGAAGCGGCTGGAAGAGCTACTCAATCGTATTCGCCTCGAAGGGTCGACCTCCCTGGAGGACCTCTCCCGCTACTTCGGGGTTTCCACCGCCACGATCCGTCGCGACGTCAAGCTCCTGGAGCAGGAGCAGAACGTCGTCCAGACCGTGGGTGGGGGCATCCTCTACCGCCAGCCTCAGGCGGGTTCTGCAGAGACCGGTGACACCCAGACAGCCTACATCGAAGAGAAGATACGGATCGCCGAGAAGTGTACGGAGCTCGTGGAAGACCAGGACGAGGTAATTATCGGTCCCGGCTCTACGGCGTTTATCGTGGGGCGCATACTCACCGGTATAGACGATCGGCGGTTTCGGATTATCACGAACTCCCTGGAACTTGCCATGGAGGCTTCGGGGGTATCGAATATCGAGACGGTGATTCTCGGAGGAGAGGTGCACGGGCGATACTCCGCCGGTTTTACCGCCCATGACGAGTACTTTGACTCCGCTCATCGAAGACACAAACTCCTCCTCTCAGTGGACGGTATCGACCTGGAACAGGGGCTCACCATTTTTGACCCCAAGTTCCTCCGGGTCCTGGAGCGTATGCTCGCAGTCAGCAGCACCGTAATCCTCGCCGCGGACTCTACAAAGATCGGGCGCGTCTCTTTCAACCGGATCGGCGGGTTGGAAATCGTATCAACCCTTGTAACCGACGCCGGAGCTCCTGAAGAGGTGTGTGAAGCGTTGCGGGGTCGAGGAGTGACGGTACTCACCGTGTAGAAGGGGGTGATATGGCGGAGTCGCTCTTTTCCGTCTACTTCGAGCATCAGACGCTCGTCAACGGTCTCATCCTGCTCTACGGAGCGCTCATCGCCGCTGCGCACGGCAATTTGCGGCGGATTCACGATTTTCTGCTAAAGCAGTACGAGACCGAGGAGACCGAAGAGGCACTGGAAGCTCTAGCTCGGGAGAACGACGAGAGCATTATCGGGCGCATTCATGAGGAGTTTCGATTTCCCTTCATCTCTTCGCCCTACATTGTTGTTGTGCAGCGACTGAGCCGTCGGAGCCTCATCTTTGCTCTCGGCAGACGAATCTCTCTGCCCCGTAGCAGGTTACAAGAGCTTCTCGCTCTGGTACGGGGAAAGAGCCTGCCTCGGAAATAGCCGGCAATACGCGGTGTGCGGTGCCGGCTTTTTTGTTATATTAGGGCACATTGAGGGGAGGATCGGTCATGAATCTTGTGCTACGAGCTCTGCTACTCACAGTTGTCGCTCTGGTGATTATAGCCTGTGGAGGCGGGGAGCAGGGAGTTACCCTGGAGGAGGCGGAGCAGCAGCGCAGCGACTCTCGAAACGAGCTCCTGGAAAAGACCGTCAGAAAGCCTGGCCCCGGGGACTGGGAGCAGGGCGATATTGGGGGCACCTGGGTCACGAGCATCAACAACGACCCGAAGACCTTTAACACCCTCACCGCTCGGGACGGGGATACCCGTGACATCGTGGATGTGCTCTTCGACTATCTGGCGGAATACGATCCCTATAAGCGGGAGTTTGTTCCCAATCTCGCCTCCTTTGAGATCGAGGTGGATCGAGAGCAGGGCATTCTTCGGGTAGTTTACACCCTTCGGGATGATCTCTACTGGACCACCCCAGACGCTCCGGAAGAGGAGTGGGTGAAGGTCACAAGCGACGACGTGGTCTACTGGTATGACGAGATTCAGGGAGATCCGGAGTTTCAGCTTCCGGCGTACCCGGGACAATTCGTCGACATGCCCGACGGGGAGCAGGCCCGGGTGACGATCGAGAAGATCGATGAGCGCTCCTTCGCCTTTACTTTTCCTCGGATAGTGGCAAATCCTGTGCTCTCCTCGAACATGACCTTTGGCCCCCGACACCTCTACCAGACGGCGAAAGAGGACGGAGGAGTTGAAGGCGTCCTGAATCTCCTGAGCGTTGATACCGATGTGACCACGATCCCCTCCATCGGGGCGTATCACATCGTCGAGTACACCCCGGGGGTGCGGGTGGTACTCCAGCGCAACCCGCAGTACTGGAAAGAGGACGAGTCGGGAACCGGCATCCCCTACGTGGAGCGGGCGATATACCGGGTAGTTCCGGACCAGAACACCGAGTTTCTCCTCTTCAAGGATGGAACCAAGGACGCCTACAGCGCCCGGCCGGAGGATCTCGAGGAGCTTCTGAGCGCGGAGGACCCGGACTACACCGTCTATAACGGTGGAGAGTCCCTCGGTTCAGCTTTCTTCTCCTTTAACCAGAATCCGGAGAACCTGGATCCTGCAAAGTACAGCTGGTTCATTCAGAAGGAGTTTCGCCAAGCGATGAGCTCCCTCCTCAACCGGGAGCGGATAGCTCAGCAGGTGTACCGCGGTCTAGCGGCTCCGGCACATCACTTCTTCGCTCGGGCCAATCCGATGTTCGATCCGGATATCCGCCTGCAGTACACCTACGATCCGGAACGGGCGGTAGAGCTCCTCGAGAGCATAGGCATCACCCAGGGCGAAGACGGCCTTATGTACGACGAAGAGGGTAACCATGTCGAATTTACCATCAATATCGGCGCGGAGAGCACGATCGGAATCGACATGGCGAACATCTTTGCCGACGAGCTCGAGCAGGTGGGTATTACCGCCAACGTTCGACCCATCGATTTTCAGCGACTGGTAGAGATGATAACGAGCACCTACGACTGGCAGGTGGTCTCCGTCGCCCTCGGAGCCAACTACTGGCCCTCCGGCGGCAGTAACGTCTGGCAATCCAGTGGCAACTTTCACATTTGGCACCCCTTGCAGGAGGAGCCCGCCACGGAGTGGGAAGCCCGGGTGGACGAGCTCTACAATGAGGGTCGCTTTACCCTTGGGGAAGCGGAGCGCAAGGAGATCTACGATGAGTATCAGCAGATCATCCTCGAGCAGCTTCCTTTGATGTACACAGTCCATCCCTTTTCTTTCCTCGGAATCAGGAACAAGTGGGGGAACGTCTATTACGACACCTTGAACGGCCTCGAGACTCAGCGGGTCTTTCTAAAGGAATAGTATTCGGTCGATGAAGGGAGTTACTGAGTTCTGGCAGCGCCTCGCCAAGCCGCTCCTGCCGCTCTTCCGCGGGATCTACGCCTTCAAGGGCAAACACCCCTTGGCACTCTTTATCGTGAGCCGCTCGGTCTCGATGGTGATCATTCTCCTCATTCTCGGGCTGGCGGTGTTTGGACTCATGTCCCTCTCTCCGGGGGATATCGTGGACAACTACGTCCGGAGTCAGATGCTGATGCAGGCGGAGTTCCGGCAGTCGGACAACGTCTATACCGAGGATGCCATTGAGGCGGCTAAGGATCGGCTCGGTCTGAACGACCCTTTCTACGTGCAGTACGGCCGATGGCTCAAGCGAGTTTTTGTCGACCAAGACCTCGGCCGAAGTCTCATATCCCGGGCACCGATTCTCTTCCTTATTCGTGATCGAATGGTCAATAGCCTGGTGCTCAACCTGATTTCCCTCTTCTTTCTGACGATTATCTCTTTTGCCCTGGGGATCTACTTCTCCTCCAAGGTGGGGACCAAAGTTGACGTGGTGGCCACGGTGGTGGCGCTCTTTCTCCACGCTTTTCCGGGGATACTCCTGCTCATATTGCTGCAGCTCTTTGCGGCGGTCTCGGGGCTCTTTCCCATTACCGCCTATCCGGACTTTCCCTTTCGGGAGAATCCGGTGGCCTTCTCCTTTAGCTTTCTCTACCATATAACCCTCCCTCTTATTGGCGCCTTTCTCGGCGGCATCGGAGGCACCATGAGAATGATCCGGGCGACCATGCTCGACCAGCTCGGACAGCCGTACATAACCAGTCTGCGTTCCCGGGGAATCAGCGAGGGGCGGATCTACTTCGCCCACGCCTTTCGCAACACCTTGAACCCCTACATAACCTCCAGCGCTAATCTCTTTGCGAGTCTCTTTTCCGGCTCTCTCATTCTCGAGATCATCTTTAGCTATCCCGGCATAGGGCGGCTCATGTATGAGGCGGTTCGGCAGGAAGACATAAACCTGGTACTGGCGAACATCATGTTCATTAGCTTTCTCGTGCTCCTGGGTATGGTGGTAGCGGACATACTCCTGGCGCTGGTGGATCCACGGATCAGGTACTCCAAGTCATGAAGCGTTTCTTTCGAAGTCTCACCGCACGACCAATCGCCTTCGCCTCGGTGCTTATTCTTCTGCTTCTCTATTTATCCATGGCCTTTGCGGAGTTCGTCTCTCCCTACGAGCCGAACACCATATTTCGAGAGAGTGCCTACTACCCGCCGAACCTCCGCATCTACTCCGAGGAGCTCGGTCTGCGGCTGCAGGTGCAGCGTCACGTGCTGGTCGATGGTATCAATTGGCAGTACGCGCCAATCACGGGAGAGTACATCCCGGTACGGCTCTTTGCCCGGGGGCCCGAGTACAAGCTCATGGGCCTGATTCCGATGAAGCGACACCTCTTCGGGACCGAGGTCCCCTACGCTCAGGCCGGGCAGTCGGTCATGGGAGGCGGCGGGCCGGACTGGGAGTCCGGCGGGATGACCTATCCGGTCTATCTTTTCGGGGCGGACAACCTGGGGCGGGATCTCTTTTCTCGAGTGATCTACGGAAGCAGAATTTCTCTCACCATTGGCTTTATCGGTATCGCCATTTCCCTTACCCTGGCGATCCTCCTGGGAGGATTGGCGGGGTACTTCGGAGGAGCGGTGGACTGGATCATGATGCGGGTGGCGGAGTTTGTCATTCTCATACCCGGGCTCTACCTGATCCTCTTCCTCCGTTCGATCCTTTCCCGGGACATGGACTCGGGGCAGTCCTTTATTCTGATTACGGTAATCCTCTCCTTCGTGGGGTGGCCCGGGAGCGCCCGGCTCATCCGGGGGCTGGTCCACTCCATCAAGCGGGAGGACTTTGTCTCTCACGCCCAGCTCGAAGGGATCCCACCGGTGGTGATCATCTTCCGGCAGATAATCCCGCAGATGTCCTCGATTCTCATCGTTAGCATTACCCTCGGAATACCCGGGTTTATTCTGGGAGAGACCGTCCTGAGCTACCTGGGACTGGGAATCGTGGATCCCGCGGTGAGCTGGGGCTCTCTCCTTAATCGGGAGATTTCCACCCTCAACAATCTGAGAAACTATCCCTGGTTTCTCTGGCCCGGAGGGTTTCTCCTCATGACCACCCTTGCGTTCAATTTTCTCGGGGACCTTCTACGGGACGTTCTCGACCCCTACTATAGAGAGAGGAAGATGGGCTAATGCTCCTAGAGGTTCAAGACCTGAGAGTCGATTTTTCCACCGCCAAGGGGCCGCTCTACGCGGTCCGGGGCGTAGACTTGCTCCTTCAGGAGGGAGAGCTTCTCGGTATTGTAGGTGAGAGCGGCTCCGGCAAGTCCGTCACCGCCCACGCCCTCCTGCGGCTGATCCCGGGAAACGGGACGATCTCGAAGGGGTCGATCCGGTATCGTGGGGAGGAGGTCTTTTCTCTTGGCAGGGAGCAGCTTAGGCGCTACCGAGGCGGAGAGGTGAGCATGATCTTCCAGGAGCCCGGGCGCTCCTTCGATCCGATTTATACCGTTGGAAAGGCGATGGAGGAGACCATACGGGCCCACTCGCCGGAACTGGAGCCGGGAGCGGTGCGAGAGCGGTCGATACAACTCCTCAAAGAGGTACACATACCGTTCCCTGAGGAGCGGCTCTCCAACTTTCCGCATCAGTTCTCCGGGGGTCTCCTACAGCGAATCATGATTGCCCTCGCCCTCGCATCGGATCCAAAGGTGCTTATCGCCGACGAGCCCACAACGGCTCTGGATGTGACAATTCAGGCGGGGATCATAGACCTTCTCGTAGAGCTCAAGCGAAGGCGAAACCTCTCGATCATTTTCATAACCCACAACCTTGGCCTTATCGGTGCGATCGCCGACAGGATCGCGGTCATGTACCACGGGCTGGTCCTCGAGCAGGGGCGGGCGGAGGATGTCCTCAATCGCCCCCACCACCCCTATACCCGGGCGCTCCTGGACTCGATTCTCCCCTTTGGCAAGCACCACACCGACGAGCCTCTCAAGATCGTTCGCGGCAGCGTCCCTGATCCCCACCGGCCGGAACCGGGATGTCCCTTTGCTCCCCGGTGCCCCCTGGTTCGGGAGGAGTGCACCCAAGCGGTGCCGCCCCTCAGGGAGGAGGCGAACCGGGAGCACAGGTGCGTCGTACCGGGAGAGAAGGAGCGTCTCCAGTGATTACACTCGACCGGGTTTCCAAGCGGTATAACCTGCAGGCAGGCTTCTTTGCCCCCGTGGGGCGCTACGTCTACGCTGTTAACGGCCTCTCCCTGGAGCTCCGGGACAACGAGATCTACGGCCTCGTGGGGGAGTCAGGATGCGGCAAGACCACCACCGCCCGCATGATCATCCGAATGGAGGAGGCGACGGAGGGCAATATCGAGTACCGGGAGGGAGATGAGCGGCACTCGGTAACGGAGCTCGACAAGGCGGGGCTCATGCGATACCGGAGCAAGGTCAAGTACATCTTTCAGGATCCCGCCCGCTCCCTCAATCCCCGGATGAGTGTTGAGGACATACTCATCGCGGGCTACCGCTACTCGCCCCACTGGCCCGGGAGAAAGCGGGCCCGGGAGGAGGCGAAGGCGATACTCCAGGAGGTGGGTCTCGGACCGGACGATCTCGAGCGGAGGCCGGCGGACTTTTCCGGCGGGCAAAGGCAGCGAATCTCCATCGCCCGAGCTCTCATACAACGCCCCCGGGTGCTCATTTGCGATGAGGTGGTCTCCGCCCTAGACGTATCGATCCAGGGCCAGATTCTCTCGCTCCTCCTCAGGCTTCGGGAAGAGTATAATCTCTCGATGCTCTTTATCGCCCACGACCTGGCGGTAGTCTCCTACATCAGTGATCGAATCGGCGTCATGTATCGAGGTGTCCTGGTGGAAGAGGCCCCGGCGAAGGAGCTCTCTTCCTCTCGGCACCATCCCTATACACAGCACCTCTATTCGTCGATTCCGCAGATCGGTCGCGCCTACAGCCCCATGCCGAAGGGAACCTTCTCGGAGAAGCCTGACCCTACTGTTTCTCCCTTGGAGCCCGAGGAGATGGCGGCGTTGACGGAAAGTAGGGCTGGGCGCCCCTTTATGCAGGAAGTGGCAACGGGCCACTACGTCTCGTCTCTCTTTGTCTAGCTACTCGACCTAGTTGTTCATATCACTGAAGACCGGAGTCCGAAGCCGACTCAGATGATCGACAAACTCCGACTCCGTGAGGCCCAAGAGGTCATCGATATGAAAGGTGAGGGTGTCCTCTTCTCTCGGCTCGGACTCGAGCTCCTGCAGCAGGGCGGAGCCTACAATTGCCGGCATCGTACGGTCGTAGGTGACCCGCCCCTCCCGGATCTGCCGCAGATGGAGATCGCCGGTGTCGCTCCCGATCACCAGATGGGTCATGAGCAGGTGCGGATACTGTCCGGAGATCGCCGCGGCAAATTGCTCGAAGACGTCTCCCCGAGAGAGAAAACGGTAGGAGAGGATGAATCGATGGCTCAGAGAGGTGACCGTGGCGGAGACGTATTCCAGATCTATGGCGTATTCCCCTTTCTCGGACTGAAAGGAGAGGATACCGTCCTCGAGCCCCGGCTCCGCTTCGTCCACCGTGGCGTGCAGAAAACGGTAGACGTCCGAGATATTCCGGAAGCCCGTTACCATCATCGTGTTGCTATTCCAGCTGCTCACGCCATAATGCTACCATTCTTTTGAGGAAAATTCATGCGCACACCGCAATGCTATAGCCGGAAGAAGATCTTTTCACGATCTTTGGCCGCAGTGAGGTCGACAGTAATGGACATATGGGCCACCGGATTTGACATAGCCATGCTTCCCCTGGAGCGGGCGACCTTTCGGGAGTATCGCAAATGGCTCGTCCCCCGGGTCTCCGGCGCTCTCCTGGAAGTGGGAACCGGCACCGGAGCGAATATACCGTTTCTTCCCTGTCAAGGTATTTCCGAGCTTGTTCTCTCGGACGTAAAGCTCCACGAGGAGGCGGTGCTCTCCAGGCTGAGGCGGCGAAACGGTTGCATGGGGGATCCGGAGCTCGTGGAGAGCTCCGCGGAGTCACTTCCCTTTGAGGACGGCCGATTCGACTCGGCCCTGGCGACCCTTGTCTTCTGCTCCGTTCCGGATCAGATGCGGGCTCTTCGGGAGGTGCGGCGGGTCCTCAAGCCGGGAGGTACCTTCTTCTTCATGGAGCACGTCCTGCCGGAGGAGAATCACCTCTCCGTGCCGATGCAAATCATTAACCCCGTCTGGAAACGAGTCGCCGGGGGGTGTCACCTGACCCGTCGGACCGCGGAGGCAATAGAGGAAGCGGGGTTCACCCTCGAACATGTCCGCCGGGACAAACAAGGTATTCTAGTCGCCGGTTGGGCTCGTCGTTGAGAACCAGCCAGTTCGGTTTATAACGAAAAAAGAGCCTTCCAGGCTGCCAACGACTATTCGCTCTCCCAGCAGCCCCGGGCGTCCCGACAGCTCTGCTGGAAGCTCCAGGGTGCGGCGCAGAGCTCCGCTTGCAGGATCCACTTCCAGGAGCTCCCTACCGCGGCCGACGTAGATCGCCTCGTCCTCCAAGAGCGGCGGCGTTGTAATCGAATCCAGGGGCGCGAAGACCGGCTCCCCGGTCTCGGGATCTACCGCGTGGAGTTGGTCACCCGCGGTGAAGTAAACCGTCCGGCCCCGGGCAACGGGATCGGCAAAGAGTCCCCCACCGCTCAGTTGTCTCTCCCAGAGGAGAGTTCCCTCGGCGAGGTCCGCGGCGGCTCCGTTTCCGCGACGGTCAACCGCAAGCGCGATGGAGCCCACCACCACCGGTCTGGCTGCCACAGGCTGCACGAGCCCCGAGGCCACGGAGAGGATCGCCTCCCCTGAGGCGAGGTCGATCAGGTGGAACGTGCCACTCTGATCCACAACCACCGCTCGGTTCTCCTTCCAGATCGCCGCGGAGCTCCGAGCTCCCTCAGGCAGATCAACCCGACTCACCGCAGCTCCATCCTCCACGGAGAAGAGCGTCACGCCGCGGTTGTCCGGAAAGAGAAAACGTCCTGCACCGACAGGTGTGACGGTCCTCCCGAAGAGGTGGGAGCTCTCCTCTCCCAGGCTCCGGCGGTAGAGTAGCTCCCCGGTATCGAGGGAGAGAGCCACCGCCTCGGCGGAGCCGGAAAAGTACACTTGCTCCTCCTGAACAACCGGAAGGGAGTTCTCGTTGGGGCTGTTGCTGCTCGCGTAGCTCCAGAGCTCCTCCCCCTCCAGGCTGTACCGGTAGACCCGTCCCTCGCTGTCGGCGAAGAGGAGGGTCTCTCCGGCGCCGACGACGCCCCGAATAAGCGGCGCTCCGGCGTATTCCACTCTGCGCTCCACCGGCGCCGGCTCTAGGCGCAGCTCGACTCGCTGGTCCGCGGCCACTTCAACCTCCCGTTCCACGGAGCGGAAACCAGCTCTCCCGGCGGAGACCCTCACCGTTGCGCCCTCCTGGAACTCCCGACGGACGCTTCCGCTCCCCGCTTCCCGGCCGTTAAAGGAGATTCGCGCATCCCCGGGAACCACCTCGACCGAGAGCGTTACGAACTGCGGTTCCTCCTCCAGGGCGAAGCTGAAGCGGCTCGGCCCGTCCTCCTCGACGGTAATGCGTTGCCGGCTGCTGAGATAGCCCGGCGCAGAGAGCTCTATGGAAAGCTCTTCTCCCCACTCGTACTGACCAGTGTGGCTTCCGCGACCGGCAAAGGCGCCGTTCACCGATATTCTGGCGCTTCTCGGGTCTGTAACCACGGTTACTCGTTTGACTCTGGGCTCCTCCTCCAGGGTGAGGCGGTAGGTTCCTCCGGAGCCCGGTCGGACGGTGATTGTTCTGCTCGCCTCGAAATACCCCTCCGCCTCGGCGGTAAAGGTGAGCTGCCGCCCGGTCTCGAAGAGCTCGGAGAAGCGGCCGCGGCCGACCCGCTCCCCGTTCAGGTGGATCTCCGCCTGCGGCGGAGTGGTTACCACCTCGATTCGCTCCGTGACTACTTGTTCCTCCAGGGAGAGCTCTACCAGGGGCTCCATCTCCGCGGTCACCGAGACGGTCTGCTCAGCAGGCTCGTACCCTTCGAGCTCCGCCCTGAATCGCAGGGTCTCGCCCACCTCGGTTTCCACAAAGGCGCTCCCAACTCCGAGGCTGCGGCCGCCGCTGGAGATTCGCGCTCGTCCGGGGCGTGTCAGGACCGTGAGAAAGACCGGTTCCGGCAGATCGAGATCCTGGGATGCCGTGAGATCGAGGTTCGGCTCCACCACCTCTGCCGAAGAGACCTCCGAAGCGTCACCGCTTTCGGCGTTCTCACTTGCGGCGGGCTCTTCTTCATCCTCGGCCCGTTCTTCTTCGGCGCCTGGTGCTTCCGGCAGCGTTACGGTGGCTGAGAAGCCGCGCTGCTCATCCATGGTGAGATCGAAAGATCTGCTTTCGAACCCATCCGCGCGGACAGTCACAG
>CAYZHV010000091.1:0-13852 GCA_964478055.1 uncultured Spirochaetaceae bacterium | reverse complement strand
GGCGGTAATGCCTAAGGAGAAGGAAGAGAACGATGAGGCATAGACACGGATTCAACCGCCTCGGCCGGAAACCCGCGCACCGAAAGGCGATGACTCGAAACATGGTTACGTCCCTCTTCCGCCACGAGCGAATCACGACGACCAAGCCGAAAGCACAGGCGATTCGCCGAGTTGCGGAAAAGATGATTACCCGGGCCAAGACCGACAGCGTGCATAATCGTCGCATTATCGCTCGGGATATTAACGACAAAGGTGTCGTGGCTAAGCTCTTTACGGAGTTGGGACCGCGGTTCAAGGAGCGCCCGGGTGGATATACCAGGATTCTCAAACTAGGTCCCCGGATGAGTGACGCCGCTGAAATGGTTATTCTCGAACTTGTTGAGCGCACTGGACAAGAGCCCAAGGCCAAAGAGAAGAAGACAAAGAAGGCAGCGGAAACTGAGTAAGAGTCAGATTTCAGAAGACTATTGATTCGACCGATGATTACCTAGAGAATGTAGGTGGTCATCGGTTTTTTATTTTATAATGGGATCGCTTCAAAAGGTACTGCTCAGCCTCCTAATCTCAGTCGTTGTGGCCGCCGGCTTCAGTATAGTTGCGTTCTCGGGATTCTTCTCATACATAGAATCCGCTTTCTACGATAACCGCGTCGAGCGCGAGACCACGGAGCAACTCAGCGACATAAACGACGCTCTCGAGCAGTATCATCAATCAGTAATTGAGCGCTTTTCCCTCTTTCTGGAACAACCGGCGGTGCGCAACTCCTTCATGGTGAACCAGAGTCGGGAAGATATCCTACAGCGGGAAAATCTTGTCGGCGGCCTGGAAGAACAACTGCCCGAGCTCGAGTATGTACGTTTTGTGGGACTCGAGGACGCAGACCTCTGGTTTAGCAGCCTGGAGTCTGACATAGAGTCCCGAGAGGCAACACGAATCGTCTACGCCCCGGCAAGCGAGCTCGAGGAGCCCCTTCCGAACCGTGCGGACCTTTTCGGTGAACGACCGCTCTTCTCCCGATCAGATGATAACGCCTTCATGTACACGCTCCCGGTTGTGGACAATTTCGGCGTTGAGCGGGGCAGGGCGCTCTTTCTGGTACACGTCAGCGGCATCAGGGGCTATCTCATCCGAGAGGATCTCATACGGGCGAACCAGCAGGTTGCTATGCTCTCCGGTGGCCGGCTCCTGGTCAACGCCCGGCGCTACTTTCAGGACGCCACCTACGATCGGATAGCTGAAGCGATCGAAAGCCAGGCTGACTACCCGTCCATTGCCACCGAAGGCGATGACGCTTTCATCGTTTTCACTGCCTCCGGGCCTTACAACATAGAGACCGGACTTCTCGTTTCCGAGGATCGATTCGAGCTCTCGCCCCTCATGCAGGGAGTCCTCTTGGCGGCGGTCTTCTTCACCACTCTCCTTCTCGTTCACCTCCTCCTCAATCTGCGGCAGGACCCCGCGGCTGTTCTCTCTGAAAGGGTTCGACGGTTTCAGGCCGAGGTCATTCGTGAGCTCATTCGGGAAGGAGGCCTTCAGAGTCGAGGCCTCGTGCAGCAGCAACTCGAACGACGGCGGGAGGAGCTCGACCGGAGAATCAAGAAGGGGCTGGGGCGTGTTGGCAAAGAGAAGCAGGAGCAGCTCGAGGAAATCGTCGAGACCAACTGGAAAGAGCTCGGCCGTCTTCTCGGCAGTTCAACAACTTCTCAGGCACAACTCGAAGACGTTAGTCTTTCAAAGATCGAGGAGATCATAGACAGAACCGTTCGCCGATACAGCCTGGGGGCCGCCCGGGCCGGTGGGGGCACCGCCGCTCCCGGGCAGCCTGCTCGACCGCAGCCCGTGGCCCCTCCGCCAGAGCAACCATCTGCCCAGGAACCGTCAAGAGGACGGCCGGTGGAGGTAGAAGAGGTAGAAGAAGCGGAGGAAGTAGAAGAAGCCGAAGCGGTCGAGGAGCCGGAAGAGCTCGGCGCACTGGAAGAGGCAGAAGAAGTCGAAGAGGCCGAGGCGGCGGAAGACGAGCTGGAAGAGCTCGGGACGCTGGAAGAGGCGGAAGAAGTAGAAGAGGCTGAAGCGGCGGAAGAAGAGCCGGAAGAGCTCGGCGCTCTTGAAGAGGCGGAAGAAGTAGAAGAGGCTGAAGCGGCGGAAGAAGAGCTCGCCGCGCTCGAAGAGGCGGAAGAAGTCGAAGAGGCCGAGGCGGCAGAAGAGGAGCCGGAAGAGCTCGCCGCGCTCGAAGAGGCGGAAGAAGTCGAAGAAGCCGAAGCGGCCGCAGACGAACCGGAAGAGCTCGGGACGCTGGAAGAGACCGAGGAAGTCGAAGAAGCCGAAGCGGCCGAGGAGCCGGAAGAGCTTGGCGCCCTTGAAGAGGCCGAAGAAGTAGAAGAAGCCGAAGCGGCGGAAGAAGTAGACGAGGCTGAAGCGGCGGAAGAAGAGCTCGGCGCACTGGAAGAGGCGGAAGAAGTCGAAGAAGCCGAGGCGGTCGAGGAGCCGGAAGAAGAGATAGAGGAACCGGAAGTGGTGGGAGAGATTATTCTCGAGGAGGATATAGTCTCTCTTGAGCGGGAAGTGCCGGAGGAGGAAGACTCCAAAGAGGAGCTCGAAGAGTTCGAAGAGCTTGAGCCGGAGGAGGAGCTCGAACCGCTTGAGCCGGAAGGAGAGGTCCTCGAAGACATACACGCTCCGGAAGCTCCGCTGACCACGCCTTTGGAGCGCGAGGAAGAGGAGCTGTCGGAGACGGCGCAGGCGGTGCCCTTTGAGGTCGGCAAACCGGAGACCTACGGGGAGATGACTCCTTTGGAAGCCACGGAGGCGAGGGAGACCGCTTCCCAGGAGGAGGCAGCGGAAGAGATTCTCGAAGAAGTAGGCGAAGTCGGAGAGGAGACGACGGAGGAGCTCGAAGAAATCGAGGAGCTTTCCGAGGAAGGCGGAGAGGAATCCCTCGAGGAAGTAGCTGCGCTCGAGGAAGCTCCGCAGGAACTCGAGGCTCCGACGGAGATTGAAGAGGCGGAGTCCCTCGAGGAAGTTGAAGAGCTATCCGATTTGGAGGATGTGGCGGAGGCGGAAGAGGTCCTCCCTGCTGCGGATGAGGGACGACCGGAAGCGCCGGAGCCGCTACCTGAGGAAGAGGTAGAAGAGGTCGCGGAGTACCTCGAGGAGCCGGAAGAGGTGGCAGAAGTGGAAGAAGCCGAGGTTGAGCCCGCTCAACACAGGCCCGGCTCTGTCTTCTTCTCGGGCTTCTCGTTTGGAGAGCGGTTCTCGGCCGCTGCAGCGAGCTCGATACCATCGCCGGGCATGGCGCAGGGTGGACAGCCTGAGCGGAAACCCGAAGTGGAAGTCATCCGCGGCCTGGAGTACGTTCGCATTGAACCAGGTACGCCAAGCAACGCCTATGAGCTGGTGGGGTACGAGGACCTTCTGGAAGTACTCTTCGCCCAGAACACGGTCATTAGAGAAGAAGAGGGCCTTGCGGAGATTGAGGGTGCCGCATACAGCCACGCAGAGGGCCGCACTGCTCTGGATCGACGTTTCCGAGGACTGGTAAACGACGTTCTTCACAAGTACTCTGACTCCGTGGGTGTAAGTCAGCTCTTTGGCGGAATTGATGCCCTCTTCGTCGACGAGGAGGAGCATGGGGAAGGCGAGGCCGAAACGGAGGAGGCGGGTCCGTCCCCGATGGGAGCACGACGGATCCATGATGCCTTTACGAGGCGCGGATTCGATCTCGACAGATTCTTGAGGAGAAGAGGTGATACTACCGGCCGGCTCTATAGGACTCTTATCGAGCTGACCCGGACTTGGCGAGCCCGTACCTGCGCGCTGTTGCAGCATACGGAGGGTGGGTTTAGAGCCGCCGTTACTCTCGGCCTCGAAGACCCATGGCGCGATGCACTCGATCTTGATGACGACTCGAATCTCGCTCGGGAGGTGCTCCTACGCCGAATGGTTTTGCAGACTCGATTACCCTTGAACCGGTTCGTCGACTTCGCCACAACCATTCGGCACGGCGAGGTGAGCGGCGTCCAGCAGGCCTTCTTCATTCCCGCACGCTACAACAACACGGACGCTTACCTCATGGTTGGCTACGACACCAACATCCCGAGTATAGAAAACTTCGTCACTCGCTTTATCAACGCCGCCCCGAATCGGTAGACTCATGATCATGGATGTTACCTGCTATACCGACGGAGGTTGTCATGGCAACCCAGGCCCCGGGGGGTGGGCGTATGTGCTCAGTTTCGACGGTAGCTACGAGGAGCAGTACGGCTACGATCCCGGGACAACGAATAATCGTATGGAGCTGACAGCGGTGATTGAAGCCCTCCGTCGTGCAAAGGAGCTCGAAGGTTCTCTCGAGCAGTTTCAGATCTTCACTGACTCCCAGTACGTCAGAAATGGCATTACCGACTGGATACTCCGTTGGAAGCGTAACGGATGGAAAACCGCCGGGAAAAAGCCGGTGAAGAACAAAG
This sequence comes from uncultured Spirochaetaceae bacterium, assembly GCA_964478055.1. Taxonomy (GTDB): domain Bacteria; phylum Spirochaetota; class Spirochaetia; order DSM-27196; family Alkalispirochaetaceae; genus CAYZHV01. The sequence goes on along the minus strand of CAYZHV010000091.1, from coordinate 9,386 downwards.
ACCTCTGGCAAGCGTTGGACAGTTTGAATGAGACACTTCCCGTCTCCTGGCATTGGGTCGAGGGGCACGCCGGGGTGGAGCTCAATGAGCGGTGCGACGAGCTGGTACAACTCGCGATACAAGAGGCTGAAGCTCTGTAAGTCCCTTCGCTGAAGCGACAGAACGGGAACGCCGTACAACCTACACATGATATACTGTCACTCTCCGCTTGGTTTTGAGGGGTACTTGGTATCGGTGGAGGTTGAAATTCGTCGGGGGATCCCGATGACCGAGATCGTCGGTCTGCCCGCGGGGGAAGTCAAAGAGTCCCGGGAGCGGGTTCGCGCGGCTATTCGTCACAGCGGCTTCGATGTTCCCGCGGACAGAGTCCTCATAAACCTCTCCCCGGCAGCAGTCAAGAAGCGGGGCGCCGCCTTTGACCTAGCTATAGCCGTGGCTCTCCTGGAAGCCTCCGGGCAATTGGACGTTCCGCTTCCCTCGGATCTCCTTGTTATGGGAGAGCTCCGCCTCGACGGCTCGGTCCTCCCCGTATCCGGCATCCTCACTGCCCTCCTCTCAGCCCGCCGCAATCGCCTCACTCACGTGATGCTGCCCCGGGGGAACCTAGAGGAAGCCGCCTTTTTCAGTGAGATCCGCGCCGTGCCTCTCGGCTCCCTTCGGGAGCTCTTTGTGGATGAGCTGCCCTGGCAGGCTCCCCGATCGCTCGTGGAAGTGCCGGCTGCGCCTGGCGGATCACGACCGAAGCTCAAAGCCCGTGGTTCCGAGCACTCCAGACGGTCCGGGCCCGTAACTTCCAGCACCCTACATGGCACCCTCTCTCCCCGGGGGGAGCTGGACTTTCGCGAAGTCCGCGGGCAGCTGACGGCGAAGCGGGCGGTGATGGTGGCTGTCGCCGGAGGTCACCACGCCCTCCTTCTCGGTCCCCCGGGAACAGGAAAGAGCATGATCGCCCAGCGCGCCCCGGGTGTGTCGCCGCCCCTTTCCCGTGAGCGGAGCCTGGAGGCGACGGCGATTCACTCCCTGGTTCAACCGGCCAGCCAAGCAGTGGTCGAAGCACCGGCCCGGGCACCCCATCAGTCGGCGAGCCTGGAGGGATTGGTGGGCGGCGGAGCCGCGGGGCTTCCCGGAGAGATCTCCCTGGCCCACGGAGGGCTTTTGATCCTGGACGAGGTTCTGGAGTTCGGTGGAGCGGTTCTTCAGGGGCTCCGAGAGCCCCTGGAGAGCGGGGTAGTGCGGATCGTCCGGGCGGAGTATCAGACCTGGTATCCCGCCCGGTTTACGCTACTCATGACCTCGAATCTCTGCCCCTGCGGCGGCCTCGGGAGCGAGCATCATCGCTGCTCCTGCCTCGCTTCGGAGGTGGCGCGGTACTGGCGCCGACTCGGGGAGGCGCTGCTGGACAGGGTAGAGGTGCGCGCGTTTCTCCCCTCCTCGGAAGCGGACGAGGAGGCTTGTGAACAGCTGCCCATGGACCCGATAACCTGGGAAAGCAGTGCGATTCGGGATCGGGTAGCAGAGGCCGTGGCTCGGCAGCGGTACCGGTACCGGGGCCACCGTTTCGAGCGCAACGGTGAGTTGCCTCCCGCGGGCCTGAGTCGGTTCGCCACACTCTCGGGTCCCCTGAGCATTCTGCTCTCAGAGAAGTGCCGGGAGGCGGGTATTTCTCTCCGCGGGCAGCACGGGACTCTACGGGTTGCCCGCACCCTAGCGGACCTCTCCGGCAGGGAAAGGATCGGTGAGACGGAGCTGAGCTTCGCTCTCCGACTGCGGACCCAGGGAAACCTCGATAAGATTCTGCAACTCGGCTGACTGATCGACGCAGGTACCGCATTTGCGGTATAGTGACCAGCGGCAATGTTTAACTCGAGATCACTTCTTCAAACCGTAGTCGGCTCAGCCTTGGGAGCGGTTGCCGGAGTGCTTCTTCTCTTCCTCTTCTTTGATCTTGACATTTCCGGCTCTTCTGCGGAGCACGTCTCGGGGGGAGAGTTGGACGCGATGGTTATTCCCGCTTCCAACGGTGCTCTGGGCGCGGACGAAACGGAAAATATTCAGGTTTATCAGAATCGGAACGAGGGCGTCGTCAATATCACCACTGAGACGGTGACGTACAACTGGTTTCTCGAACCGGTACCTCGACAGGGAAGCTCAGGATCCGGGTCGATCATTGACCGTCGGGGTTACGTTCTTACTAACCAGCACGTGGTGGAAGACGCCGTAAAGGTGTTTGTAACCCTATCGGACGAGAGCCGGATCGAGGGACGCGTCATCGGTACGGATCCGGAAAACGACTTGGCGGTGATCCAGTTTGACCCGGAGGATCGGGAGCTGACGGTGATTCCGATGGGAGAGAGCGAGAGCTTGCAGGTTGGACAGAAGGTGCTCGCGATCGGAAACCCCTTCGGCCTCGACCGGACCCTCACCACCGGCATCATCTCGGGCCTCGGACGACCCTTGCGTGCACGAAACGACCTGGTCATTCAGAACATGATACAGACTGATGCCTCCATTAACCCCGGCAATTCCGGAGGTCCCCTGCTGGACTCCCAGGGACGGATGATCGGGATCAACACAATGATATACTCCCCCTCCGGAGGAAGCGTGGGAATCGGCTTCGCCGTTCCCGTAGCCACCGCGCGAAGGGTGGTCCCGGATCTCCTGGAGTTCGGATATGTCCGTCGGGGCTGGATCGATATTGTGCCCCGGGCCCTCTTTCCGCAGCTGGTGGATTACGCGGATCTGCCGGTCTCCGAGGGGATTCTCGTCTCGGAGGTGGTTCCCGGAGGAAACGCCGACGAAGCTGGGTTGCGAGGGGGAAGCGAGCGCCGGGCGGTCCGGTACGGCAGGACGGTGATCTATCTCGGAGGGGACATCATCGTTGCCGTGGATGGACAGCCGGTGGAGTCGATCGCCAACCTCTACGAAGCTTTGGAGGACAATCGACCCGGGGACACGGTAGAAGTGGAGTACATAAGAAACGGAAATCGCCGGACCACGGAGGTAACTCTCTCCGAGCGTCCTGAGCGGCTCCAGTGGGATTAGCGAGTGGGTGAGTTCAGAGTAGCGTCGGAGTACGAGCCGGCGGGCGACCAGGGAAGGGCGATCGAGCTTCTTTCGAGAGGCCTCGAGGACGGCCACCGTTATCAGACCCTCAAAGGAGTAACCGGTTCGGGCAAGACCTTCACCATGGCCAAGATAATCGAGGAGGCACAACTGCCCACCCTGGTGATCTCCCATAACAAGACTCTGGCGGCCCAGCTCTACCGTGAATTTAAATCCTTCTTTCCGAATAACGCGGTTGAGTACTTTGTCTCCTACTACGATTACTACCAGCCGGAGGCGTACGTTGCGAGCCGGGACCTCTACATCGAGAAGGACGCTTCGATAAACGACGAAATAGACCGACTCCGGTTATCTGCAACCACGAGTCTCCTGGAACGGCGAGACGTGATTGTCGTTGCCACGGTCTCCTGTATCTACGGGCTCGGCTCACCCCGGGAATACCGGGACATGCGGGTGCGCTTTGATCAGGGTGCCACCATGGACATCGGCGACGTTAGGCGAAAACTGATCAGTCTGCAGTATGAGCGCAACGATGACATCCTCCAGAGGGGGCGGTTCCGAATCAAAGGAGATGTGATGGAGATCTTCCCCGCCTATTTGGAGGAAGCGTACCGTGTAGAGTTCGACTTCGACGAAGTCGCATCCATAAAGGCGATTGATCCCCTAAACGGAACGGTGAAGGAAGAGCTCTCGGTACTCTTTGTGTACCCGGCCAAGCACTTTGTTATGCCGGAGGACCAGATGCTCCCCGCCCTGGAGGGGATCCGGGAGGAACTCGATCGTCGCTACGAAGCGCTGCTGCAGGAGAACAAGCTCGTGGAGGCGCAGCGACTCAAAAGCAGGACCGAGTATGACCTCGAGATGATGGAGGAGATGGGCTACTGTTCCGGTATCGAGAACTACTCTCGCCACCTGAGTGGTCGAGAGGAGGGGGAGCGGCCGGCGGTTCTTCTGGACTACTTCCCCGAAGATTACCTGATGTTTATCGACGAGTCCCATGTCACGGTACCGCAAGTCCGGGGAATGTACGCCGGGGATCGTTCCCGTAAGGAGTCTCTCGTTGACTACGGATTCCGGCTGCCTTCGGCCCTGGACAACCGTCCCCTGGTCTACGAGGAGTTCGAGGGATTGATCGACCAGTGTGTCTTTGTCTCCGCCACTCCGTCCAACGAAGAGAGCGAGAAGAGCGCGCAGATCGTAGAGCAGGTTATTCGGCCCACGGGGCTGGTAGATCCGCAAATTGTCGTGCGTCCCACCTCCGGGCAAATCGATGATCTCTATAACGAGATCAGGGAACGTATCAAACAGGATGAGCGGGTTCTGGTTACCACCCTGACCAAGAAAATGGCCGAAGACCTCACTGACTATATGAGCAACATGGGTCTCAAGGTTCGGTACTTGCACTCGGAGATCGAGACGATTGAACGGGTGGAGCTTCTTCGGGACCTCAGGGGAGGTGTCTTTGACGTCCTGGTTGGTATTAACCTATTACGAGAGGGGCTCGATCTACCGGAGGTTTCGCTTATCGGCATACTGGATGCGGATAAGGTCGGTTTTCTCCGGTCCGCGACCTCTTTGATCCAGACCATCGGACGGGCGGCAAGAAACGTAAACGGAAAGGTAATCATGTACGCTGACCGGATCTCAGACGCGATGGCGGCGGCGATCGAGGAGACCGAGCGGCGTCGGGCGATTCAGCTCGAGTACAACGAAAAACACGGCATTACGCCGACGTCGGTTCGCAAGGCGGTGCATGATATTCTGATCCGGCAGAAGGAAGAGAAGCGGGAGGACGAGAAGCGTAGCATCGACATTATCAAGGGAAGCTACAACATCCTCGTTCCCTCGGAGCGAAAGAAGCTGATACGGAAGCTCGAGCAGGAAATGCTCGAGCACGCGAAGAATCTGGAGTTCGAGCAAGCTGCGGTACTACGGGATGAGATTGAAGAACTCAAACAGATGTAACTCCCCCAGGTCCCGCCTCGAGGTCGGAGGAGTTCTGCCTTCCTGGGCGCTGGCCGTGCTGCTTCTGCTGTTTCTCGGATTGACCGGATGCGGAGGCGCCGGCGAAACCAGGGAGGCCCTCTCTCTGCCGCAGACACCGATTCTGACCGCAGGACCCGAATGGGCCGTGGTGGATGAACCGTATGTTCGACTCTTCGAGGAACCGGACCTGCAGTCCGCCGTGGTGGGTTACGGCAGGCAGGGCAGCGTCCTCGTGGTGGAGTCCCAGACCAACTACCGTGCAAACGTGAAAGGGAGAGAGGAGCACTGGTACCTCCTAGAAGGGGAGGTCGCCACGGGCTGGGTTTTCGGTGCCCACCTCAAGCTCTTCGTTTCCCGGGATCGGGCGGACAACGCAGCTACGTTCTATGACCGCTGAGTTACAACAGATCGCGATTCTCATTCTCCCCATTCTTCTCGGTGCCATAATCGGATTCCTCACAAACGCCGTGGCTATTCGGATGCTTTTCCGCCCGTTCAGAGAGGTCCGAATCCTGGGGATTCGTCTACCTTTTACCCCGGGCATCATCCCCCGGCAACGGGAGCGGCTGGCCGAGAGCATCGCCGACATGGTCTCACGGGAGCTTCTGACTCAGGAGGCGGTGGGACGGCATCTGAGGGGAGGAGCGTTCCAGGCTCGTCTTGAAGCGGAGATATCCAAGCGCACCGACCGGCTTCGCTCCTCTACTGAGGAGGGAAGTGAACCGTTTTGGGTGGGCGCCGCGGGGGCGCTTCTGCGGGAGGTGCTTCGGGCTCTCGGCGAGAATCCCCGAACCGAGGAGGGGCTCCGCCACATAACCGGAGCGGTACTCGACTGGGGAGAGAGGCGGACCCTGGCGAGTCTTGGCCTGCCGGAAGGTGTGCCCCTGCGTACCGGAGCTTCCCGGTTCGGGCTTCTTCTCCAGGATCCCGATCGTTCCGCCCGCCTTGCGGAAGACCTCTGGGAAAGCCTCGACCTCGGCAAGAAAACACCTCGGGAGATACTGCCCGAGGGGAGCGTCGACTTTGTCGCCCAGAGAATGAACGGCCTCTATGAGCCTCTCGTGGACCGGCTGGTGGAGGGGATGCGGACCCCGGAAATACGGCGTGTCCTGGAGGTCTACGGGCGACGGATCGTCCGCATGGTGATAAACCAGATGAATCTCATGCAGCGTCTCTTGGTGAGCGCGGCCCAGTATGAGCGTCAAATCCAGGAGCGCATGCCAGTAATCATCAATCGCCTGGTTGAGGAGCTCGCCGGGGCGATCTACTCCGAGGCGGTCCGGGAGCAGCTGCTGAGCGCGGGGATTCGGTTTCTCAACGACCTGGCGGACACCTCCTTCGAGGAGCTCGCCCGCCGCTTTCATCTCGATATTCCTGCTCTTCTCGCTTCCACGGTGCAGTACGGTGGACGGCGGCTGGAGGAAGGGGGCGCGGCACTGCAGCGTCTCGGAGAGCGGCTGCACCTCGGCCCGGAGACCACCGCAACGGAGCTTCTGCAAGTGCTCACCGCGAGAAATCGGCAAGAGCTGGAAGACGGAACCGTGCTTTTTCTCGCTTCCTGGGTGCAGCAACAGGAGCGTCGCCGACGTCTGGAAGTGCAGCTTACCCGCATGCTGCATCGCGCTTTTGAGGGCGGGGCGGGTCTGGTGAGTCGTCTCCTCAGACTCGAGGAGCCGGAGCAGAAGGCCGCCGGGGACCGGCGACTGGCGGAGTTGGTCACTGAGACGATCGAGACCTTTCTCCCCCGGGCGTTGGAAACGTTCGATCTACGTCAGATGGTGGTGCAGCGTATCAACTCTCTGGATGTGCGGGAGGTCGAACGGCTGCTCATGCAGGTAATCGCCCGCCACCTAAAGTGGATCAACGTTTTCGGAGCTCTTCTGGGCGGCATAATCGGCGCTATGCAGCTCTTTCTCAGGGGTCTCTAAGAGCTCTTCCCGTACTTTGTGCGGTATTTCAACTATGAAAGTACTGCCCTCTCCCCGTTCGCTCTCGAGGTCTACGCTCCCACCGTGCACCAACGCAACGTGTTTTACGATGGCCAGTCCCAGGCCGGTGCCCCCGAGCTGGCGACTGCGCGTTTTGTCCACACGGTAGAAGCGCTCGAAGACCCGGGCCTGCTCCACCGGGGGGATTCCCGGTCCCTGATCGGTGACGCTAAAGGCACAGCTCCTAGAACCGTAGGCTGTCTCTTTTAGCTCGGTGCGGATCACCACTGTGGTACTCGCGGGACTGTATTTGATCGCATTGTCTACGAGATTGGTCAGCGCTCGCTCCAGGAGGTTCCTGTTGGCCTCCATTTTCTGGAGGGCGGGATCGACTTCCGTTTTGAGGGTGATACTTTTCTGTCGCGCCGCATATCCGCACGCCTCGACGGCTCGGCTGACCAGGTCGCTGATATGTACGCTCTCCATGGGCAGCTCCTCTTCAGACTGCTCGAGCCGGGCGAGCTGCAGGAGATCGTCGATTATCGCGTTGAGCCTCCGGGTGTGGTTGGCGATGATGCCGAGAAACGTCTTTGCCTCGTAGGGCTCTTCGATCGCGCCGTCCTGCAAAGTTTCCACAAAGCCGAGAATCGAGGTTATCGGGGTCTTGAGCTCGTGGGAGACGTTTGCGACGAACTCCTGGCGAATCGTCTCGAGTCGCTTAATCCTGGTTATGTCGTTGAGGACAATCAGGACGTCCTCGGCGTTGTCCTCTCCGGTGAGGAGCGAGCCATGAGCTTGAAGAAAGCGATTCGACTCGTGGTAGACCTGGATGCCTCCTTCCGTGGCGCCGTCGGACACCCGCGTGCGCCGGTAGAAGTCGTAGAGCTCGCTGTTTCGCAGCGCCGCCAGAAGAGGGTGTCGCACTACCTGATCCTCAGAAACGGCAAAAAGCTCGCAGGCCGCCTCATTGATGGTTCGGATCCGCCCATCTCCTCCGACGAGAATAACGCCTTCCACCATGCCTGAGAGCATCGCTTCGAGCTGGTTGCGCTGGCTGCTAATGGCACGAATCCTGGAAGTGAGCTGCTCGGCCATGCCATTCATCGTTTCCGCGAGGAGGGCCATCTCGTGAGGCCGGGATATCTGAAACCGGTGGTCTAGGCGACCCTCAGCGTAGGCCGATGCGGCGCCCTGCAGGGTTTGGAGCGGGCGCTTGAGTCGGTTGACCAGGTGCGCTAAGAGGGCGGAGGTCGAAAGCAGAATGACGAGTCCCGCGACTGCCAAGGTCGATATGAGACTGCTTAGCTCGTCCATCAACACTTGCTCCGAGCGACTGGTGACGAGGAGGTACGGAGCGCCCCGCCAGACCAACGGCTCGAGTACATGAAAGGTTCTGGAGGAGTCCCGAAACGTGCGCTGTCTCGGCGCTGGTTCTCCCTCTAGGGTCTTTACGACCTGAGTCGGTGGTGGAGGACGAATCTCATCACTGGAGGCCAGAATCGCTCCCTCCGGCGTGTACAGCCGAACCGTTAGATTCTCTACTTCCTGGAGCAGAGAAAAGAGGTTCTCTTTCTCCGTGTCGGTCTCAGGGATCTCACGGGAAAAGAGGAGGGCGAGTATCTCGGTTTCTTGGACGAGTTGCGCTTCGAATGCCTGAGTGCGAAAACTGCGGAAGACCCGGTAGGTAACGAAGACCGAGAGAACTACCACTATCAGGAGCGTAATGAGAAAGACCGGGTACACCTGGTCAAGGATTGTCTTTCTCCGGGCCATACCACGCGCCTAGCTTATCGATTTCATTCGGTAGCCGACACCGCGGACGGTCTCGATGACCTCTCCGCCCTCCCCGAGCTTCTTTCGGAGACCGAGGATCTGTACGTCCACGGATCGCTCGGTGACCGGATAGTCCTTGCCTTTGACCGTGTCAATTATTCTCGCCCGAGAAAAGACCCATCCCGGACTCCGGGCAAGGTGCTCCAGGATGGCAAACTCCGTGGGAGAGAGGGGTATCTCTTCACCGTTGTAGGAGACTTCGTGCCGGGAAGAATCTATGGTAATGCCGTGGACGGTGATCAGGTTTTCCTTGAGGAGGGCCTCGCTCTCTCCGGTCCGGCGCAGTACCGCCCGGAGCCGGGCGGTAAGCACTTTGGGACTAAAGGGCTTGGTAACGTAGTCGTCCGCCCCGAGCTCCAGGCCGGTGACGATATCGGTGTCCTCAGCTTTGGCTGTGAGCATGATTACCGGAATCGAGCGGGTCGACTCCTCCCGTTTGAGGCGATTGCAGACCGAAAGGCCGTCCAATCCCGGCAGCATCAGGTCCAGGACAACCACATCCGGTTTCAGCTCCCGTATCAGTTGCAGCCCCTCCTCTCCGGTCTTGACGGTGGTTACCCGATAGCCTTCCTTCTG
>CAYZHV010000090.1:0-13915 GCA_964478055.1 uncultured Spirochaetaceae bacterium | reverse complement strand
CGGGGGATAATCGCCGAAAGAGGTCCCGAATTGTCCGGAAAGAGAGATCGAAAGAAGCGAGCGGAGGCTGCGCGAAAACAACAGCTCGCTCGGCGTCGGCGGGTGATCTACCTTGCCTTGGGTGTCATAGTCGCCATCGCCGTTGCTACTACTGCGACTATTCTGATCGGTCGTGCTCAGCGTATGGGTCGGGTCCTTGTCTACTTTCCGCAAGGGCTGGAGGAGGAGCCCTACGGTGTACTGGCCCAAGCACTTCTCCCCCTGGAGGGGAGCGGCGACGCCGGGAGCCAGAACGGTGATGGCGAGGACGCTGAGTCAAGAATCGAGCTCTTTGGACCCGAGGACGGTCTCGAGGGGGAGGAGCGGGACGTTCTGATAGCGCCGGCTCCCGGAGGGACCGCCCCGGCCACCGTGGTCGCCGCGGATCCCTACTTGTTCACCCTAGATCAACGAGCCGGTGTCTCACCCCTTGAGGGGGGAGGTGGCAATCTCCGGGACTTTGAAGGGTGGCTCGGAACCCTGAATCGGGATAAATGGCTTCCCCTTGCGGTGGCAGGGGAGGAGAAGCTCGATTTCGCGGCCTTTGTGCTCTACTTCGCCAGGGAGCTTCTTCCCTCCGAGAGCTTCGCTATTCTGCTCAATCAGCTCGGGATGGGAACAGGGCCACGACCCGCTGCGGGTTGGACCAACGACGACGCGGAACGAGTGGAAGCGATGGTGCAGCGACTGGAACCGGTGATCAACACGCTCAACGGGTGGAAGGAGCAGGGACTCCTCGCGATTAACTGGACCAACTGGGACCGTATCGCTGTGGAGAATGCGCAGATCAACGGTCGGGCCGCGGCGACTTTTCAACGTCGGAGCGAGGTGCGATCCCTTGACTGGGAAGGCAGCTTTCACTTGCGGCTCCGGCTGCCCCCGGTCGGGCCGGAGCGACGGGTTTACGGACTCCTGGGCAGAGCTGTCTCCGTCACCGGCGGCGAGGGGCCCCGAGCCGACGCTGCCGGAGAAGCGAGAGAGGTTCTCCTCAACCAGGCCACCCAGAATGCAATCGAGGCCGAGAGCTCCTGGAGCCCCGTGAGGCTCGAGGGCGCGGCGACCAATAGCGAGCATCGCGACGTGGTTCGCTGGATCCGGGGTGCAGAACCGTTCCTCCTGCTGGACGAACGGGTAGCTGAGCACCCGCTCTTGCGGCGGGTGCATCAGCTGTTGCGATAAGTGCCCCGGGGTTCAACCTCCCAGGAGGTTTTCTTTCGACTCTAATCTCAGCTAATCACCGAGCATTCGTCCATACTCGATACGGTCCGCGAGCCAGGCCAGAAGTGGAAGATCCTCGGTTCCGTCGTTGTGCTGATTGATCATCGTCCTGTGGAACTGCTCAATGCCCGGCCTGGGAACCCTAACCGTCGGAACTGCGAGGACCTCCCAGTTTCCGGTGAACTGGTCATACTGATCCGCACCGTCCTGGGTTATGTTCTGCGCCGCCGTCCGTCCGTTGGCCGCAACGGGATAGGCGAGTCGTATTGAGTTGCCTGTCCCGACGTAGGAGTCAGCGGAATACGCAATGTGCGGAACTTCGTTAATGACGTGGACGTTGGTTCTGGTTCCCACGGAGAATTGAGAGTCCACCTGCACCGTGTTAACGGCTTTGGTTCCCCAGTTTACTTCCGCGAACTTGAGGGAGGTTGCCGCGGCGTCCTGGTAGGCGACGTAGAGATACGTCGTGCCACCGCGTTGCCCCACTGCCGCGGAGACGTGGGAGCCGGTGAGGGGACTTGCATCCATAACCTGTTCGGTCCAGTTCCCGCCGCCGCTCAGGTTGTTGGCGTCCCAGGCGTCTGAGCTGTACTGCATCTTGAGGGAGCCGGCATTTTGATCAAAGTAGACCACTGCCACGTCGGTTCCGTTCACCTTGACCATGTCGAAGTACTCGCTGCTCGCTCCTGACGTGCCTGGAATCGTCTGTACCTGGGTTGCTCGACCATTGTCGTTTCCAGGCTGGGTAAGATTGGAATTTGTGGCGTCCGTAGCTCGGAAGGAGACAAAGTTCAGCTCTCTGGCGCCAGGATGGGAGTCGTAGTAGGTGAGGTAGACATTCGTGGCGTTGTCCGGTCCATCGACGTGGAGCTTTGGATACTTGATTCGGTTGAGTTGGGTGCTGAGATAGTCCAACCCCTGGATCTCGAAGTGTCTGGTGTTGGTCTGCGGATTTCCTCCCAGAAGCGCATTCTGTTGCCGGTCGCGATTCACGTAAAGATATCCGACGCCGTTTCCGTCGAAGGCGTCCTGCACTGAGGCGATCCACTCCTGCCCCCCGGCTGTTCGTGCCAGGGCGGTGTGTCGTTCGAACCAAGCTCCTGAGCGGAAGGCAGAGTTGGTGTCCCCGGTGGTCCGGTAGGTGTAGCCGTTGTTGTCGTTGGAGTAGCTAAAGAGCGGCTGGTTGCCGTTCATCGCCATGGAGGGGTAGTAGAAAGTCTGGTCCAAGATACCGGACATGACCTCGGTTAGGTTCCAGACGAGAAGTCTACGGTCATCAGTCCACTGCGTTGAGCGCGGGTTACTCGTATCTATCTCACTGTTGTACGGGGCGGCGACCTTGTTTTGATTGTTGATTGAGGCGACGCCGTTCACGAAGAGCGTCAGGTAACCGGAGGAAGTTAGGTTCTTCTCTATATCCGCGTAGTTTGTGGTGTTTGCGGTAACCGTAAGACCACCAGCTCCTGGCTCAGCAGAGATCGGAGCTGCGGTAACGTAGGCTGTCGCCCCACCCAGGTTGTAGCCCTCGGCGCGGAAGGAGTTTCCAGGCCGGTTTGCCAGGACGTAACGACCGGAGCTCGAACGGATCACTCCTTCACTGAGGCCGCCTTGGCCAACAGGGTTGTAGACCCGGGTTATGTACGGAACGACGTCGACCTGGGTTCCCGAATCGGTTCCGGGACTCCCATCATTTGCAGGGTTCGTATCGTAGACTCGGACAATCACGGAGAGGTCCGTACTCGCAACGGTCTGAATAAGCGAGGTGTCGACGGCGAGTTTCCAGTTGAGGACATGACCGTTCGCCTCAGTGATGTACTGGCTGCCCGGAACTACTTCGAATCCCCAGGGATCGGTTCCGGCAGCAACCGTGGATAGATCGCCGCCAGCAGTGACCAGGGCGCTTCCGTTCCAGGTGGCGACGTCAAACTCACTGCCCACGCCGTTGCCGCCGTCGTAGTCGGCGATCTGCGCCGTTATGCGCTGAATCCGTTGATTATCATAGGCTCGGCCGAGGAAGACCACTCGACCGCTGATGTCGGCGTCGAGGGTCACAGCATCGTTGCTGTCCGAGGCGTATTGAACGTAGCCAAACTCTTCGAGAGAAAGACCGCTACCGGTGGTGACCAGATTGTCGAGGTAGTCGGTGACAGCGCCTTCCGTCTTTGCGCTATGGTCCTGATTGACCGTCCAGCTCTGGCCCAGGGGCGAGAGGTCGATCGACGGCGGTTGTTCGTCAACATTGTCTATCGTCAGACCAACCGTAACGGTATCCGTCAACTCATTGGTTGCATCCGCATCGTCAGAGGTTGTGCTATCGTAGACGAGAATTCTAAAGAGTCTGTCATTCTCCGTAGCGCTGTCTGGTATGAAACTCGAATCTACGGTGAGGGTATTGTTGATGAGCGTTGCATTCAGCTCTTCGGCAGGGTCGAAGATAGTGTCGTTGTTCGTGTCATACCAGACGGAGTAGCGCAGGGTGCCGTTTCCGCCGGTGACGCCGACTTCGAAGTAGAGCCTGTTGTTCCTGGCCGAGTATCCGGTAGTTCCGAAACCGGCGGTGATTTCACTACTCTTCTCACCAGTGTCAACCACATCACCGTCCCCGTTCAGGTCGGTCCCGAGGATTACAGAATCGATTGACGGGCGATTGTTGGCGACGAAAGCTGAGGTGGTGCCTCCGGTGGTGTTGCCCGCAAAATCCTCGGCTACGTAGTGGACCGTGACCGCGCCGTCGTCCACGAGGGTAGAGTTGAGTATTCCGCTCCACTGATAGGTGCCTGCGGATATGGTAAGGAACTCGGGTATGCCGTCGTTGTCGCCACCCCCAACTGAGTCGTTACCATCCTCCAGGGGCTCATCGATCACCATGCGATAGTCGGAAAAGGAGGTATTCTCTTCATCCAGGACTTCCGTTTCGGTGAAGCTGCCTATCGTACCGCTCCCGCCCTGAAGTCGGACGATCTCTCCGCTGCCGTTGGTTACGTAGACGACGATTCGGGAGATTCCGCTGACAGTCCCGGTATCCCGAACCGTCCCCATCAACTCCGCCTCGGTCCCGAGGATCTCTGAATCTCCGGTGTAGGTGAGGTCACTTGGAGCTATGTTATCAACGTTAAAGGAGATGAGGTTCTGATTCGTGTAGGGGTTGTTTGCCGTGGTGTCTTCGGCGGTTATGCGAACGCTCATGGACCCGGCGCCGTTGGCGTAGAGCCCGGGTGCGGTCGTGTCGATAGGCACATTAATTCTGTAACTTCCCGGGAACGCGGCATCGTAGTCCGGGTCACCGGAGAGGATCGGAGTTACCGTAATGTCCGAGCCGCCATAGGGGTTAGTCGTTGATTGAACCACTGTTGTACCGGGGCTGTCAAAAATAACCGTGTTATCCAGGAGCGGCCCCTCATTGCTAAAGACGATCCTGCTGATGTCGCTCTCGTCCCTGACGATACCGGTGAGGGTGACCGTGCCACCCACGGTGCTTCCGCTGGCAAGGCTTATGTCCTCGAAGCGGGGGAAGCTCTTGTTGAAGGTTACCGAGTATTCCACCTCTCCGCCGGGGATTCCGTCTCCCGGAGAGCTGAGTGAGCTCGGGGTGGTCTTGTAGTCCCAGGCGCGAACCTTGAAGCGGATCGTTCTCGTATCGCTTCCACTCGGATCAAACTCTCCCGCCTCGTTGAGTCGGACGTTCCAGCTTGTGGTCCCATCGGCGAGGTACCAGGTAGCCCCGTCGTACGCCTCGTGGGCGTAGTCCACCTCGGTGCCTTCGCTCCAGGTGTCGTCTGAGTAGTCGCCGTTGTTGTTTGCGTCGATGGCAATCTCCACGCGATCGACGAACTGTCCGTCAAAGGCGGAACCGAAAACCCGCACGAAGCCGCCTACGGTGGAGGCGTCCTCCGGCGAGAAGACGGTGATCTCCGGCCGGTCACGCTTGGGATCGATCGTGACGGTGTAGCTTGTCAGATAGGCTGCGTTTCCGGGAGCGCCCTCGCCGGCGCCATCGATTGCGCGAACGTAGAAGGTGAAGTCCCAGAGATCGGTCCAGGTTTCCCCGACCTCTTCCACACCATCACCGTCGGTGTCACCGGTATTCACACTGTAGGTGGTATTAGCGTAGTCGTTTATGTTTGCGAAAGAGAAGGACCAACTCGTTGTTCCAGGAACGGCGGTCCAGGTGCTTCCCTCCAGGTCCCCTGGGTCGATCTGTTTGCCGAGACCGACGGCGATCGAAGCCACTCCCGCGCCACCGGGATTGTCCGCCGCGGTGCCGCCGATGGTGAGGGGCCCGTAGACGTCACTACCGTTGGCAGGGGCGGTGATTGAAATCGTCGGAGCGGTCTTGTCCACGCTGATTTGCCGGGAGGCGATGCGGGTGTTCCCGACCGAGTCAGTGGCCTGGACATATATAGTGTGTGGCCCGTCGGCGAGATCACCTTCAGGAATGGTGAAACCCCAGTTGTCAAAGGGCGCCGAGACCGAAGTGGTGCCACTGGAGAAATCATTGTCGTCGAGCTTATATGCGAGGGAAGTAACACCGGTCTCGTCGAGGCTGGTCCCGGTGACGTCGAAACTGTTGTTGGAGGACCAGGTAATGTTTGCCGACGGAGAAGTGACGGCAACCTCCGGGTCCTCGGTGTCCAGCTGGAACTCGATTTTGCCCGTATCAGTTCTGCTGTAGTCCGTGGCCGAGAAGTCCTGGCCGTTGTTGTCATCCACGTCGACCGCCCGGACCCTAATCGCCCGAAGGCCGTTTCCGTTGCTGGCCAGAGTTATTCGCCAGTCCAAATCAGTTCCGCCGTAGGTGCCGCTGGTGAGGGTGACGGTTTCGGTTCGGCTGGGGGTCATGGTGCTGTTTCCAACGTCCCAGGTGGCCACTTCGATGGCACTCACACCGTCATCGTCCAGGACGTTTCCGCTGATTGTCGTGGTCTGAATGGTCGAGCTTCCGTCGGTGGCGATGTTGTTTACGGTTACCACCGGATTGTCCTGGCTCTGATCGATCTGGAAGGTGAGATCCGTGGAGGAGCTGTTCCCCGCGAGATCCGTCGCGATCGCTCTCAGCGTCAGTTCATAGACCCCGGGAGAAACGGTGGAGGCGTAACTCTCGAGTGTGGCGTTGCGAGTATCGAAGGCGGTTACGCTCCAGCTGGTTGGATTCGATACATCTACCGTCCCCGTAGGCAAGGGCTGCTCGTTGCTCAGGGTATCCACGACCCGGAGGAGCACGGACTGCACACCAAAGTTGTCGCTGCTTCCGCCGCTGATATTTATGATGTTGTTCTGCGTTGACCCGCCAGTGGGGGCGCCGAAAGTGGCGACTGGGGCGGTCTTGTCGACGTAAACGGTGACGCTCTTTTCACGGGTGAAGGTGCCGTCGCTTGCCTCGAGGAACACTTCATAGGTGCCAGTCCCGGCGGTCGTATCAATGGTTACGCTAAATGGTATAGAGGCCGCGGGCGGACCGGGAATGTTCGTCCAGCTGATGATTTCGGTTACGCTGCTTCCGTCGTCACGCTCAACACGGTATCGGAGCAGTTCCACGTCACCAGAATCGTCGGAGGCGGTACCGGAGAGCACGAAGTTTCCGTTGAAGTAGCTCCCTTCGGCGGGGGAGAGACCGGTGATTTCCGGCTCGTCCGTATCGAAGCTGAAGTTGATCTCCACCGGCGTGGAGGTGGTGCCGTTTTCGTCAATCGCACGCATTTCGAGGAGCTTGCTTCCGTCCGAAGCACTCGAAATCGTGTAGGAAAAGCTGCGGGATGTGTCGACTCCTGTAACCGCCACATCCTGCCAGGTCCCATACCCGCCCACAGTTCCGTCCGGGCTGTAGCGATACTGCACCGTCCCAGGATCGCCGGTGACGCCGTCGTCGTCGACGATGGAGCCGGAAACTGTAACGCTGGTGCTATTGATCGTTGAGCCCGCGGTGGGAGATGAGATTGTAAGCAGGGGCAGGTCGGTGGACTGATCCACGTTGAAGGTGAATTGCTCGACGCTCTCGTTGCCATTCCTGTCGATGGCCCTCACGTCGATCGGGAGGGGCGCAAGATCGGAGTAGGCCGTGGTGTCGATGCCGGTGATGGTGAAATTTTCGGTAACCGGGAGGGCGGAGTACGGACCACCATCGACTCGATAGGAGAGGCTCTGCACAACTCCGCTCGCGGGGTCCTCGGTCACGGCTCCCGAGAGCGACATCGTTCCGTTGGCCGCGGCCGACGCCCCGGGGCCGTCAAAGGTGATCGATGGTGTGGAATCGGTGAAGCTGATTGTCGGCGCGAGGCGATCGAGGTTGACGCTCTTTGTGAGCTGGCTGCTGTTCCCAGCGTTGTCGGTAAAGGTGAATCGATAGTCGTAGTTGCCGTCGGTTTCGCCGCCGAGCGTCTTGTTCCAGCCCCAGTTCCCCGTTCCGTTGTCGAAGGTGGCGGTGGCAGGGGTCGCCGCACTGAAGGCGCCGCTATTGAAGCTCACTTCCACGTCGACTGAGGCAAGGCCACTGGCGTCGCTGAAGGTGCCGTCGATGGTAAAGTCGCTATTCACGTAGGACGTGGCGGAGCCGCCGGTCACGGAAGCCGAGGGATTGGCCTGGTCGAGGCCGAAATTGTGCGTCGTAACCGACCCTAGGTTGCCCGCTGCGTCCTCGGAGTAGACGTGGAACTCCCGTTCTCCGGCGCCGCCAATGGAAACGCTGGCGGTCCAGTTGCCGGAACCATCCACGGAAGCATTCTCCCAGGAGGGGTCTCCCTGGGCCGGTGGTCCGGCGCCCCGGGCGGTCTCGGTAAAGTAGACGCTCTCGATTCCTGAGCCGGTTCCATCCGAAGCCGTACCGGAAAAGATAAAGGTCGAGCTGTTGAGCCAGGCGTCAGCGACGGGATTCGTGACTACAGCGGCGAGAGGATTGGTCGTGTCTATTGTGACCGTCCGGGTTAGGACGGTTTGTTTGTCCGAGCCGTCGGTTACGGTGATGGTGTAGAGATACTCTCCGTCGTCGGCGGAGCCGTTATCGGGCATGCCGACAACGCTCCAGCTGTCACTGGTTCCGGAGAGAGCTGTATCGAGAGCGGTCGTCGCGTCTGCGCCGTCCTTGGACTCGGTCACCGTGAGCCACTTCAGGGCGTTTGTGTCACTCACCGTACCACCGAGATCGAAGAAGGTGGATCGAAACACGTCGCCCCCGAGGGTGCTCTCGGTGACTGTCGGAAAGTTCCGATCTACCATCAGGTAGATCGGCCCCACCTGGGACTGAACCGCTGCTATGCCGGACTTCGCACTTCCTTCATCGGAAACCCGAAGGTAGAGGGAAGTGGTCCCTTCGGTAAGCATGGAGGGGCTATAGAGATCGTAATTCGCGGTTACTGAGAGAGTGTCCGCCGGGGTGCTCTGACCGTTGGCGGCCAGAGTCTGCCAGCTAGTTGCGTCGCCCACGGATACCTCGATACTCGAGGAGTCCACCAGGTCATCGTCGGTAATGGTGAAGCGAATCAGGCCGTTCGACTCTATTAGATTGAGGTATGAGTTCGCAGGGTCCGTGACACCACCGTCAAGGGTGGTAAAGGAGATCTGCGGGGTGTCTGATCCCTGATCGATCGAAAGCTCCTGGCTCACCTCGTAGCTGTTGCCCGCCCGGTCGGTGCCCCGGATCCAGAGGACCGAGGTCTGCCCGTTGACTACTGTCCCGTCCTCGGCCGCCGCTCCGTTGACCACGACGTTTGCGCTGGCGGCAGTGGTGTCGATAACGAACTGTGGAGCAGTCTTGCTGCCGGTAACAGCCGCGTAATTGCCGTCCGTAGGTGCCCCTGCCGATTGGGCAAGAAGCGCCCACTCCGTGCTCTCGAGGGCGATATCGTCCGCCAGAAGGGCGCGTACGGTGACCACACCGTTAACGGTGGTTCCCTCCACGACCGGGCTCACCGAGGTCACCTCAGCCGATGGTGGGGCGGTATCTATTCGGACGGACCGGCTTAGCTCGGTGGTCTTGCCTACCGTGTCCTCGGCAATGATGGTGAAGACGAACTCGCCATCGCCGATGTGGCCGTCGTCCCCGTTACCGGCGACATTGTCCGGTCCGGCGTCGAGATCCAGGGTGGATGTCCAGCTCGACGTGACGCCAGTGAAAATGGTTACGTCCGAGCCGCCGTCCTTGCTATAGCTGACGGTGACCGTGGGATCGCCGTTGGCGTCGGAGGCGGTGCCAGTCAAAGTGATATCGCTGTTGCGGTAGACCAGGGTAGGGGCGGTGTTTCCGCCGGTAACCGCGAGCGTCGGGGCGGCGGTGTCGACGTCGAAGGTGCGCACTTCCGGGGCGCTCACGTTGCCCGCGTTGTCCCGGGCACGGACGGCAAAGGTCTGGCCCAGGTCGTCCGGGAGGCTCGAGAGGGTAGCACTCCAACTGGCGGAACCGGTAGCGGTGATCCAGGTCGCGGTAGCCGGATCCCCGGCGTAGTCGGTGCTGTACTCCACCTCGGCGGTACCGCTTACCGCGTCGGCGTAGGTTCCCGTGACCGTATATTCGGCGTTGTTGAGCACCTCACCGCCTGCAAGGCTTATGCTAGTCAGGTTCGGGGCGACGCTGTCCACAGTAATCGTCCGAGTGCCAATGACGGTCTGTCCCGAGTCGTCCCGGCCGGTGATAGTGACCAAGTAGTCGCCATCCCCGGGAGTCGGAATATCCTGGCTCCACTCGAGGGTGAAGAGGTCAGGGGAGTTCAGCGTCGGAGCCGCAAGGGTGACGGGAGTGCCGCTCCTGCTCGCGGTGATAGTGACTCCACCGCTTCCGAGCTCCAGGCTGTCGGTAAGAGTACCGTCTATGGTAAAGGGGCCGTTCCTATAGACCGTTCCGGTGTACCCGTTGATAGTGAGGTCCGGCACGCTCCGATCCACGACAAACCCGAGAGAGGCGGTGGTAGAAACGTTTCCTGCTCGGTCAGTGGAACGGACGTAGAAGTCGTGGCTTCCTTCTCCCAGGTTTGCCCCGGTGGCCGAAATGTCCACGGTTTTGAACCAGTTGCTCGTTCCGGTGGCGCTGCTCCAGGGGCCTCCGGGGTTAAAGGCGTACTCAACCACGCTGACGCCACTTCCGGCGTCGCCGGCGTTACCGCTGGAGACGAGCTCGTCAACGACATAGCTTCCCACAAAGGGGTCGATCGTCGGCTCTGTAGGAGCGGTCTCGTCGATTAGTACCGCGCGGTTAACGATCGTCTGCCGGCCGGCGGTGTCCGCGGCGGTTATGCGGTACTCCCAGGCGCCGTCCTGAGTTCCGGCACCGGTGAGGCTCACCTCATAGCTGTAGTCGTAGGAGGTGAGCCCAGCTCCGATCGCCGGGGCGTGGACTTCCGCCCAGGGGCCTCCATCTTTTCTGGCGTCTATGGTCACGCTCTCGAGCTCGTTGCTGTCGCTTGCGGTTCCCTCCAAGGTGAAGGTGGCTCCGCGAATCTCCTGACTCACGCTGTCGATTCCGGTCTCGCTCAAGCCCGGGGCCGCGGTGTCGTAACTGAAGCTGACCTGCTCTTCCACATCACCGTTTAGACCGTCCGTCGCTCTCACATAGAGGGTCTTCTGGCCCTGGCCACCGGTAGTGTAGTCGCCGATGGTGGTGCTCCAGTTGAGGCCGGTGATCGGGATGTCGGTCCAGGTGGCGTTGTCCAGAGAGTACTGAAGGGCATCTACGCCCTGACCGGTGCTGTCGGTTACTCGACCGACGATTGTGTAGGTACCAGTATCCACGAGAGCGCCGTCAACGGGGTCGGTTACTTCGAGCTCTACCGGAGAGGTGTCAACAACAATGTTCCGCACTAGGGTGGAGCTCGCTCCGGCCCCGTCGGTGGCGGTAACCGTGATTTCGTAGGCGCCGTCGCCGGTGGCGGCGGTTAGGGTAGTGGCCCAGGTTTCGTTGCCGTCGGTGTCGTTGAGGATCTCCACCGGCGGTCCGCCGTCCTTGGAGTAGGTAACAACAACGCTATCCACGGAGAAGCCGTCAGTGACGGTACCGCCGAGGGGAACATCTACGTTGCGATAGATCGGGGCGGTACTGGTCGCCCCGGAGGCGGTCTCGGTAATAGCAGGAGGCCCGGAATCGAGAATCACGCTGTCCAGTTGCAGGGATGTGCTCTGTCCGTTAATGTCCTGCGCCTCCAGGCGGAGCTTATACTCACCACCGGAGCTCGGAAGGGGAATGGACCATCGCTTGGAGAGCCCGTCGCTCTCGCCGGCGCCGTAGAGATTTGCGAGGGAAAAGCTGTCTCCCACCGGAACGAGGCTGTACTGCACGGTGCTCGCGTCGATACTGTCATCATCCGTGAGGGTGCCAACGAGAGAGGTGCTTGTGCCGAAAACCCAGGTACCCGGACCGCCGAGAGAAAGGGTGTCCAAAGTGATCTCCGGGATGTCCGAGGCCTGATCGACAGAGACCGTCACCTCTTCATACCCTTCGTTACCGGAGTCGTCTCTCGCCAGGATAGTAAAGGTGACCGTCTCCGGGGGATTCGGGCTCATCGGGTCGCCCAGGATCTGATAGGCGGTGGTGTCTATCGCCTTGTACCAGCGATAGTAGCTCGAGGGGTTGCCTCCGCCGTCGGGGTCGAAGCTGTTCGTCCCGGAGTCGAGTCGGGCGATAGGAGTGGCGCTTCCAATGCTGCCGTAGGCGACATCGTAAAGGAGCAGCTCCTCGAAGGGGGATCGGTCATCGCCGGTCCCCTGGACGAGGATGGTCCCGTTCACCTCGTCGCCCCCTGAGGGTGCGAGAAAGACGAGTCCCGGATCCGTCAGGTCGAGGCTAACCTGTACACTCTCGGTAGATTCCTTGAGGGCCACATCCACCGCGCGAACACGGAACGTAACGGCGCCTTCGGAAAGGCTTGCGGCGGTTGCAGTGTAGGACCAGTTGCGATCGTCTGGTGGCCCCACGGCGCTCCCTGGAGTGAGGGTGGCGCTGGTCCAGGTCGCTCCACCGTCGCTGCTTACCTCGACGAGGTCAATCCCCGCTCCGTCTTGTGCTTCGCCAGTCAGGGTAATATCGCCGTTGTGATAACTCCCCGGGGCGGGGCTGTCTATGGTCACCACCGGAGGGCCGTAGTCAATCGCGAAAGGCAGCTCCGCTGAGACCGCCAGACGCCCTTCCACGTCCTCCGCCCGGAGATGCATGGTGTGGGGACCCTGAGTCAGGCTCGTGAGATCATGCTCCCAGTTTACCCGGCCCCCGGAACCGCTTACCGAGCTGACCGTCACCCAGTCCGCGTCGCTGGCGCTGGCCGGATCCATATTGAGCAGGATTTCGATAGACTCCCGGACCACGCCGTCGTCGTCGCTCACGGAGCCCGTAGCTCTCGGGTTGGCGCCGAGGCCCGGCTCATCGGCGGAAGGTACGGAAAACTCGAACTGCGGTCTATCGAGATCCTGATCGATTGTTAGCGGGAGGTTTGCGCTACTCAGGTCGCCTAAGGAGGAGCCTGAGAGCACCGACCCCGCGGTAAGGGCTTCGTAGAGGTCGTCCACGTTCGGAATGGAGCCGATCTCGGTGCGAAGGGTGTCCACGTGGAAAAAGGAGGTAGCGCGGTTTCCCGCCCGGTCTGTAGCCGCCACCGTGATTACATAGTCGTCCACCCCGGAGGTGTAGACGGTGGTGTCGAAGGGATAGGTCCAGGCGCTGCTGCCGTCGGCGCGGTCTGTGAGGGCTTCGTTGTCGGAAACAGCCTGATTGTAGGCGGACTGGGTCCGCCGCAAGGGCAGTTGCGTCGTTCCGCTCGCTGAGGGGTCTCCATCGTAGAGACCGAGGTCCACCCTGGTTATCCCGAAGGGATCGTAGGCGTCACCGGAAACGGACACGGTCTGGTTAAAACTCGTCTCCGCCACAGCCTGCGGCGTCTTGAGGAGGACAACCGGCGCGGTGTTGTCAAAGTAGACGAGGACTTTTGCGTCGGTTGTTTTTCCGGCGCTGTCGGTGGCCCGGACGCGCACTTCGTATTCGTTATCCTGGAACTCAGTGGTGTCGATGTCGTGGGACCAGACGCCGCTATCCGAGTCGGTCCTGCTGGCGGGAGTAAAGGTAGTCCCCCCGTCGGTGGAGACGGTTATCCGGGGCGCCTTTAGATCGTCGGAGTAATTCCCCTCAAAGGCGACTGCCCCGGAGAGGTACTGTCCGTCGACGTGAGAGTTAATGGAAACCTGCGGCGGCTCGATGTCGACCTTGTCGCCGAGACCGGGCTTGAGAGGATTAATGCAGGTTACCAGTGAGAAGGAAAGCAGAAGAAAGAGTGCCGCTTTTAGGGTTGTGCGCTTTTTCATAATAGCTGTACCCGTAAGCCGAAGCTCAGTTTGGTTTCAGTCCCACCTTGAATGTCTGAGGAGATAAACCAGAGCTGCGCTTCGGTGTATAGAGAGTACTGGTTGAACATGCGCCAGCTCTCGTTATGAATGATGGGAAACTCCAACTGACCCACTATGCCCCCCAGGACGAGCCCTTCCACGCTGAAGTAGGAAAAGTTCGCCCCTAAGGCGACAGAGGCGGAGAGAAAATCGAAATCCGGGCCAAACCAGTAGCTGAAGGGGAATCTAGCAACGTTTGCCAGGAGCTTGCCGCCGACCACGAGGCCCGAGAATCGTCCCGGAGGAGCGTAGCCGAGTTGTCCCTGGAGCTTGACGTTATCGTCGAAGAAGGAGAGCCCCAGTCCTA
>CAYZHV010000089.1:0-14018 GCA_964478055.1 uncultured Spirochaetaceae bacterium | reverse complement strand
CTATAACCGGACGGCTGTTTATCTATATTTCCTTCGCCGCGGTCCTCGCCGGATCCTGGGCGATGGCCGGCGACTTTGGCGCCGGAGAGGCGGGAATCGACGCCATGACCGCCGCCACCCCTCTCGCACAGCTTCGGGGCGGTGAGCAGCCTGAGCTCCTGGACCTCTTCCTGGGCCTTAGAGCGGGTTCTCTCGGCGAGAGCTCGATCCTGCTCATTATCGCCGCGGGGATTTACCTCATTGCTACGGGCACCGCAAACTGGCGTCTCATTATATCGACCCTGGTAGGAGCCCTCGTTACAACGATCGGGTTCTTCTTCGGTGGGCTCATCCCCGGGCTCGATCCGGCGGACACCGGCGCCCTCTACGCTATCGCCGTCTATCTCATGAGCGGCAGTATCATGTATGTGGCGGTTTTTATGTCCACCGACCCCGTCTCCGGGCCCAACCGCCCCCTGGCGCAGTATCTCTACGGGTTTCTGATTGGAGCGGTCTCGATGACTATTCGAACCTTCTCCGGCTTCCCGGAAGGGACCAGCTTCGGAATCATGCTTGGAAATACTTTTGCTTCGCTCTTTGACGAGTGGTCTCCGAAGCCTAAGAAGAAGCCGAAGAAGAAGTCCTCCGGCTCCGGCAAGAGCAAGGGAGACAAGAAGCCCCAGGAGGCAACCGCATGAATAAGCAGAGCATTACTTATACGATTGTTTTCACCTTTATCGTAACCTTCGTCTTCGTTCTGCTCCTCTCTCTGACCAACCAGGCCACCGTTGAGATGATTGAGCGGAACGAGCGCGCGGACCGGCAACGGGCGATTCTCCAAGCCATGGGTTTGGAGGTGAGCGCGCCGGCGGAGGTGCTCGACCGCTTCGAGGAGGTAGAGGAGGTAGAGGAAGATGGGGTAACCCTCTACTCGGGCACCGTGGACGACACCGAGGTTTACGCCAAGGAGTTCCGGGGCAGCGGACTCTGGGGGACGATACACGGCGTTCTCGGCGTGACCGCGGATCTCTCCGAGACCACGGGACTCGCAATTATCGCCCACAACGAGACTCCCGGTCTCGGCGGACGGATCACCGAGGAGTGGTTTCAGCGGCAGCTCGAGGGAGAGCAGATTCCTCAGGACCGACTTCTCGTGACGGATGGCGACGGCGACTACGATTACGACAACGGGGAGATTGACGGTATTACCGGCGCGACCCGGACGAGCGACTCCATGGAAGTCATCCTCAACCGGGAGCTCGACACCCTCAAAGACGCTCTAGGAGGTAGCTGATGGCAGCTGCAGGCGACATACTCAAACGGAATCTTTGGACGAACAATCCGATTTTTATGCAGGTCCTGGGCATCTGCTCGGCCCTGGCGGTGACTAACCTCCTGGTTAACACCGCAATCATGTCGATCGGCGTGGTACTGGTAACCGGCTTTTCGAGCATGACCGTCTCTCTTCTCAAGGACTACATGCCCCGGAAGGTCCGCATGATCGTGCAGACCCTCATAATCGCCTTTTACGTCATTATTGTGGATATTATTCTCAAGGCGTATCTTCCGGACATCTCCAAGGCCCTCGGACCATACGTCGGTCTCATAATCACCAACTGCATCATTATGGGTCGGGCGGAAGCGTTCGGCCAGTCGAACCCGCCGCTCATCTCCTTCTGGGATGGCGCCACCAGCGGTGCCGGCTACATGGGAGTCCTCATGACGATCGCCTTTATCCGGGAGCTTCTAGGATTTGGAACGCTCTTCGGGGTCCAGGTAATGCCTGAGAGCTTCGTGCCCTGGACGATCATGGTTATGCCCCCGAGCGCCTTCTTCCTCCTGGGAATCGTAATGTGGGCGGGAAAGACCATTATGCACAAGCAGGAAGAAGCCGCCGCCGCACCTGCTAAGGAGGGAGCCAAAGCATGAACGCAGCACCAATTCTCAACCCCTTTTCGCTCTTTTTCGCCTCGATCTTCACCAGTAATATCCTCCTGGCGAACTTCCTGGGGATGTGCTCCTTCATTTCCATCTCGAAGGACATGAAGAGCTCCAACGGCCTGGGAATGGCGGTCACGGTGGTTCTCACGGTCACTACCGCCATGAACTGGCTCGTCTTGAACTACGTCTTGGTACCCCTCAATCTGGAGTACCTGCGGTTCATCATCTTTATTGTCGTAATCGCGGCAATAGTGCAGATGCTCGAGATGATAATCGATCGCGTCTCCCAGACCCTCTACATCTCCCTGGGCATCTTTCTGCCCCTGATTACCGTTAACTGCGCCATTCTCGGTGTCTCCCTCTTTATGGAGATCCGGGACTACAACTTCTGGCAGTCGGTAATTTACGGCTTCGGATCCGGCCTCGGCTGGTGGCTCGCCATTATGGCTCTTTCGGCGATCCGGAAAAAGACCGACAAGGCTCCGGTCCCCTCGGGGCTCCAGGGCGCCGGCATTACCATGATCACCATCGGCTTTATGGCGATGGCGTTCCTCGGCTTTTCCGGCATGCTTCAGGTTCAGTAAGGAGGAAACAGAGGTGAATCTAGCGTTTATTGTAGCGCCCCTCGCCATATCCGGAATCAGCGCCGCCCTAGCAGCCCTGATCTCGGTGACCGACAAGATTGTCAACAACTACGGCGAGGTGACCATTGACGTAAACAACGGGGCCGAAACCCTCACCTTTAACGGCGGAGCAAACCTTCTCAGCTCCCTGGCGGAGCAGGGCATTTTCATACCCTCCGCCTGCGGCGGCCGTGGTAGCTGTGGGGAGTGCAAGGTCAAGGTCACCAGCGACATCGGTCCCTACATGCCTACGGAGCTTCCCCTCCTTACAAAGGAGCAGCAGAAAGAGCAGGTCCGGATCTCCTGCCAGGTCAAAGTGAAGCAGGACATGAGCATCGAGATCCCCGAGGAGCTGTTCAAGGTGCAGCAGCTCACCGCCACGGTGGAAAGCATCACCGACGTCACTCACGACATCAAGGAGGTGTTGCTCAAGCTGCCGGAGGGTACGGACATCGACTTCGTCTCCGGCCAGTACGGCCAGTTTTCGGTGCCGCCTTACGGTAAGGTGAAGGAATCGACCTACCGTGCCTACTCCATGTCCTCGCCGCCTCATGACAAGGAGCACCTGGAGTTCCTGATTCGGCTGGTCCCGGGCGGTATCGTCACCACCTATGTCCACGAGCATCTGCAGGAAGGGCAGAAGGTCGAAGTGACGGCCCCCTTTGGCGACTTCTACGTCCGGGATACGGACGCGCAGATGATCTGCGTCGCCGGTGGATCGGGAATGGCGCCCTTTAAGTCAATCTTTCAGGACATGCTCCACCGGGGGACCTTTGACAACCGGGACATCTGGTACTTCTTTGGCGCCCGGACGAAGAAGGACGTTTTTTACCTCGACTGGCTCTACAAGCTCGACGAGGAGCATGAGCGGTTTCACTTCGTACCGGCCCTCTCGGAGCCCCAGCCCGAGGATAAGTGGGAGGGGCCGACGGGTTTGATTACCGAGGTCCTGGACGGCTATCTCAAGGAGACCATCTCGACTGACATCGAGAAGGAGGGTTACCTCTGCGGTAGTCCGGGAATGCTCGACGCTTGCATCAAGGTGATGGGCGATAATAATATGGCTGAAGAGAAGATTTATTTCGACAAGTTCGCGTAGAGAGGTAAGCCTATGTGGATGACCCCCGAGTACCAGAAAGCCCAGGAGAATATGCAGCCTGGGGTTATCACCTCCGACGGCTTCCTCGGTGATGATACCCGAAATATTCTCGAGATTATCAATGATGACGAGCAGGAGATGACCCGCCTCGGCATAGACTTCGACGAGGCTGCGGACAAGCTCCGGGAGCTCATGACCAGAGGGCGGGAGGGACTCGGCGAGCCCACCACCGTGGACGGCAATTGGATCGTCCAGGTCTACGAGGCCCGGGGACATCTCCCCTCCCCTTTCGAGGACGGTATCTTTCGCAAGGTGAACGCCCAGATCGAGTATGCCCCGGAGGGCAAACCCTCGGGCAACACCATCCTGGTCTCAGACCTTTCCCTGCACCTGATGAAGAAGTGGCACTTCCTACAAGGAAAGGGATCACCCTTTCGTATCGAGCCCTTCACGATCAAAAAGGTCCTCCCCTAGGGAGGGCCTTTTTTCCTCTCGGTTGATAAGGCGTGTCTGCGTCGCTATGCTTAGTGCGTAGGTACGTCAACCGAAATGAGCAACACCCCTAAGCTACTGATAGTCGAAGATGAACGCATCATAGCCCTCGATCTGCGTAGAAGGATCGAGAAGTTCGGATACCAGGTCTGCGCGGTTGTTTCCACCGCCGAAGAGGCCGTCAGTGCTACCGAAGAGCACAATCCGGATATAGTCCTAATGGACATTATGCTGAGCGGCGAGCGGGACGGAACTGACGCCGCCGTCGAGCTCCGGGACCGTTTCGGTACCCCCGTGGTATTTCTTACCGCCTACGCCGACGAGCAAACCCTCAAGCGCGCAAAGCGAGCGGAGCCTGTGGGCTACGTTCTAAAGCCGTTCAAGGAGCGGGAGCTCTATACGACGATTGAGATCGCCCTCTACAAGAGTCGGGTCGACAAAGAGCTCCTGCGGCAGGAACGGCTCTTTAACGCCATCCTCTCGAGCATCGGAGAGGGCCTCGTTTCCACTGACGCCGACGGCCGCGTAACCTTTCTCAACCCCGTGGCGGTGCAACTTACCGGTTGGCAGGAGGAAGAGGCCCGGGGAAAACTGCTGGATGAGGTGATAAAGCTCTTTGATCACACCACCGAGGAGCGCCTCGACCTTCCCCTTCAACAGATCGACGAGGACTCTTTCTACGAGTTCGACGAGCTCTATCTCCTCACAAAGCTCGGAGGACACGTCAACGTCTCCGGGCGCCTGACGGCGATTCATCAGCCCGGAGGCAGCCAGGAAGGATATCTGGTGGCGTTGCGTGACGTGACGGCGTACCACCGAATGTCGGAAATTATCGACTACCAGGCTCGCCACGACTCCCTTACGGGCCTCATGAACCGGAAGGCTTTTTTTGGCCATCTCCACGAGCTCGCCGCGGAGGCTGCCACCGAGGACAACCACCACACCTTTCTCTACGTTGACCTGGACCAGTTCAAGATAGTGAATGATATAGCCGGTCACCGAGCCGGAGATGAGCTACTCAGACAGGTTTCCCGGGATCTGGTGGGGACCTTGGGAGATCGCGGCATGGTGGCGCGCCTCGGGGGTGATGAGTTCGGCGCGGTCATCCTGAATACCCCCGTTGAAGAGGGCCTCGATGTAGCCCGGGATATTCAGGAGATCCTCAATCGCCGCTTTATCTGGCAGCAGAAGGCGTTCCAGGTGACCACTACCATCGGTCTTGTTCCGGTAGGGGGTAACAACACCGACGGATACTCCATCCTCGCCGCCGCGGACGACGCCAACTATCTCGCCAAGGAGTCCGGCGGTAATACCGTGAAGCTCTATGAGACCGCGGACTATCACTTTCTCAAGCGCCGGGGCGAGATGCAGTGGATTTCTCGCCTCACCCACGCCCTCGAGCGGGATCAGTTCGTTCTCTACGGACAGCCAATAGCCGAAAACAGCGCTGCCGCAAAAATCGCAAAGATAGAGATCCTCCTGCGCCTGAGAGACCAGGACGGCACGATCATCTCACCGGCGGACTTTATTCCCGCCGCGGAGAAATACAACCTTATGCCTGCCATTGATCGGTGGGTGATCCGACGGGTCCTTCAGCTCCTCCCGGTTCAACAGAACGGAGCACCGAAACACCGGGTGGCGATAAACCTCTCGGGCTCCTCCGTGGCCGATGAGAGCCTCCTTGACTTTATCATCGAGGAGATCGAGGAAAGTGGTGCGGACCCGACCTTGATTACTCTGGAAGTCACGGAGACCGCGGCGATCGAGAACCTTTCCCGGGCGACGAATTTCATTTCGCGCCTCAAACAGGAGGGGATCTCCTTCGCCCTGGACGACTTCGGCAACGGCTTTTCATCTTTCGCCTATCTCAAGACCCTGCCCGTAGACTATCTCAAGATTGACGGCTCCTTCGTCAAGGACATGACCGAAGACCCGATCGACCACGCCCTGGTTGAGGCGGTCAACAACATCGGCCACACCATGGGGCTCGAGACGATAGCTGAGTACGTCAAGGACGCCAAGACCCTGGAGGAGCTCAGAAAGCTCGGGGTGGACTACGTGCAGGGATTCGAGCTCTACAAGCCTGCACCGCTGGAAGAGTTTATCCTTCTCAAGGAGTAAGGCGGTGCAGTTTCCGCGGACGAGCCATTCCCTCATCGCCATAACCGGCCTCAAGCACTCTGGAAAGAGTTCCATCGCCCCCCGGGTCGCGCGAGCCCTCGACCTCCCGGCCCTCGACCTCGACGAGGAGACGCTCCGAATGATGAAAGAGAAGCTCCCGGGTCCCGCGGACGGGAGCACCCTCAGGGCGTACTTTCGGGAGTACGGAGCGGAAACCTTCCAGCGCTATGAGGCCGAAGCCCTCGCCTCCCTCAGAGAGGATCGATTCGAGGGCATCCTCGCCTGCGGCGGCGGCATCGTCGACAACAGAGAGGCCCTAAAGCTACTGGAAGGAGCCTCCTTGATTGTGTATCTTACTGCAGAGTTCACCCTTCTCTACGAGCGCATTATCCGAGGTGGGATTCCTCCCTTTCTCGATCCTGAGGACCCTTACGGTTCCTTCTTGAAACTCGCTCGCAGGAGAGACGCCGCCTACAGAGAGGCGGCGCACATCGTCGTTTCCGTGACCAATCGGTCCCTCTCTGAGGCGGCGCAGGATGTAGCAACAAGGATTAAGGAGAACGAAGATGCCCGGCAGTAGCTTCGGCCAGAGTTTTACGGTAACCACCTTTGGAGAGTCCCATGGAGGAGCGGTCGGAGTCGTTGTAGACGGCGTGACCCCCGGTATTCCAATAACCGCTGAAGAAGTACAGAAACAGTTGGACCGACGCAAGCCGGGGCAAAACTTCATTACTACGCCCCGGAAGGAGCCGGACAAGATTCACCTCCTCTCCGGCGTCTTCGAGGATCACACCACCGGTACGCCGATGATGATGATTCTCTATAACTCCGACGCCAATCCAGCGGACTACGACAACATCAAAGAGCTCTTTCGTCCCGGGCACGCGGACTTCGTCTATCTCCAGAAATACGGTCGTCGCGACTGGCGCGGGAGCGGCCGCGCTTCCGGCCGGGAGACTGCCGGTCGGGTTGCCGCTGGAGCGGTGGCCCGAAAGCATCTCGAGAGCCGAGGGGTCTCCATCGTCGCCTACACCCTCCGGGCCGCGGGGGTGCAGTGCAACAAAGTCCTGGAGGAGTTTATCGAGGAGAATCCCCTTCGGGCTGCGGATCCCGACGTCCTGGAGGAGATGCTTGCCAGGGTCGAGGCAAAGAAAGACGAAGAGGATAGTGTCGGGGGCATTGTGGAGTGCCGGATTCGCGGCGTGAACCCGGGTCTCGGAGAGCCGGTCTTTGACAAGCTCGACGCCCTCTTTGCTCACGCAATGCTTTCCATCGGCTCGGTAAAGGGGTTCGAGGTTGGTTCCGGTTTCCGGGCCGCGGATATGAGCGGGAGCGAGCACAACGACGAAATGTCTTCAGAGGGGTTTCTCACCAACAATGCCGGCGGCATTATCGGTGGTATCAGCACCGGAGAAGAGATCGTGTTCCGGGTCGCGGTAAAGCCGACATCGTCCATTGCGAAAGAGCAACGGACCGTCGACCTTCAAGGGCAGGAGCAGACGATAAAAACCGAGGGCAGACACGACGCGTGTATCTGCCCCCGGATAGTTCCCGTTGTAGAGGCGATGGCCTGTCTCGTCCTGGAAGACCAGTACAAGCGGCAGGCCGCGATGCTCGCCTGAGGAGTTACTCCTCCTCGGGCTCGAAGTCCTCTTTCGGGGCGCCGCACATCGGGCAGACCCAGTCTTCGGGAATCTCTTCGAATGGAGTTCCGGGCTCTACGCCGTTGTCCGGGTCTCCCTCTTCCGGGTCATAGATGTAACCGCATACCTGACATACAAAGCGCTGCATGTGCATCTCCTTCCGTAAAACAGTTGTCTTTCGGGACGTTGCCGCCCCAATGGTACGTCGTGTGTAGGCTAAAGTACTAACACACCATCTAGGGTGTATACGGATTTTCTCCGAATTCTGCAACCACTTCTTCAAAGAACCCCGGCCGAATTCCGAATCGAGTAAGAACAAAATCGTAGCGGGCGGGATCCTCCGGCGCAATAGTCCGAAAGAACGCCGTAATCTCCTGGCTGGTCCGCAGATCCGCCTGCTTTCTCTCGGTAATGCCGAGGGCCCGGGCGATCCTGAGCATGTGGGTGTCCACCGGAACCAGGAGCTCCGCCGGAGAGAAGGCGCTCCACCCTCCCGGATCCACCGCATCAGAGCGAACCATCCAGCGCAAGAAAAGGTGGAGTCGCTTCGAGGCGCTGCCGGCTTTCGGGTTCGAGAGAAGTATACTGGTCGGTTCCGGCGAGGCCGCAAAGAGCGTCTCTACGAGCCCCTGTAGCCCCTCCTGAAGGGATCCTTCTCCTTTTGCCCGGACCAAGGCTCTCTCCAGGCTCCCGTGCAGACGAAGGACCCTGCTAAGGGCCGTGAGAAAGCTTGCGAGATGGCTCTCCCGAAAGAAGCGGTAGACAAAACCGCGGGAACGCCGGGTGATTTCCTCCTCGCTCAGCTCCGCCAACCGTGTGAGGGGGCTCGGAAGTCTCTGAAGAACTTCCTCGACGGCGCGGAGAATGAGGTCCACCCTCCCGAGGGCGAGAGACGAGGCGAGAAGGGCGACAATCTCCCGCTCCTGGAGCTCCTCGAATCGCCGGACTATGGCGAGAGGGTCGGGATCGATGTACTCCGGCCTGTTGTACCGGTCGTAGAGCGCCTCGCACCGCTCCTGAATCCAACGTCGCTGGCTCATGGGGCCCAATTTACACGGACGGGAGGGTTCATGTAGACTCCCGGGTCATGGATCAATCCACACAAATAATCTCCAACTGGATTGCGGAGCACTTCTTCTGGATATTTCTGGGAATTTTCTTTCTCAACCTGCTTCAGAAGCGTCATCAGCAGCGATCTGAGCGCAAGCGCTTTGCTACCCTCTATCTCGGCACCGCCGCCTTTGGCATATACGTTGCCGGACTCTCCATCGTGGAGTTTAATCTCACCGATATCTGGCTCATTCCGGTGGTGCTCGTAATCGGTGGCATTCTCTACCGGTATCGGCAACACACCTTTCCTTTCACCCTCTACTGCCGGGAGACCGGCCAACGGCTCACCTGGGATGAGATCCTCTACGAGGACTCCAACCTATCCGCGGAAGCGCGAAAGCGCCACGAGGAGGAGCAGAACCCGGAAGAGGAGGCAGAAGAGCCCGAGGAGAGGGAAGAGGGACGGAGCCAGCAGTAGGCCATCACTCCCCCTCAGAGCTCCTCATCGTCCTCCTCATCCTCTTCCTCCGGCTCCTCATCCCCGGACATAGCCTGGGGAACCCCACGGTAGAGAAAGATAGCGCCGAGGAGCACCAGCAGCATCGGCCACCACCGGCTCACAAAATCGATAAAGGAGACTCTCAGGATATCCAGGCTGAAGAGCAGAAAGAGCAAGGAGAGTATGATCATCGCCACCGAGGGCACCATGAGCACCGCCCGGTGCCCCCGTTGCCTGGTAAAGCTGTATGCAAGGAGGGAGACACCGGCGATGGTCATAAAGACCGGCCAGATCCGTTGAAACTCCACCTCCAAGAGCTCGGTGGTTCTTAAGAGGATAAAGATTCCGCTCAACGTAAAGACCATACCCGTGAGCACCGTAGCCTCCCGACCGTCGGAGACCAGGGAGTAGTCGAGCTGCCAGACCCCGGCAATCAGGAGCAGAAGGGGCCAAAGGGCACCAAAACTTGGCAGCAGGCCGTTGGTCCAGAGGAGCAGAACCGCCCCCATAACGACAAGGAGCGCTCCAAAAAGGAGCAGCCGCCTCGGGTACGATACCTTACGTCGCGGAAACATGGGGAAATACTACTCCATGTGGGAAATTATTGCATCACCGAAGCCGCTGGTGGGTACCTTGGTGGCCCCCTCCATGAGCCGGGCAAAGTCATAGGTAACGGTCTTCTCTTCGAGCGCCCCTGCCATGCCCCGGCTGATCAACCGTGCCGCTTCGTTCCATCCCATGTACTCGAGCATCATCTTTCCGGAAAGGATCACCGAGCTCGGGTTGACCTTATCCTGGTTGGCGTACTTCGGCGCCGTGCCGTGGGTCGCCTCGAAAATGGCGTACCCCGTCTCATAATTGATGTTTGCCCCCGGAGCGATGCCGATACCGCCAACTTGCGCCGCCAGAGCGTCGGAGATGTAGTCGCCGTTGAGGTTCATCGTGGCGATAACGTCAAACTCCTTGGGCCGGGTGAGAATCTGCTGAAGAAAGGCGTCGGCGATGGTGTCCTTAATGAGCACCTTTCCCTCGGGAATCTCGTCGTCGATATCATCCCAGGTTACCACCCTATCGCCGAACTCCCGCTTGGCAAGCTCGTATCCCCAGGTGCGAAAGGCGCCCTCGGTAAACTTCATAATGTTGCCCTTGTGAACAAGGGTTACGCTCTTTCGCCCTGAGTCGAGGGCGTACTTAACAGCCGCCCGAACCAGCCGTTCCGTCCCGGACTTGGAGATAGGCTTGACCCCGACTCCTGAGTCCTCCCGGATCTCCCAGCCGAGCTCTCCTTTGAGAAAATCGAGGATCTTCTTGGCCTCCGGAGAGCCCGACTGCGCCTCGAAACCGGCGTAGACGTCCTCGGTGTTCTCCCGAAAGACAACCATATCGATCTCCTCCGGGCGCTTTACAGGAGAAGGAATCCCCGTAAAGTACTGTACTGGTCGCAGACAGACGTAGAGATCGAGACGCTGCCGCAGGGCTACGTTCAGACTCCGAAAGCCCTCGCCCACCGGAGTGGTAAGGGGTCCCTTGATCCCGACGAGATACTCCCGAAAGGCGTCCTCTGTCTCCTTCGGGAGCCACTCACCGGAGCGGTCATAGGATTTCTGTCCCGCGTACACCTCTTTCCAGTCGATTGCCCGCTTTCCGCCGTACGCTTTCTCCACGGCGGCGTCAAAGACCCGCTGCGCCGCCTTCCAGATGTCCGGCCCCGTCCCGTCTCCTTCAATAAAAGGAACAATAGGCTTATCCGGGACCACCAGTCCTTCTTTCCGTTTTTCGATTCGATTAGACACCAATTCCTCCTGCAGTGTGAGGCGCTAATAGTACCAACAGAGTCGACAACATGCAAACTTATCAGATAGACTACCGGCGTATGAGACCAATGCTGCCGTTCTTTGGGGCGCTCCTTTTGCTCCTTCTTCTCGGTTGCTCCAACTCAGACGACTATTTCGCTCTGGGTAGCAAGGAACAGCAGGAGGAGTTCCGCCTCCTGCAGAAGATGCTTCTAGAAGAACCTGAAGACTCTCCGCGACACAGCGTCCTGGTACAACAGATCGCCAGAAAACTGCTTGCCGCGGGGTCGCCCGAACGGATGCGAGTCTTTCTCACCGAGCACGTGCAGTCCCATCTCGATGATCCGGTAAACGGGTACTACCTCTACCTAGTCGCCCGAAGCTATGACGATACCGAGGCGGCGCCGGTCCGGAGGATGTATCTCCGCCGGGTCCTGCGCAACTATCCGGATGTGGAAGTGGACGGTCAGTCCACCCACCTCCTGGCGCTGCAGGATCTGGTTACCCTGGTGGATGATCCCAACGAGCGGGTGGACTACTATCGGCAGCTCCTCGAGCGGTTCTCAGATGAGCTGGACGAAGGGGAGCTCTACTACCGGCTCGCCAAGAGCTACGAGGCCGCGGGAGAGTGGGACCAGGCGTATCAGGCGTATCGGGAGTTTCTCAACTATCCGGAGACCCGCATACCCGGAGTCCCAAAGGTGCACAGGGAGGTGAGCCAGAAGCTCGCTTTCTACGACTCCGGCAAGGAATGGACCATGAACAACCTGGATGACCTGGTCCAGGAGATCAAACGGGCGATCTATCTCCAGAACACGCCTCTTCTTCTTCGATACCGAGCGGGAACGGGTTTTTTCACCATGTCCTGGGAGCAGGAGGAGACGGACTTCAACAGCCGCATCGACACCTTCAACATCGGCGCTTTTCTTCGTCGCTCCCGAGTCAGCTTTGCCTCGGATTTGCATATTTCCTCGAACGCTCAGGAGGCGTATCTGCGCACCTGGGGCTGGTCCCACCGTATTCCGGTCTGGTATCTCTACTTTCGCCGGGTCAACTACCCCGCGGACCCGGAGGTTCACGGTGACTGGGAGTGGGGCGGCATCTACTTCGGAGAATCTCTCTAGCCGCCGATACTCAAGGTAATGAGAGTCTCTTCTCTTAAACACATTGGAGTTTGTCTCTCGGTTCTGCTCCTCGTCGCGAGCCTCGCTGGCGCACAGGAGACGGAAGCTCGCGATATCGATTGGAGCAGCTCCTTCGACTGGGAAACCGGCATCCTCGAGCTAACCGCAGTCGCTCCGATCGACAGGAGCGGCCCGAACGCTCCAGCGGCGGCCCACCGGGCGGAAGAGGAGATCGCCGCGCAGCTCCCCTCGGCCATTGTGGACGCCCTCACTACCCTTCGAGTGGACTCCAGGACCACCCTAGCCGGAGAACTCCGGGAGGACCCAGGACTCTACGACCGGCTCATTGCCCTCTCCGACCAGGCGACCCGTAGGATTACGCGACCGGACCGTTCCCTGAGCAGCCTGGAGGTCACATACGCCCTGGATCTCTTTCCGGGACTACCTCGGCTTCTCCTACTGGAGGACCGTCCCCTCCCCTTTCCACGCGTCCTTGGCTGGGTACCCTCAGGAAGCTACACCGGCGTTGTGATTTACGCCGCCGAGCCCCTGCCCCTCCACGGAACGGACCTAACCACAACCATCGAGCCCGCTCTATTCCCGGAGATCTACGATGAGTCGATGCGGGACCTCCTCACCCGGGAACAGCTGGAATCCGAGTTCGTTGAGCAGTGGGGTGTGGCGGCCTATACGGACTCCCTCGATCTCTCCGGCTTTGCCGATCGAATCGGGGAAAACCCGAAACGGATACTCGCCCGGCGCCTCTTTGGCATCGCCCCGACGGACCTGGTGATAAGCAGCCGGGACGCCCGGGAGCTCCTGGCCAGCGAGGACAACCGTCGACTCCTTCGGGAAGGGCGAATCCTCATCGTCACACCACCCCCTACCGATTGACGCGGCTTCAACTGTTGTGGTGCAATAGGCGCGCCAGGTAACCACAGATGAAGCTGCTAAAACCGACGTTACTACTGATACTACCCCTGTTCCTGCTGGTGAGCTGCGGTGGAAGACCCATCGCCTACGGCGTCCTACTCTGGGCGCCCTCAGAGAGCGAGCTGTCAAACGGCCAGCTCCTGGAAATCACCGCAGAGTCCCAGCTCAATGACACCTACACCGTTACCACCGCGGAGATGGAGGAGGAGCTCACGCTCCCGATGTGGCGGGTTGCTTCCTTTCAGGAGCAAGACGGCGCCCTAGAGTATGCCAACCAGTACACCCCCTACGCCGACACCTTTGCCCGAGCCAAGCGCCAGGCTCTCCCTGTTCGGGCAGAACGGGACCGTCTCTCTCCGGACGTCTATCGACTTCGGGAGAACGAGCTCATGAAGGTCCTCGAGCGCTCGGAGGAGCAGTCCAATGAGGCTGGATTCGAAGGGTACTGGTACAAGGTCCTCACCCGGGAGGGGATCCAGGGCTGGGCTTTCGGGCACTTTCTCGAGATTACCGGCGGGGAGAGTGAAGACGGGGCCACGGACGAGGCCGATCAGGAGCTCTCCGACGTGGAGCGCATCACTTCCAACACCTGGCGTCCCGAGTACTTCCGGGAGATGATCAACCGGAACCGGGTCGACCTCTCCCGGTTTCGACCGACCTTTGGCCTCTTTCCCGATCCGGAGAACCAGGAAATCGAGATCGTCCTACCGGAGCATTCGGT
>CAYZHV010000088.1:0-14047 GCA_964478055.1 uncultured Spirochaetaceae bacterium | reverse complement strand
TCCAAGGAGGAGGAAAAGACGCTCCTGGGGACCTTCCAGGCGGGGGTCCGGGCCCTGGGCATCGAGAACGGGGCGGCAAAGGGAGACGTCTTTCTGCGACGAAGCGGCGGCGGGGCGGTTGGAGAAATCGCCGCACGTCTCTCCGGGGGTTACATGTCCGGATGGACCTACCCCTACGCCACGGGAATCCCGCTCACCGAGGCGGCACTCCGCCTCGCCCTGGGGGAGGATCCGCGCCCCCTTCTGACTCAAGAGAAAACGCATACAAGTGCCGAGCGCGCGCTGATCTCGATTCCAGGTGTGGTTCGGGAAGTTGAAGGGGTTCCGGGAGTCCGCGCCATGCCGCAGCTCCGGGAGCTCTTTCTGCGCGCGGCGCCGGGAGACATCGTAGGTCCCCCGAGAAACAACGTGGAGAAATGCGCCAACGTCATCGTGGTCGGGGAGAGCAGGCAAGAGGCGCTCTCCGCGGCGGGAGCCGCTCTTCGGGGGCTCCTGGTTCGCCTCGAGGCGAACCGCCCGGAGACCGACCGGTACCTTTTCGACCTCCGGCAGGAGGCTACCTGGGCGTTTTACGAGGAACTCTTCGAGGAGGCTACCAACCGGATCAAGGCTCTGTCTCGGCGGGTCCTGGATCGGCAGGACACCTCGGTCGCCTGGGTCGAGGACGCCCTGCGGCAGAAGAGCCTCGCCATTTCCACAGAAGGTGAGAACTTTACAGACGAGGCCCATTGGTCCGGCTTTTCCGCAGCTTCCGCCATGGAGCATCTCTTTGCTTCCGGAGTGTTCCGGAGAGACCCCGGAACTGATTACTTCTTCTCCACGCTGCTTCTCCGGGCGGTGGCTCTTGGAGGTGTGCAGGCGGCGGTATATATTCGGGATAGTCTGTTGGAGTCCTCGGGGGAGAGCGCTAATCGGTGGCTATCCCTGCTCCGGGGCTCTCTCTCAGGAGGAGATTGAAGGGTGGTATCGCGCCGGCGCTTCGTCATAACGCTTCTCGTACTCTCTATCACATCTCTCGCAGTCGCTCAGGAAGCTCCGCCGGAGGAGCGACCCCTTTTGGAGTTCGCGGAGGCGGAAAGCCTCGATCTGCAGTGGGATCCTCTGCGGCGTACAGCAACCCTTTGGCGCGACAACAGCTCCGTGACGCTCCAGGTCGACGAGAGAACCATGCTCTTCAACTACTCCGAGTTGGAGCGGCTCGAGGCCGCCGCGATAACCGAGCAGGCGGGAGAGGTTCGAATTAGCGCCGCCGCGGTGGGGCGCATTCAAGATCGAATGCCCGAGCCGGCGCCGGTGGAGGAGCGGCGGGTAATTGCCGGATTCTTCATCGATCCTGGTCACGGCGGAAAAGACCCCGGCACCATCGGCCGTCACGTGATCAACGGCGAGGCCCTGGTGCTCCAGGAAAAGGACCTAGTGCTCCAGGCGGCTCAGTTGCTCGGCGCGCGACTCCAGGAACGATACCCGGACAAGGAGATTCTCCTCTCGAGAAACGAAGACGTCTATCTCACCCTGGAGGAGCGCACCCGGCGGGCCAACGCCCTAGAGGTGGAACCTGACGAGACGGTTATCTTTCTCTCGATCCACGCCAACGCCTCCCTCAACACCCGGGCCGACGGCTTCGAGGTCTGGTATCTTCCTCCGGAGTATCGACGACCCGGCCTGGTTGATCCGGAGCGACTCGGAGTAGAAGACCCGGAGGTCCTGACGATCCTCAACACTATCCGGGAGGAAGAAGTCACTCTCGAGAGTATCCTCCTCGGCCGGAACATACTCGCCGGTTTGGAGTCGAGAGTGGGAGAGGAGAGCCCGAACCGCGGCCTCAAGGAG
Source organism: uncultured Spirochaetaceae bacterium (assembly GCA_964478055.1). GTDB lineage: Bacteria > Spirochaetota > Spirochaetia > DSM-27196 > Alkalispirochaetaceae > CAYZHV01. The sequence continues at coordinate 12,217 of CAYZHV010000088.1, read as the reverse complement.
GAGTCCTGGTACGTGGTGCGGAACGCTCGGATGCCCTCGGTCCTCATAGAGCTCGGTTTTGTCACCAATCAGGCCGAGTTTCTCCGGCTCCGGGAGGCAGCGTACTTGAACAAGCTCGTGGACGGTATCTATACTGGAATTACGAACTTCGTTCGGAGTTTTGAAACCTACGGAAGAGAATAGATGAATCCGCTCCAGAAGAAGCATACGATCCTCGCAACGACACTACTTTCCGCGGCCCTGCTCATCTCGTTACTGACGCTCCTCCTTTTTCCTCAGGAACAGAGCCGACGGGTACTCTTTTTCCCGAACGGAGTTACCGGGGAGCTTGGAGGAGAGGAACATCTGCTACCGCGCCGAAGTGACCGGCAGGCGGCGATAGAGGTATTCCTCGAGGAGTTGATCCTCGGCCCCAACACCCTCGGGGCTGTCCGGATACTTCCCGGCAGAACTGCGATCGACCTCCTTATTCTCCGGGACAAGGAGTTATACATAGATTTTTCTCCGGAGATTCTCGACTTAGAAGAGGAAACAAGCATATCCTTTGATGACGCAGTGGATATGACGGAGTATAATTTAGAGTATAATTTCCCTTTTCTCCGATCGATCACCGTGACCGTTGCGGGGCAACTGCCCGGGGAGCCGAGGTTCGAGCTCTCCAGAATGGGGAATAATCGTTGACAAAGGGATTGGTATACGTATAATGAAAAACAGAGTATTTTCTGCAAAACAAAGGCGATTCGTACAAAGGAGACTTGGATGAGACGTTCCTTCATTCTGGCGCTAATAGCTCTTGTACTCTTGACCGGAACGGTTTTAGCCGAGGAAGCCACGCTGATTGACTTCACTCAGCTCACCGCAGACTATCCGGCAGATAATCCGCAGCATAATGAGCGTACCCTAGTTGATTTCAGCCTCGCAGCGGGGTCGAGCTACACCGAGGAAGAGAAGGCTGAGATGAAGATTTCCTTGGCGATCCCTGACTGGGAAGTAACGCTCGCCTCCTCTTCAGAGAACGTGACTACCGTCACCAATTCTGAGATTCGGCCGGCTCCGGTTAGAGAGGGTGCACAGCAGTACGGCGGCGAGACTGTTCTCGGTGCCCGGGTATTCTTCCCGCAGCAGCCGTACAACGGCTGGGCTCTCATCGAGCCTCCCTTCGAGATTCCCGCCTATGCCGACATCACGCAGGTGGGAGACGACGGTACCCTCGAAGTGGCCCAGGAAGAACAGGGTCGGGGACGGAAGTTCGACAACTTCGGCGTTGTAAAGAACGTTGGTGTTCTACGCTCCGTTACAGTGACGGTCAACGGCCTCAACTTTCCCCACGGTCTGAGCCTCGTCCTCCAGGATGAGAACAACGACCAGCGGGAGATCTTCATGGGGTATCTTGATTTCGACGGCTGGCGGGACCTCACCTGGATGAACCCGAACTACGTCAGTGATGTTCGAAATCGCGAGCTCCGGACTTTTCCGCTCTATCCGAACCTTGCGCCTATGCGTAAGCTTATCGGAATCCGGATCTACCGGGACGGCATGATGGAAGGCGGAGACTTTATCACCTATATCCGCGACGTCAGCATCACCTACGACCGGGCGGTTCTTCAGCTCGAGCGTGACATCAACGACGAAGCTGTCTGGGGTATCCTGCAGGACCGCGAGCAGGCACGGCGCGAGGCTGAGCTTCGGAACCTTGGTAATATTCAGGTTCTTCGATACCTCGAGCAGCGCAAGATGCACAGCCCCGAGGGTGAGAACGGCCAGGCTGCCAACGGCGGTAATGGCGAAGGTAACGGCGGCGAGTAAGCTGGCGTGATCTTCCGGAGTAAGCTCCGGCAAAAAAGCAAACTGAGGGCCTTCCGAAAGGAAGGCCCTTTTTCGTGGCACGTCGATAGGCTGAGTACCCCGGGCAGTAGTTGACGGTCCCCTGCAAAATGCGTGAGAATGAGGCGTAATGAGCGACTATCTCGATCCCAACAACGAAGAGTTGTTGAAGGACTTCTTCGTTGAAGCTGAGCTCCAGGTTGAGACCCTCGAGAGCAATCTGCTCGTTCTCGAAAACGACCCCAACAATCACGACGCCGTAGACGAGATTTTTCGCGCCGCCCATACCCTCAAAGGCGGCTCCGCAACGGTGCAGATGAGCGAGCTTTCGCAGTTCACCCATCTCGTGGAGGACGTACTCGACGAGATCCGAAACGGGAAAGTCGCCGTCACCGGTGATGTGGTTGACACGCTTCTCAACTCCATCGACATAATCAAGGAGATGCTCGAAGCTCGTAAGGGTGGAACGCAGTTTAGCGGGGAGACGTCGCAAACCGAGAGCGCCCTTCGGACAATCCTCAGTGGCGAGCCTCCCGCTCCGGAGGCGCCAGCGGAACAGGGGACGACTCCTTCCGGTAGCGGAGAATCCGCAGCGACGCCTGCCCCCGAGGGGCTGAGCGAGTACGAGCTCCTGGAGCTAAAGGAAGCGGCGGAGCCGGACCAGAGCCTTTACGAGGTGGTTGTCTCCTTTGATGAGAACAATCCCATGAACACCGTAGGGGGCATTCAGCTCTTCGCGGCCCTTAAAGGTGAAGCAACGGTACTAAAGACCGAACCTGATTTTGACGCCCTCTACAGCGATACCTACTTTCCCGTGGTTCGGTACTATGTCGCCACGGAAGAGGATCCCTCCTCCTTTGAGGACAAGCTCCACATCTCAGACGTGACCACGGGTGTAGAGATCAAACCGATCTCCGAGGGTGCTGGAGAAAAGGAACCGGGGCGACCATCCGCGGCACCCCAGGTCCGGGAGACTGAGCCGGAGGAGAGCCGTGTGCAGGAGGCTGCTGCTACCGGCTCCGCGGATATCACCCAGGAAGCCGGGCAAGAAACCGAGGAGCAGGTCCCGGCGGAGCCTCGAACGGCGCCGGCGGAGGAACCTAAGCGTCAGCGAGCCGTAGGCAGCGTGCTCCGAGTTGACAGTAGTCGGATAGACAATCTCCTCAATCTGGTCAGTGAGACGGTCATAAACAAGGCATCTTTCAACCAGATCACCAATGAGTTCACGAACCTTCTGTCCACGGTTCAATCGACGGAGAGCAGGTATCGTGAGAGTCTCAAAGAACTCTTCGACTCCCTGCCGGAGTATCTCGATGAGATGCAGAAAGGCAAGAGCCCGAAGGAAGTGCGTCGAGAGCTGGCGGAGCGGTTTAGCGAGCTTCCGGAAGTCTTCTCGGGGGTTGAGAACTCTCTAAAGGGCACGGTCAACAAGTTTCGCGGTACCGCTCAGAATCTCGGCCGTATTACGGGGGAGCTGCAGGAAGGGGTCATGCGAATCCGGATGGTGCCGATCTCGCAGATATTTTCCCGCTTTCCTCGCCTTGTCCGAGATCTTTCCAAGTCGCTTAAGAAGCAAGTGAGTTTGCAGATCGAAGGCGAGGACACGGAACTCGATAAGTCGGTTATCGAAGACCTCTTGGATCCGCTGATCCACATGGTCCGAAACAGCATTGATCACGGCGTAGAGACTCCCTCTGAGCGGCGTGAGGCGGGCAAGGCGGATGAGGGTCAGGTTCGGCTGAAGGCGAGCAACGAGGGGAACATGATTCTCATCGAGATCGTGGACGACGGAAAGGGCATCGACGTAAGCTCCGTTCGTCAGAAGGCGATCGAGCGCGGAGTAATTCACCCGAACAAGCAACTCTCCGATGTCGAGGCGTTTAACCTCATTTTCGAGCCCGGATTCTCGACGGCGAAGGCGATTACCGATGTCTCCGGCCGTGGCGTGGGCCTAGATGTGGTAAGAAAGCAAATAGAGAAGCTCAACGGAAACGTCTCCGTTTGGTCCGAGAAAGGGAAGGGGAGCCGGTTTACGATCAAGATCCCCTTGACCCTCGCGATTATCCAGGGCCTTCTCGTACGGGTAGGGCCCGAAATGTACGCCATACCGATCACCTCGGTCCTCGAGAGCCATCGCATCAAACCCTCGGACATTAAGCTCATTGACAATTACGAGGTCTTCAACGTACGGGATGATGTTGTTTCCTTGATCCGACTCAATCGCCTGTTCCGGATTCCTACGGATGAGAACAAGGAGCACTACTTTGTGGTGATCGTGGGAAGCGCGGACAAGAAGATGGGGCTAATAGTGGACTCCCTTATCGGTGAGGAAGACGTTGTCATAAAACCGCTGAGAGATCACTTTACCAACGCCCCGGGAATCGCGGGGGCCAACATCACAGGGGATGGCCGAGTCTCCCTCATAATTGATGTGAGCCAGCTCCTGGACCTCGGACTGCGGAAGGAACGAGAAGAACGCGAGCGACGGGAGCTTACCATTGGCTAACAGAATGGAAACCGTTTCCACCTCCCTTGGCAGGACCATTGCGAGTCAGAACGGCGACGACCAGCAAGCGGAGCAGATCGACTACAAGATGGTCACTTTCTCCCTCGGAGGGAAGGACTACGGCATAGACATTATGCAGGTCAAGGAGATCGCCAAGTTCTCCCAGTTCACCTACGTCCCGAATTCTCCCCCCTTTGTGAGAGGGGTGTATAACCTTCGCGGAGACATCATATCCATTGTAGACCTGCGCTTGCTCTTTAATCTGCCGGTCCAACAAAAGCCCGAAGGCGCCGCTGAGAACGGCCTCATTCTACGAGTAGAAAACAACCACATTGGGGTTATTGTCGACGAGATCGATAAGGTGGTCGGGATAAGCTCCGATTCCATCCAGCCGCCCCATCCGATTTTCGGAGACATCAATATCAAGTTCATCAGCGGTGTCGTTGAGAACGAGGGCAGACTCTACATTATCCTCGATGTGGAGCGCATCTTTCGGAAAGAAGAGGAAGAGGAAAAGAGCCTCGCCGATCGGACCGGCTTTGGGGGAGGCGCCGTTTCTGAGGAAAAGAAAACCTCCGAGACCGCGCGATACGAAGGGCCCGTGGCGCAGGATGAGAGCTCAGCGGCCTACGCCTTTATCTCCGAGACTCTGCAAACCTTTCTTGGGTTTCATGTAACGCCATTTAACGACCGCTGGGTTCGCGAGCGGTTCCAGGAGTGGCAACAGACTCGTTCGGCCCAGGGTGAGGAACTGCAACTCCAGAGCCGGCAGGAGGCAGAGGAGTTTCTCTCTCCCTTCTACAGTCGCTTTACCGGCCGTCTCTGGCCTGGAGAGTATCTCGATGAGGTCGCTCAGGCAGTGCCCCTCAGCCCCGGATCAGTGATACAGGTGTGGAATCCCGGTTGCGGAGAAGGAGCGGAAAGCTTCTCCCTGGCGGTGATGCTTCGAGAACACTACCCGGAGAAACAACTCAAGGTATGGGCGAGCGATAACGACCTTCTCGGCATTTCCAACGCTCCCAACACGATCTATGACCGGGATCGGGTCCCAGAGCGTTATGAACCGTACATCGTTGATGGAACCAATGGTCCAACCTTCAACAGCGACATTAAAAACACCATTCTTTTCGAGTATAGTGACCTCACCAATGCCGCGGGGCTGCCTTCTATGGATCTTATCGTCGCGAGGGATGTTCTCTCCTTTTTCGATGAGAAGAGTCAGGAACGCGTGCTCGAGACTATGTTTGAGACCTTGAAGCCTGATGGGTATCTTATTCTCGGTGAACACGAGGAGCCGCTTGCTCAGGAGCGGTGGGAAGCAGTCGGACCAGGCTCCCTGCGGGCCTATCGGAAACGTTCCTAGGAGAAGAAATGCGAGTCGAGTACATCAATCCCTTTGTTGAGTCAGCCTACAATGTTCTCCAGGAAGTTCTCCAGGCCGAAGTGAAGCGTGGAGAGCTCTACCTCAAGTCCTCGGCCATGCCCGTTCTCGGGGTTGCGGCGATCGTGGGGCTTGCGGGGGATGTGGAAGGACGAGTTCTGTTTGACATGAGCCAGGAGACCGCCGTAAAAATCGCCAGCAAGATGCTCGAGGACATGGAGATGGAGCCGGTGACGTCGATGAACGACATGGCTCGGGCTACCATCACCGAGCTGGCGAACATGATTACCGGTCAGGCGGTCACCAAACTGCACAATCTCGGTTTCAGCTTTGACCTGACGCCACCGGCCATATTCACCGGGGAAAACATGGAAGTGTCAAATACTGACGTGGAAGCCTTGATTGTACCCATGGATCTGCCGATGGGTAAGATTGAGATCAACGTTGCTATACGAGAGCGATCATAGGAGGGGCTTGCGTGAAGACTAAACAAGACTTTCCAAGCATTAATGAGCGAAAGGCGGACGGTTTGAAGGAAAGTGGCGAGCCGTACCGGGTACTAGTTGTGGACGATTCGATGTTCGTCGCGAAGCAGCTGACCCAGATCCTCACCTCTGAAGGATTCGAGGTGGTGGACACGGCGAGCAACGGCCAGGAAGGGCTGGAGAAATATAAGGAGCACTATCCAAACGTCGATCTGGTCACCATGGACATCACAATGCCCAAGATGGATGGGGTGACGGCACTCGAGAAAATCATCGAGTTTGACAAGAACGCGCGGGTAGTGATGATAAGCGCCCTTGGCAAGCAAGACCTTGTAAAGAAAGCACTTATGATAGGGGCCAAGAACTACATCGTGAAGCCCCTGGACCGGAAAAAGGTCCTGGAGAGGGTTGTCCTTTCACTAAAATAGTGATAGAGTTTGCTCGTTCGGGCGGTTAGCTCAGTTGGTTAGAGTACATGCTTGACATGCATGGGGTCACTGGTTCAACTCCAGTACCGCCCAAGAACGTAGAAAGGCCGGTCCTCCAAGGGCCGGCTTTTTTTGTGGGAAGGTAATGATAGACCGAGTTAGCCTGTTGCAAAGATGCGGCGACGATAGGGAGCTGCTACGGGAGCTTCTAGAAGACTTCTTGAGCCGGTGCGATGCTGAGGTTGAGAGTCTTACCGTGGAGGACGAAAACCTCCATCGCCGGGCTCACCGTCTCAAGGGTTTGGCGCTCAACCTGAGCATGCCGGAGGTAGAGGCTCGTGCGGCCAGGGTCGAGCGGAGTGCTCGGGAGGGATCCGTGGGTGAGGTAGAGCTTCAGGCGCTGCGCGAGAGTCTTCAAACCGCGTGCGAGAGCGTCCGTTCCATTCTTCAGGAGGAGGAGAATGCGTAAGTTCTGGGGACCCGTCACGCTGGAGATCGGGGAGAGCAAGCACTGGCAGGTCGGACGGCGTCGACTATGGTTGCGCCGAGAGGCAGAGCGGTGGCTCTACGCGACTGATCTTGCCGGGGTCGGTTCCCAGGAAGTGCTAATCTCCGGGGCGAGAAAGTCTCCGGAGTTGCCATGGAGAAGTATCATGGGCCTAGGGCAGGAGTCACCCGTCCTTCTGCCTGCCCTGCCGGACAAGCCTATTCTGCTCAAAGCTTCAGACCCGGTTCAGATTCTCCCGGGGGGAGAGCTCTCACTGGTCGTAGCGGTTCCAGCCTTTCTACGGCTCGAGGCGGGGTCCCCGATATTCGACCTGGAGACGGATCCCGCTTCTCGCACCTGGTTCGGTGACCCACAAGCGGGAGAGGCGGCCTACGCCCTCGAGATCGCGGACTGGATGGTCGGCAGGTTGGCTCAGAAGGGTGGGGCCCACGTCCACGTGCCGCTTCGGATCAAGAACGATTCTCAGGGTATTCTATCCTTCCAGAGACTCCTTGTGAGGGTTGTCCATCTCTCACTCTTCGTGGAGGGTGAGACGCTTTTCACTAACGATGTGGCGGTCACCTTCAGGTCAGTGAACCAGTATAGTCAGATTACCTTCAGCGGCCACTCCTCACTGGGCGAGGGAAGCGCCACTCTTCTGCAGGAGCCGCGGCAGAAGGTGTCGGACAACCTAATACGTCGCAGTTTTCTCTTTTTTCGAGCCTTGGCGGAGTAGGAGGAAGAAGTGTCTGCTTTGCTTCGTGGAGCTTTCTCTCTCGAAGGCGTCGAGAATGTCAGTTGGGACATCCTCGAAGCGCTTCTTATAATCGTCCTGGGCGGACTCCTCGTCCGGCTTCTGGCAGGGCTGTTCACCCGCACTGTCCTCCGGGGAATGAAGGACCCGAGCAGGGTGGCCACCCGAAAGACAATCACCTACGTCGGAGTGGGGATTCTTGCGATTGTCGCCTTGGACCAGCTCGGTGTCGAGCTGACCGCTCTTTTGGGGGCCGCCGGCGTGATCGGTATTGCCGTCGGTATCGCGTCTCAGGCAAGCCTGAGCAACGTGATAAGCGGGCTCTTTCTCGTCTCCGAGAAGACCTTCGAGCTCGGGGACGTAATAAGAGTGGGGGAGCGAACCGGCGTTGTCCACTCCATAGACCCGCTCTCCATTAAGCTGCGCACTTTTGACAATCTTCTGGTTCGCATTCCAAACCAGCAGATCATCGACAGCGAGCTCCTCAACATAACCAAATTTCCGATTCGACGACTGGATATTGTCTTTTCCGTCCCCGCGGAAGAATCGGTTGATAAGGTCATGCAGATCCTTCGGGAAACGGCAAAGAGCATCGATCTTTGCCTCGACGAGCCGGAGCCCTTTATCCTGCTTCGAGATATCACAAAGGGGAATATCGAGTTCCAGCTCGGCGTCTGGTTCGAAAAGGAGAACTTCGTGGCCGTCAAGAACGCCGTGATAACCGAGATCCAGCGCCGGTTTCAGGAGGATGGCCTGCCCTTCGGTGCGGAGGTCGTCCGGCTGAGCGAAGCCCGAGGAGATGGCGGCTCGAGCGAGCGAAGCCAACAACTCTACCACGGATGAAGAAAAGGCCGAGCCCAAAAGGACTCGGCCATTCTAGCTCCCCCGGTTGGACTCGCCCTCCAGTCGCGCACGTCCTGTGCGCTCCCTCCGGGCCGCCTCGGGCCCTGAGCCGACATCCTGTCGGCTCGCGCTCCAAGTATTCGCGCCGGCCCCTCGGTTCGAGTCCAAACCCAAAAAAGGCCGAGCCCAAAAGGACTCGGCCACTCTAGCTCCCCCGGTTGGACTCGAACCAACGACCCGATGATTAACAGTCATCTGCTCTACCAGCTGAGCTACAGGGGAGTGTCAAAAACGTGGTCGCAGATTACCGAATCGGAGAGTTTCTGTCAACACTGGGAGGGGCAAAAGTAGACGAAGATGGAAGGCTTCCGACGAACTGCGCGGAGGCTATTCGATCCCTTGGTGGCCGGTTTCGTCTCCCACCGAAAAGGGGCGCATGACCATTCCGAGACTCCCTTTCTTTATCCAGAGCTCGTAGAGCTGTAATGTCTGGCCGTTTTCCGTCGTGATGCTCCGAAGTACCTCGGCGTGGACTATGTCGGAGGTCTTGAACTCGTAGAAGGAGCTCGGGGACTCCGTGGGCGAAGGTATGAGTAGGAGCTTTCCCGGGTCGTAGGGGTGTCTGCGCGCGGCGCCTCGGAAGGCAACGGCGTTGTCCCGAAAGTGCTCGTCGGGATGGTAGAAATCGAGCTCCAGGGCGGGGAGTGCCGAAAGGTACTTCTGTACGCTCATCACTGGCTCCTAGTTCAATTCTTACAACTGAGAAGAGCGATGTCAACGAGTTCTCTCACTGTTCTGCTTTTACGGTTTCTTCCAAGTCTCTCCGTGAGCGCTGCTGTAGGTAGTTGGCTATCCTCTCTTCTGCCTGGGAACTGATGTGGAGAAACTGCACGCCCACGTTGTTTGACACCCGTACGATCTGCGCTTCGAGAGCGAGGATTTCCTCCCCGAGGCGGAGGGAGGCGGAAGGAAGGGGGGTGCCGCCCTCGAGGGTCTTGAGTTCCTCCGGGTCCGTAGGGAGAAATCGTAGACCTGAGACTGAGATGTCGCTCACACTTCCGCGAACAAGTCTCAAGGTGTATGGATTAGTGAACAGAAACTCAACCCGGTCGCTACTTCCGGGAATGAATCGCTTAGCGCCCCGAGTCTCCCGAAAGGCGTGGTAGCGGCTGACGATAGTTCCGAGGCGCTCCATCACCTGCTGGTCACTGAAGTCCGAGCTGAGGATAGCGTTGACTTCCAGGTGCTCCGCCTTTGAAGCTTCCTCCACGGGGAAGTCGCCCTCTTTGAGGAGCACAAAGACCGCCGAGTCCCGCCCGCGGATGTCTCGGAGGAAGACAAGAAACGGCTTCCAGTGCCGGGGAAAATCTGCGGCACTAAAGAGGACTACGTCAGGGTCAATCTCGTCGAGGTTGTCCATCGCCTTTATGGGATGGACATAGTGAATGATCTCCGTCCCTCGGGTAGCGAAGTGCTTTTGTAATGCTTGTTTCTGTTCGTTACGGTCCGAGACCAACAGTACTTTCATGCTCTATTCGGTGCTGACATTGACCACGGTGTAGCCGGTTACCCGCCAGTAGCCACCGCTGCGCTCCAAGTCATAAATGTATCGCTTGATTTCAGTAAATGTCTCATACTCGAAGACTTGTCGCACCACCACCTCTCCCTGAGTAGCGGTGTATGTGGTCTCGAGAATTTCGTACTCCGAGGGAAGGGTGATAATATCCTCATCGAGCTCTCCCTCAGCAAGTCGCTCCTTAAACCGCTCGAGTTCGTCCAGCCGTTCTTGCTCAGAAAGAGCGAGATATCGCCTCTCCCGAGGGGCACTCTCTCTGTAGAGGGCCTCCACATCGACGTAGAGGAAGAATCGAGGCCAGTTTTCCCGGACCCGGGCATCGAGCATGAACCGGATTACCTCGTCTGGAGGAACATCCTGCCGCCGTAGGGTCTCTTCGGTCGCCATGCTCAATTCTGCTTCCCGGACTTCCTGAGGCGTGGCGGCGCCGGGACGGATCGAGAGAGTCAGCGTGTTCGAAGAGACGAACTCGCCTCCCGGGTTGGTAAAGAGATCCGGATAAAACCGGGCGGTGACCAGATAGGAACCGGGATTCTCGATTTCCACGTAGTCGCTGAGGGGCTCGACAAAAGAGAGCTCCTCTCCTGGCTCGAGGACGACCTCACGATAGAAAACTTGATTAGCCGAGCGCTGTGTGGTAAATTGCGGCGACACGTCGACCGGTCTGTTGGTCGTGGTTCTTACTACGAAGTCCATCGAAAAGACACGCTCATCCGCGAGACGGAAGCGCACGGTCTCGGCGGTTTCATTCATAATTGTGGTGTGGACTTCGATCCGACTGTTGGTGAAGTAGAGCTCCCGGTCATAGAACCGAATCGAAACCGAGAGTGCCGACAACGATCCGGTCACAACGAGTACGAGAAGCAGTGCTACCGCAAACTTCATGAGAGAACGACTGCTGAAACTCACGCGTAAACCCCTTACTTATTGTCGGTACCTTGGATGAAAACCTTATTGTACGAGCGCCTTACCGAGAAGCTGCGTGGTCACGGAGCAGCAAAACGCCTCTTCCAGAGAATACAGGGTAATTCGTTCCCTGTCGACGTCCACGGGCCAAAGGATAGCTTCTTTGCCTACCTCGTTGCACGGATTTTCGAGCGCCACTCCGGACCCCTTATTGTGGTTGTTCCAACGGAACAGGAAGCGAGTTCCCTCTACGAGGATCTCTACCGTTTCGGTACTGAGGCGCTCCAACTTCCCTGGTGGGGTACAGTCGCCTACAGCGAAGTTCCGAGCTCCTCGCCGGTTCACGGGCGGAGGATGCGCGCTCTCAACGAGATCGCCAGCGGCACTCGACGGGTTGTCATTGTTCCCTTACGTAGCGCGATTACTCCCTTACCGCCGCGAGATGAGATTCTCTCCCGGAGAATCGAGCTCAAGAAAGGCGGGAGCTTCGATCCTGTTGAGCTCGCCAGGAAGCTCAACGAGTTTGGCTACTCTCGGGTGCCGCAGGTCTCCGTTCGGGGAGAGTACGCTCTTCGAGGAGAGGTGCTGGACCTCTATATTCCAGGGTTCGAGAATCCCCTTCGGGTGGTATTCGAGTTTGACGAGATCGAGCGAATAACGTTCTTTGATGCGAGCAGTCAGAGCTCCGTTGAGAACGTCTCCTCCGTTGTGGTCTACCCGGTGAAGGAGGTGCTCTGGACCGATAGGCGACTAGAGGTGTTCGAGAAGGCCGTTGCGGAGACTCCTGAGCTGAAAAGGCACGGAGGAGAGTTTCTCGAGGAGCTTCGGGAACGGAGATCCATCCCCGGGGAGGAGTATCTCTACTCGTTAGCCTTCGAAGAGCCCGAATCCCTCATGGGTTTTGCCGGGAGCGAAGCGCTCTTTGTGTTTAGCGACTACGAGCGGCTTCTCGCCGGGACCGGGGCAATTCGGAAGGAGTTCGAAGGGGTCTTTGCGGATCGCCACTTTCGGGATCCTCTTCCCAAGC
>CAYZHV010000087.1:0-14049 GCA_964478055.1 uncultured Spirochaetaceae bacterium | reverse complement strand
CCAGGTGTTCTCGAGCTCCCCGCCCTCGTGACTCATGTGCCAGATGTTCCAGTCCCGGGAGTAGATGTTCTTCTTGGAAATATCTCCCAGAGGAATACCTTTTGCCTTGGCGTAGTCGATCGCCTGCTCCCGGGAGTTGATGTCCCACTGTCGCCAGGGGGCGATCACCTCGAGGTGCGGCGCCAGAGCGGCGTAGGTGAGCTCGAAGCGGACCTGGTCGTTCCCTTTTCCGGTACAGCCGTGGGCCACCGCATCGGCTCCTTCCTGTAAGGCCACCTGGACCTGATGTTTTGCCTGTAAGGGGCGGGCGATGGATGTGCCGAGGAGGTACTTTCCCTCGTAGACCGCGCCGGCCCGAAGCATGGGAAAGAGAAAGTCCCTGGCGAACTCTTCCCGGACGTCGATAATGTGGAGCTTGCTCGCCCCGGAAGCCTTCGCCTTGTCCTCCATGCCGTCCCAGTCTTCGTCCTGGCCAACGTTGGTGCACACCCCGATCACCTCGGCTCCGGGATAATTCTCCTTGAGCCAGGGGATTATGATCGATGTATCCAGTCCGCCGGAATAGGCGAGGACGATTTTCTTGATCTCTTTGTTAGCCATGTCTACTCCTCCTCGAGGACGGAGCGAAGGATCTCAACGCCCCGGTCGATTTCTTTTTCCGTAATGATAAGTGGTGGTGCGATACGCAGTATGTTCTTGCCGGAGCGGAGGACGAGAAGCCCCCGTTCTCGGGCGCGCTTCATGATATCGCCGAGGCGCTCGGCTCCGGCTTCGGCGGTACGTTCGGGCTGGTCGGTCCCGGCGGCGCTGTTCCCCGGGCCCGTGGAGCCGGGTTGCCCGACGCTGCCCGGTCCGGGGGCATTGCTTCCCGGGCCCGTGGATCCAGGTTTCCCGGCGGCGCTGTTCCCCGGCGCCACAATTTCCAGCCCCCGCAGCAGTCCCGTGCCCCGGAGCCCGGCGACGCAGGGCAGATCCGCGGCGAGCTCGCCGAGGCGGCGGTCCAGGTGGGCGGCGCGCTCCCGGACCCCCTGCAGGAAGCCCGGGGCAGTGATGCGCTCGAGCATATAGAGTCCCGCCTCAGCGGTAACCGGCCCGCCGCCAAAGGTGGTGCCGTGATCGCCCACCTCGACGTGATCGTTCACCTTGGCGGGGATTAGGGTGGCCGAGAGGGGAAGCCCCGCGGCCAGGGGCTTGGAGAGCGAGACTATGTCGGGATCGAGGCCGACTACGCTGCTTCCGAGAAGTTGCCCGGTTCGTCCGAGGCCGGTCTGGATCTCGTCGGCGATCAGGATGACGTCCTGCGCCGCGCACGCCTCGTTGAGGGCCTTGGCGAACTCCTCGCTCATCACCGTGAGGCCCCCTTCTCCCTGGACCACCTCGACGATCACCGCGGCGAAGCTCGAGTCAATGGCGTTGCGAGCTGCCTCGGGGTCGTTGTACGGGGCGCTCTCACAGCCGGGGATGAGGGGCTCGAACTTCCTTCGGTACTTCTCCGTGGGCGTTACTGAGAGGGCGCCGAGGGTGCGGCCGTGAAAGCCGTGGGAGAAGGAAAGTATTTTGTGATGCCCGGCGCCTTTAGTGGCCATGGCGTAGAGCCGGGCGTACTTGATTGCCGCCTCGTTCGCTTCGGCTCCGCTGTTTCCAAAGTGGACCGCCGCAAAGCGCTTCTCACTTCCTTCTACGCGAAGCACCAGGAGTCGCCGCGCCAGCTCCACCGCGGGAGTGTTGGCGAAGAGGTTGGAGATGTGGACGAGCTCCTTCACCTGTCTCCGGAGTCGCCGGGAGAGGTCCTTGAGACCGTAGCCGAGGGCGTTGACCGCGATCCCGGAGCCGAAATCGAGGTACCGTTTGCCCGAGGCGTCGGTGACGTAGACTCCTTTACCGGAGACGATGTTGAGGAGCTCCGCGGCGTAGTTCCGCGGAAAGGGTGAAGACGTTACGAACCGCGCATTTTCTGAGCTCATAGAATCAGAACCGTTCCCTTTTTGCCTTGAGAGAGAGCCTGGAGATCCCCGGACTCCCGATACTCACCGATCGTGATGCTTCCCACCCCTCGCTCGAGGGCCCTCAGGGAGCTGCGAACCTTCGGTATCATACCGCCGGAGATGCTGCCCGAGGCAATAGCCCCCTCCGCCTCCGCGGCGGTGAGCCGGTCTACCACCCGGTCTCCGTCGAGAATACCCGGTATGTCCGAGATGAAGATGAGGTGCCGCGCCTCGACAGCCTCCGCCACCGCCAGGGCGATCTCGTCGGCGTTGATGTTGAGCCCCTGCCACGTTTGGTCTCGGGAGACCGGAGAGACTACGGGAATAAAACCGCTCCGAAGAAGCTGCATCGGCAGGGTCCCGTCGGTCTTGGCCACCGATCCGGTGCGGCTTGCGGTCCCGTCTGCCATTACCACCGGCCGACCGACGACCATCCAGCCGTCCTGGGCGCTCAGTCCCACAGGATTGAGCCCAGCCCGTCCGAAGAGGCGCACTATGAGGGTGTTCATCCGCCCCGCCAGGGCCATGTCCACCAGGGGCATCTCTTCTTCCCGGGTCTGTCGTATACCGTCCCGAAAGGTCGGCGTAAAACCGTAGCGCTCCATAAGCGTGGAGAGCTCGCTGCCCCCGCCATGCACCACCAGGTGATGCGTCGCCGGGCCGTGGTTTGCAGCCCCCGGGCCGTGGTTTGCAGCCCCCGGGCCGTGACCTGCAGCCGCCGGGCCGTGACCTGCAGCCGCCGAGCCGTGACCTGCAGCCGCCGAGCCCTTTTCGCTATCGGGGCCGTGGTTTCGATCTCCCGAGCTATTCACGGTTTCCGAGACGGCTCCGTCTTCCAGTCCCCGGATTTCCCGGGCGAGATCGAGGATCGTTTCTTCCTGTGCCGCTGCTCTGCCGCCAATCTTGACGACGGTGGTATCGGTCACCTCAGACCTCCGCGTCCAGACGCAGGCCCGCGCGCTCGTCAAAACCGAAGCGGACATTGAAGTTCTGTACCGCCTGACCCGAGGCGCCTTTCCAGAGGTTGTCGATAACCGAGAAGAGCATGAGATATCCCGACTCCTTCCGATAGGAGATAAGGGCGCGGTTTGTTCCCCGAACCTCAATGGTCTCCGGGACACGGTCTTTGAGCACCTCCACGAAGGGTTCGGTCTCATACCGTCGATGGAGGAGCTCGATCCCCTCCTCCGCCGCGGCTGCGGATGATACGGGAACGGTGATAGTCGCCGCCATTCCCTGCTTGATCGGGACGAGGTGCGGAGTGAAGAGAATCGGCGCCGGCCCGTGGTTCCAATCCCGCCCGAGGTTTGAGTCCGGCCCGTGGTTCCAATCCCGCCCGTGGCTAGAGCCACCGAAAGCGCCGTGGGAACGAAGCTGCTCCTCGATCTCGTAGAGGTGGCGGTGGGTGGTGCCGGGGGAGTAGGCGTTTACGTTCTCCGTGCGCTCGGAAAAGAGGAGGTTTTCCTTCTTCTTTCGTCCTGCTCCGGAGATTCCACTCATTGCGTTTATGATCACCGTCCCTTCTAAGAGCCCGTGACTCGCCAGGGGGAGCAGGGGCAGGAGGGAGCAGGTAGGATAGCAGCCGGGGGTGCCGATGAGTTGAGTGGTGCGCAACTGTTCCCGGTAGTGCTCGGTGAGCCCGTAGACTGCCTGTCCGAGGAGCTCAGTCCGGGGCGGGGGCGCACCGTAGGCCCGCTCAAAGAGCGCGGTATCTTTGTGGCGAAAGTCCGCGGAGAGGTCGATTACAACAGAGTCCGGCAGAAAGGGCTCGCAGAGCTCCGCTGACTTGAGGTGTGGCAGGGCGGAAAAGACCGCCTCCGGCCGAAGGTCGAGAGCCTCCTCATAGGTGACATACCGCCCCTTTGTGAGGGCGAGCCTTTTTCTCGCCTCCCGGGAGAGGGCTCGGCCGGCGACCTCTTCTCCAGGCCGGGAGGAGGATACGGCGATTATGCTTTCGACCTCCGGGTGTGAGGAGAGTATGCGTAGGAGAAGGGCTCCTGTGTAGCCTGTTGCTCCGAGAATCGCTACGTTCATGGGCGCTACTCTAACCGAGATTACTCTTCGAAGTCAGGTACCCGTTCCCGGAGGATATCGATGAACTGATCACGGTCTATTCCCTCCCGGACGACCACGAGGACTGTGTCGTTGCCGGCAACGGTTCCGAGTATTTCCTGGATTCCCATGTTATCCAGGGCGATTGCAACGCTGTCGGCGTGGCCGTTGAGGGTGCGTACGACCGCTAGAGATCCCGAGAACTCCAGGGAGACATAACCTCGTTGAAAGTCGAGGACGTAGTTTCGCTCCGCCTCTCTTCTTTCTTCTTCGCTGGGCAAGGTGTAAAAATAACCGTTGGTCCCTTCAGACTGCTTTCCCACTTTGAGAAGCTTGAGGTCTCTCGAAAGGGTGGCTTGGGTGACGTGGAATCCCTCTTCCCGGAGGTATCCGAGGAGGTTTTCCTGGCTGTTGATCTTGTGTGCGCGTATTATTCTCTTGATAGCCTTGAGTCGAGACGATCGCTCTTTCACTTACGTCCTCTGAAACAGTGGTTTGGTATATATATACTAAGGAGACGTATAAAGATAATCAAGATAACGAAGCTTTGAACACCGTCGAAAGGCGGTGTATTCTGCTCTTTGGAAGAAATATATGGACGGCTCCAGCCAGAGTTCCGACGGTTATGCTGAAATCTCGATCTCAGAGGACGCGATGAACGTCCTGGCCACCCTCATCCCGCCCCGGGGAGAGGGCAAGCCTATCACGGTGGAGTACCTAGAGTCCATCTTGGAAGGAAGCGGTGTTGTCCACGGCGTGCGCTGGGAGGAGCTGAGAGAGCGAGTCCTGGAGGTGAACAGTGAGCGCCGAATCCTCCACGGCGTGGTCCTTGCCGAAGGAGAGCCGCCAATCGACGAGGTCCCGGCACATCTGCGTGTCCGAAGGGAGCTTCTTCGTCGTCTGGAGTCCCCGCAGCCTCCGGCGGAAGGGGGGTCTCCCTATCCCGCGACAGTACCGATAGTGGTGGTCAGGCGAAGAGACGTTCTCGCTCGGGTAGTGCCGAAGAGAAAAGGGCAGCCCGGGAAAGACGTCTACGGAAACGCCGTGGATCCCTCGAAACGGGAAGTGGAACAGATCTCTCCGGGGCAGAACACGAGAATCGTCGAGGGAGAGCTCATCGCCACGAAAAGCGGCCGACTCCGCTACAGGGATCAATCGATCTGGGTGGATGAGAAGCTCGAAGTCACCGGGTCCGTGGACTATTCCACGGGTAATATCGAGTTCCCGGGAGACGTGCTTTTAAAGGGAGAAATCAAGGATGGCTTCCACGTCTGGGCGGCGGGCTCGGTAAACGCCGTCGGAACGGTGGATGTCTCCCAGGTCTTCTGTAAGAAGGCCTTTGTCACCCCCGGTGGCATCATTGGCCGGAAGGGTAAGATTCTTCGCGCCGGCGGACAGGTGAGTTGCCGTTTTGTTGAGCATTGCCAGGTCGAGAGCAAGTCGTCGATATTCGTCAAGGAGTACTCCTATCAGTCCGACCTCTACTCCCTGGACCGCATTGTTCTCGGAGACGAGGGTAGCCTCATCGGAGGCTTTGCAATGGGAGCCCACGGTGTTGTGGCCGGAGAGCTCGGCAACGAGGCGGAGGTGCCCACGGAGGTGGTGGTTGGCATCAACTTTATCGGGCAGCGGAAGCTCCAAGGCGCCCGGGACGCCTATCTCAAAGTCAGAGAGGAGCTCCAGCGACTGGAACGACTCCAAGAGGAGCGGGAATCCCCGGCTCTGGTTCGCCGGATGGTCCATCTGACGGAGCTCCGGCAGCAGTACGCCATTCGAATGGAAAATCTCTTGGAACGGGTCGACCGCAATGAGGAGGCGGAGGTAATCGTTCGCGTGGCAGCCCATCGGGGAACCCATATCAGGATCTGTCGTGCGGAGCACTTCGTCAGCGAACGGGTGGGGCCCGGGCGGTTCCATCTCGACAAGGAGGCGGGGCGCATCGTTTTTCTCCCCCTGGAGGAGGGAGAGTGAGGATGTCTGATCTCTCAAGGGTGCGGAGCCCCTTCTCTGGCCGGGAGGTGATCCACCTCCCCGAGGTCGACAGCACCATGCGCTACGTCCGAGAACTGATGAAAACCGAGAGCGACCTGCACGGGACGGTCATCGTGGCGGATCACCAGACGGCGGGTATTGGTCGCGGGCACGGCACCGGCTGGGAGGATGAGGCGGGTGCCAATCTCCTAATGACGGTGATCCTCGATCGAGGCGCGGGTGATCCGCAGGAAGAGTCCCTTCGTCTCTCTCTTCTCACCGCCTTGGGAGTGTGCGAGACGGTGGATGCCTACGTCTCTGAACCAGCTTCGCTCAAGTGGCCCAACGACGTCCTCCTCGGCGGTAAGAAGGTGTGCGGTGTCCTCTGCGAGCAGGGGGGCGGGTATGCTCGGGTCGGTATTGGACTCAATCTCAACGCCCGGAATCTTCCAAAGGGGGCGCGCATCCCGGCTACCTCGGTCGCCCTGGAAACAGGAAGAGCAGAGTCCCGGCTTGAGGTGTTGACCCGGCTCCTCGGCCGTCTCGAGGCGCGTCTCTCGCAGAAGGAGTTACCTACCGAGGTGTTAGCGAAACGGCTCGCATTCCGGGATAAGCCCGTGAGCTGCGAGGTTTTTCGGCACGGGGCTGCGGAGGAGCTCGAAGGCACCCTGCGCGGGATTGACCGATCCGGGGCGCTTCTGCTGGAGACGGGGCGGGGAATCGAGGAGCTTCACGCTGCTCGATTGCTTTCTCTCAGAACTGTCTAGTACTTTCATTTCAGCACAAATGGCACCCCGCGTCTTTACCCCTCGCCGGGAACTGCGACGAGCAATCCGGCAACCGGTTACCTTTTTCCTCTCCTTTGCCCTCGCCATCGCGGGGAACCTGATAGCGGCTCGTCTCTTTGTCGGGTTCGACTTCTACTTCGGGTCGATCTTCTCCCTCCTTCTCCTTCTCAGGTTTGGTCCGGTCTCTGCGATGCTCGGGGCGCTTATAGGTGCGGCTCCCGTGGCCTTTACGAGCGCCGCCGCCTGGGTCCCCCTCTTTGCGGCGGCGGAGGTGCTTTTTCTCGCCCTTGTGCCTGTTCGAAAGAAGGCGGAGTACCTGGTGCCCCTGGATGCGCTCTTCTGGCTCGCTGCGGGAATACCGATCTTTCTCATACTCCTTCCCGAGAGCGGGACCGTCCAGGAGCCGCTGCTCTTCGCCCTCAACCGGTTCATTAACGGGACCGCCAACGCGGTAGTGGCGACGATTCTGCACACGCTCATAGTTGACGGAAGACGGGTAGCCGCCGCGCGGAAGCACCGGTTCTCCTACCGTTCGGTGATCTTTATCGCCATGATAGCCTTCGTCCTCATTCCATCCCTCTTCACCCTGGTGGCCACGATCAACAGGGAGGTGGATGTGCTGGAGCGCCGCATCGCCGAACGGACGGAACTGGTACTCAAGGCCTCAGACCAGGCGGTTGCGCTGCGACTACGGGACTACGAGCATGCGGTGCGAACCCTCGCCCGGGCGGCGGAGCTGGACGGCTCTCTCGAGGGGGAGGCCCTCTCGATGGAGCTTCGCTTTCTCTACCAGGCGGACCGGTGGATTCGTCTGGCCGGGATCTGGGACGAGGAGGGGAGGCTCATCCTCTCCCACGGGGACCGGCAGGGCGCGGATTCGTTGAGGACCTACGCGATTTCGGAGCTACAGGACGACGACGTGCCCCTCTCTCTGGTCCGCCTGGAATCGGATGACCCTTCGGAGATGATGTCCCGTTTCGGGATCCTCATTCTCGTTCCTGTTCTCGTCGACGGTGAGCGAATTGGTGGCGTCGGTATGGTAGTGGACGCAGAGCTCCTGGGAAATCTGCTGGCTGATCTCTCCGAAGGCTGGTGGATCACCACGGCCATCGTGGACAGGGAGAATCGGATAATCGGCTCCAGCAGCCCCGGGGTAGAAGCTCTGGAGGTGCTTGCGGAGAGAATGATTCCGGGAAACGAACGCGGGCTTCCGTCAAAGGTCTCGCTTCTGGTGGCGGGAACGGAGTGGGGTGAAGAGGCTCGGGAGAATCCCTTCGAAGTGAGTCGTCCCTTTTCATACAAGCCGAGCTGGCGCATCGTCGCGGACACCTCCCTGGCCCCTTTTCGCACGGAGCTGCAGCGGGAGGCGGCCCGTTCTCTCATTATCGTGACGGCGGTTCTCATCACTGCCATGGGTCTCGCTGCCCTGGTTAGCGCCACCCTGGTTCGCTCTCTCGGCAAGCTTCACCGGATGACCGACAGCTTTCCCGGCTCCCTGGAAGAACGGGAGGAACGGGAGTGGCCCAGTAGCCGCATCAAGGAGATCAGCAACCTCATTCGGCGGTTTCGCAGCAACATCTCCGTGATGAGCGAGGCGTTTCAGGAGCTCCGGCAGACCAACAAGAGTCTCGAAGAAGCAAGGGATGCGGCGAAGGCCGCGAGCCGTGCGAAGAGCGCCTTTCTCGCAAACGTAAGCCACGAGCTCAGGACACCTCTGAACGCGGTACTCGGCTACGCGCAGTTCCTGCAGGCTGAAGAAGACCTTAGCGAGGAGTACCGGGAGCCGGTTACCACGATACGCAGCAGTGCGGAGCAGCTCCTGGAAATGATTGATGACATCCTGGAGGTCTCCCGACTCCGGAACCAGAGTATCGTGGAAAAGTGGGATGTCTTTGACCTGCGCTCCCTCCTGGAGCACATAGCGAGACCCTTTAGCCTGGAGGCGGAGGCGTCGGGGCTGGAGGTCGAAATAGGCTTTGACGCCGCCCTGCCCCACTTTGTCCGGGCGGACCAGAAGCACTTGCGCCGAATCCTTACGAATCTTCTGGACAACGCGATAAAATTTACCGAGGAAGGATCCGTGCGATTCGAGGCGACCATGGCAGCCCCCGAGAGACTTCGAGTCACTATCTCGGATACCGGAATCGGTATCTCCGAGGAGCACCTGAGCGAGATATTTGCCCCCTTCCACCAGCAGGAGGAAACTCTTACCAAGCGGCGGAGTGGAACCGGATTGGGACTTGCAATTGTTCAACATCTGATTACCCTAATGCAGGGGACGATTGAGGCGGAAAGCGCCACGGGGAAGGGGACGACCTTTACCGTCGAGCTCCCCCTATCGGTGGTCTCTTCCGGGGACGTCTCAACGGATTCGGGAGGTGCCGGTAGTCCCCGGGTGGATTACTCCCGCGCTCTCCTGCAGGTTGCGGAGTCCGGTGATGTGACGCACCTTCGTTCTCTCTTGGCGGAGCTCAGGGAAGAAGACCGTGGAGCTTCCCAGTTTTATGAGCGGGCCCTAGCGTTAGTCGAGGCTTTCGAGCTCGATCGGCTAAAGGAGCTATTGAGACGGCAGAGTAATGGATAGTGAACTAATTCAAGGCGCATCGATTCTCGTGGTTGACGACAATCCGGCGAATCTCGGTGTGCTCTACCAGTTCTTGAGCCGGGCCGGATACCGGGTGCTGGCGAGCCAGGATGGAGAATCCGCTCTGGAAATGGCGGAGCGGGAGCAGCCTGACCTCATCCTTATGGACGTTATGCTACCCGGCGAAGACGGTTTTGCGGTTTGCCGGAGGCTTCAGGAGAAGCCGAAGACCGAGAACATCCCGGTAATTTTCGTAACCGCCCTCACCCAGGTCGAGGATAAGCTCACCGGCTTTGATGCCGGGGGAGTGGACTACATAACCAAGCCCTTTCAGAGGGAAGAAGTCCTGGCCCGCATCGGCGCGCACCTGACGATCAAGAAGCAGGCGGAGGAACTCACCCGGGCAAACGCCTCGAAGGACCGGTTCTTTTCGATTCTCGCCCACGACTTGCGAGGGCCCTTTGGGGGGTTACTGAATGCGACGGAGCTCCTTGCGACCTCCGCCGAGGCTATGACCCCGAAACAAGTCCAGGAAATGGCGCACTCCGTTCACGGAAGCGCCAAGCAGACCTATGATCTCCTGGAAAAGCTGCTGGAGTGGTCGCGACTGCAGAACAACACGATTCGCCCGGAGCCCTCGGAGTTCGACCTCGCCCTGGCGGTTCGAGAGACCGCGGAGATCTACGAGACGAGCCTGTCCGAAAAGTCCATCGACCTGGAGCTCGCCCTCCGGGAGACGGAGATACGGGCAGACCGGTACATGTTCGAGACCACCGTACGTAACCTGCTCAACAACGCGATCAAGTTCACCCCGGACGGTGGAACGATTCGGATAGAAAGCGATCTGGTCGATGGCCAGGCCCGGGTCTCAGTAATCGATACGGGAATGGGCATGGATGAGGAGACTGTGGAGCGGCTCTTTGACGTGGGACGCAGCAGCCGCCGGGAAGGATCCCGGGGAGAGACCGGCTCCGGCCTCGGATTGCTTCTAGTATCGGAGTACGTTGAAAAGAACCAGGGAACCATAGAGGTGACCAGCGAGGAGGGCGCGGGCTCGACCTTTGCCTTTACCGTGCCTCTCTCCGATGCGGAGCGAGAGCGAGACACCGCCGCTTCCCGATCCTCCGCGGCCGGCGGAGAGGAGTCCGCCCCAGCTCCACAGTAGTCGGCTGGCACCGGAGGGCTTCCGCCGGGTTTGTCTACGCTTCCTTTCCTTCCCAGAGAAGCAGTTCTTCCTGTAAGTCCCGGGAGAGCTGGGAGAACTGCCCCAACACTTCGGTCGGGGCGATCCGTACGGTGCGTCTAAGCGTAAGCTCTCGAATCTCTCCCTTTGGAAGCTGCACCACTCCAAAGGGCGCGAATATGACCCTCGCTCCGCCCCGCCGGCCGGTGCCTGGAACCATCGTCAGCGCCATGGGCACTACCGTCCCTTTCCAGAGATCCGCGCTGCCGCACCTAAAACCCGGGATGCTGCCGCTATCTTCCAGAAGCAGCTCCGAGGCAAAGAGCGGTATCGCCGATTTCGGTTCCACGGAAAAGGTTTCCCGGAGGTTTCGATCCTTTGGTAGTCTCCTTCGGATTGCCAGGGACTGAGGCTCATCCTTTCTGACCCAGGCGAGGGCGTACTCCACCGGCGTGAGCAGAAGGTCCTCATCGATGGACCCGCTAATGGACAAATCCAGAGCGAGAAAGAGCTCCTCGTAGTCGATGAGAAAGTAGCTGTCCAGTCTCGACCGCCCGGAGAGCCGCCCCCGAAAGGATGATTCCTCTCGGATTCCCCGACTCAGGGGCGCCTCGAAGGAGAAGGCGGTGACTGACTCCACGGAACAGAGCTCCCGGGGAACTCTCGCCAGGGAGCCGGGGAACCGGACAGTTGTTGAAGCCGCTTCTCCGAGGCCGAGAGTGGAAGTGGGCGTGACAACAAGGGATGGGCGCCCTTCCTCGGTCCGAACGGAAAAGGCATCTCCAATGATCTCAGCGGAACCGTGCATCGCCGCGGTGTAGATCCGCTGCGTCCCATAGACGGGGTTTCGTTCTTCTGAGGGTTGCTCCTCCCGGAAGGCGGTAAGCACCATGCGTTGCCGTTCTCGGTTGCTGCCGGGAAGGGACCGTTGCGCCGCGGCTTGCCGGAGACCGCGGTGGAGGGCTGGAGAAAAGGGGGTGCCGGCGAGGGGAGCCTTCAGAAGCGCCGAGGTGAGCAGCGCGGCGGACTCGGCAGTGCCTGCGCCCAGGGGAAAGGGGGCGAGGACAAGTCGTTTCGCGACCACTCTGCTCTCCACGATCGCCGCTACGGCCTCTCTCAGAAGAGAGACCCCTCCCGGAGTGGAGTCGACTTCCATAAGCAAGAGACCGGGGAGCTCCGCTTTTCTGCAGCGCCGCAAAAATCTGGCGAGATCGCGAGCAAATCCCCGAGCCTCCACGTCCTTTCTGTTAACCCGGAGGAGGGGGAGAGAGTAGAGCTCGCCTCCGGTGGCGTAGAGCAGGTGGTTGAGCCGCTCCTTTTCAAAGGTTGCGAGAAGGTAGCTCTCTCCTTCCTTCCGCGGAGGACGCTCCGGGTCAGCCAGGTTCGGCGCCCGGACTGCCCCAGTGCGGTCCAGGTGGTAGAGTTTTGCCCCGCCGCCCCAGGGATTCCGCTCCGCCCACTGGAGCTCCCGTTTCATTTCCTCGTCCGTCAGGGCCGCCAGGGGCGCTCCGGAGTAGCCGGAGAGGGCAAAGCGTTCCTCCGATCCTCCGGCCGCCCAGATATTCTGAGCCCTTTCCGGGAGCGAGTCGAGCTCCGTGGAGAGATTTGGGTCCGCCGGATGAATCCAGACCGGGGCGCAAACACCCCGGAGAGGCTTCAATTCAGCTCTGAGGCGGTCTATAAGGTCCCAGTGGAGCTCGGGGCTCCGGGGAGGGATGGCGAAAATAGGGGTAATATCTGTTTGTGCGGCCATACCTACTCATCATTTCGGCCGAAAAACCGGTTGCTGAAAGCGCTTATCATTTGTATCTTTCCACAAGCTAAAAGGCTACGTTCCAAATACACGCGCTTAAACTCAAATTCTAAGAATATGCAAGAGGAAGTGCTATGGCTAAACAATTGATGTTTGACGAGGAAGCGCGCCGCTCGCTTCTCAAGGGTGTTGAAAAACTCTCCAATGCCGTTAAGGTGACGCTCGGTCCCAAGGGACGAAACGTGCTCTTGGACAAGAAGTTCGGGGCACCCACCGTTACGAAGGACGGCGTCTCCGTCGCAAAGGAGATCGAGCTCGAGGATCCCTATGAAAACATGGGGGCTCAGCTCCTCAAAGAGGTCGCCACGAAGACGAACGACGTCGCTGGTGACGGTACGACTACCGCTACGGTTCTCGCCTACTCCATTATCAAGGAGGGGCTAAAGAGCGTCGCTGCGGGGATCAACCCGATGGGTATCAAGCGGGGTATCGACACCGCCGTACACCACGCGGTTGCAGAGATCGGCAAGATGTCCAAGGTGATCAAGGACAAGGAAGAGATCGCCCAGGTTGCCGCTATATCCGCCAACAACGACGCTGAGATCGGTGAGGAGATTGCCGGCGCGATGGAGAAGGTGGGCAAGGACGGTGTAATTACTGTTGAAGAGTCCAAGACCATTGAGACCACCACCGACTTTGTTGAGGGTATGCAGTTCGACCGCGGTTATCTTTCCCCCTACTTCGCGACAAATCGCGACAATATGACCGCTCAGCTCGACAATCCCTACATCCTGATCCACGACAAGAAGATCTCCAGCATGAAGGACCTCCTTCCGGTTCTGGAGAAGGTTGCTCAGGCGAGCCGCCCGATCCTCATTATTGCCGAGGATATCGAGGGCGAGGCGTTGGCTACTCTGGTGGTCAACTCCATTCGGGGTACCCTTAACGCCGTTGCCGTCAAGGCTCCCGGTTTTGGTGATCGCCGAAAGGCGATGCTCGAGGACATCGCGATCCTCACCGGTGGGCAGGTAATTTCCGAGGAGCTCGGTCTCAAGCTCGAGACCACTGACATAAGTCAGCTCGGCTCCGCCCAGACTGTCAAGGTCGACAAGGAAAACACCACCGTAATCAACGGCGCGGGCAAGCAGTCCGACATTAAGGACCGAACCGCTCAGATCAAGGCGCAGATCGAGGACACCACCTCCGACTACGACCGCGAGAAGCTCCAGGAGCGCCTGGCTAAGCTCTCCGGCGGAGTGGCCGTGATCAACGTCGGCGCCGCTACCGAGACGGAACTCAAGGAGAAGAAGCACCGAGTTGAGGATGCTCTCTCCGCCACCCGGGCTGCCATCGAAGAGGGTATTATTCCCGGCGGTGGTCTTGCCCTGGTTCAGGCGGTCGCGGTCCTGGAGAAGGTCGATCTCTCCACCTTTCCGGAGGACCAGAAGGTTGGCTTCAATATCGTGAAGCGCGCCCTGGAGGAGCCGATCCGACAGAT
Organism: uncultured Spirochaetaceae bacterium; assembly: GCA_964478055.1. Lineage (GTDB taxonomy): Bacteria > Spirochaetota > Spirochaetia > DSM-27196 > Alkalispirochaetaceae > CAYZHV01. Next base: position 235 of record CAYZHV010000087.1, on the reverse strand, counting down.
CGCCAACAACGCCGGTCTCGACGGATCAATCGTCGCCAATCAGGCGAAGAACGAGAAGAAGGGAATCGGCTTTGACGCCGCTCTCATGGAGTGGACCGACCTGGTCAAGAAGGGAATTATCGATCCCGCCAAGGTTACCCGCTCCGCTCTGCAGAACGCCGCGTCCATCGCTGGACTTCTGCTCACCACCGAGGCTGCGGTCACCGATCTTCCTGAGAAGGACGACGGAGGCGCA
>CAYZHV010000086.1:0-14096 GCA_964478055.1 uncultured Spirochaetaceae bacterium | reverse complement strand
GTCGTCGAAAGCTGCGCTTTCGACTTACCCCGGACGCGATTCGAACGCGTGACCTACGGCTTAGGAGGCCGTCGCTCTATCCAGCTGAGCTACCGGGGCAGATCTGACCGACGCCGCCAGCCGAGGTGCCGGCGGCGGCAGTCAACAGCCTCAATCTACCGGCCCGAAGGGTGGCTGTCAATTCCGCCGGGAGGTGGTTGCTCACCCGAGCCCGCGGCTAAGAGCCCCCCGAGCCGGTGTACGACATCTGGGGCTGGTAGATGAATCTCCCGAGCCCGGAAGCACTGCCCTAAAGGTTATTCGCAGGGTAGGAATAATTGAGACTCGCCTGCTATACTATCCGCAAGATATATGAAGAATTCGCTTCGCTTTTACATTTTGGCCATGGTGGTGGTTTTCTTCTTTGCTATTGGCGCGGTCACCCTCCTCTTGGCCTCGACGATTTTCAAGTCAGAAATAGACTCACTCTATCGGGAGGACTTCTCAGGACGCATACGCAACATGGAGTGGGAGTACGGTGAGGTGGACGCGACCTCCCACGCCTCCTCGGAAGTCTGGCGGCTCCAGAACGAGCTGTTGCAGGAGCTCGAGGAGCGGTACGTGGAGGAGCATGACTTTCAACCTTTTATCATGAACGGTGAAGGGGAGGTGGTCCTCCATGTGAGTGACTCGCTCCTTCCGGAGTCAGAGCTGCAAACGGGAGTAGGGGCGGTTCTTGAGCAGGGTGAGATGCGGGAGCTCCAGTATGAACTGGCTGGCAGGAGCCTCTGGATCCTCTACTCCTACTACGAGCCCTGGGACTGGTATACCGGCTACGTTGTTCCTGAGCGGGCTCGGATGGAGGCGCTTCGGAGCTTTCAGACGATCGCGGGATTCGCGGTGGTTGCCATGACCCTCCTGGCTCTCCTTTTTTTCACACTTTATCTGCGGCGAGCGCTGAGGCCGGTGGGCAGGATTTCCGAGAAATTGGAAACGACTGCTTCCGGGCGGCCTTCCGGGAGTCTCGAGGAACGAGGCGCCTCGGAGCTGAGGGCGGTGGCCAAGAGCCTGAACGACTTGCTCCGATCTCTCCGGGAGAACGTTGGTGAGTTGCAGCGCTCGGCGGAGGCGAATCGGGAAGTGGAACAGACCCTCTCGGCGACGACGGAAGAGAATGGGCGGGCGATCGCCTCTATCAGCGAACTGGTCCGGGGTATCGAGACGGACATACACTCGCTCAATCGTAAGGTGACGGATTCTCAGGAGAGTCTGAATCGGATCGTTGAAACTCTGGAAGGCTTTGAGTCGGAGGTGAAGGAGCAGGGCAACGCCCTCGATAGCGCTTCCGGTGCCCTGGAGCGAATCGTGACCCACTCCGAGAGTGTCGCCTCCACCACCGAGCGCCATCGCAAGACCACCGAGGCGTTGATTGAATCTATGTCCTCCGGCCGGGAGGAGATGGAGGAGACACGCCGAACCGTGGAAGAGATACAGTCGAGCACCGGGGCGATATCCGACTTTCTGGAACTGATGAAGTCAATCGCGGAGCAGACAAACCTGCTCTCCATGAACGCCGCCATCGAGGCTGCCCACGCCGGGGAGGCGGGGTCGGGCTTCGCGGTAGTGGCTGACGAGATTCGCAAGCTCGCGCAGCAGGCGGGACAGCAGTCGCAAGAGGTGGGCGAGGTGATCGCCACTATTCTCGATCGGATCGAGCGGGCAACGCAGGCGAGCAGAAAGACTGCGGCTTCCTTCCAGAGGGCCGACGAGGAGATGGGGCAGATGCGAAGCTCCTTTGCGGAAGTTTCCACGGAGACCGAGGAGCTGCTGAAAGAAGGGGAGCGCATTTCCAGTGAGATCGAGAGTCTCAAGAGCGCCTCAGAGGCTGTTCATCGCGGCTCGACCGAGGCGTCCACAGAGGGTCGGGGAGTCCGGGACGGCCTAAAAGAGGTGGCAGCCCTCTCCGAGCAGGTCGAGCAGCGCATTGGCGAGATCGGCGGGGCAACCACCGAGAGCAACGCCTCCATGGAGGAGCTGCGCCGGGCTACGGAGGCTCTTACGGAGACGGCGGCTTCCCTGGCGCAAGCCTCGGAACGCTGGAAGATCGAGGAGTAGGGCGTCCGGCCCTTCGCCCTTCATTCTGATTGGTTTTTGCCAGGCACAGGTGTTAGGTTTTATCTATGCAGGCGGCTGAATCGCCTGGCTGGAGGTACCTAATGAAGCGAATCATCGTAACACTACTATTTTTGGCCCTTGTCACGACGGCCTGGGCACAGGACGTCACCAACATCGAAGACTATGAGGAAGGCTTTCAGAACTTTGTTGACGAGTTCTCCAAGAGCCTTCCCATGAATTCCACGGTAGGACTCAACTGGTCCGACGCCTATATCGGACAACTTCTTCGAGTTCCGCCGAACGTGGGCTTCGGGGTTACCGCGGGGGTAACGACTATCCCCTACCGCGCTTTCGAGGGCCTTTTCGACGATCTCGGCATCGATGTTCCCTCGGAGATCTCAGACCTCGAGGCCGTGGGGGCTCCGTTTCCAGCCTACGCTATCGACGCGAGGGTTGGGGGAGTAGTTCTTCCCTTTGATGTGGGACTCAAGTTCGGGACGATTCCGGGAGGAGTTGACTTCGGGGATACCAACGTGGAGTACACTCTCTTTGGTGCGGACGTACGCTACGCAATCATTGAGCAGGGCATCGGCCTGCGCCCGGACGTCTCCATCGGTGTCGGCTACAACCGACTCAATGGGGCGGTATCCATCCCTTCGGGAATCGGGCAGATACAGATAGCTGACGTACCGGATCCGAACAACCCCGGCAATACCACCGAGCTCGCTCTGGACGAGCCGGACCTGGAGTTCGACTGGGGCGCCAACATATTCGACTTCCGAGCCCAGGCGAGTAAGAAGATCCTCTTTGTTGAGCCTACCATCGGTATCGGCGCGGCCGTTGGCGTGGCGGATTCCGCAGCGCAGATGAGCAGTGACCTGCTCATCAATGACGGCGGGACCTTTCGGGCGGTTACGGACCAGGAGATCGCGGACATAAAGCAGGCTGCGGGAGCGGCGGGAATTACCCTCCCGGATGAGTTCGACAAAGAGAGTCTCGGTGTGAGCAGCAACGTGAACACCTTTGCCTTCCGTATCTTTGGAGGAACCTCCTTCAATATTCTCCTTCTCAGACTCGATCTCGGACTGATGTACAACATCACTTCCGGATCGGTTGGGGGGTCCCTGGGCGCCAGGATCCAACTCTGAGCTGGTTAGCCAAAACCGAAACGATAGATTCGAGGCCGCCTCTCCGGAGGCGGTCTTTTCGTGGGTATGCAAAACCATTGCCTGCCTGAATTAGCTGGCGTGCGAGGGCGGCGGGGTAACCGCGCCTCCTGCTCCACGCTGCAGTTGTGGCGAGAGACATAATTTGGTACTATATTAGTACTGGAGGCGGCTATGAATCTCTCGTCCGACATTCGACCCATATCCTACGTCAAAACGAACGCGGCAGAGATGCTCCGGCAAGTCAACGAAACACGCAATCCCGTCGTGATTACTCAAAATGGCGAAGCCCGTGCCGTCCTTATGGACCCCGACTCGTATCAAGAGATGCGCGACGCGCTGGGAATGATGAAGCTTATTTCTCAGAGTGAGCGCGAGATTGAGGCGGGACGGACCGTTGCACATCAAGACTTGCTAGCCGAACTCCGGGGGCGCGCCGGCTACACCAATGAGAACTCACCCGACGAGAGATGAAGTCCCTAGTCTGGGCCTCAAGTGCCGCGGCCGACCTCCGGGAGATAGTCGATTGGTTGTCGGCAAAGGCAACGCCAACCGCTGCGATGTCATTTGTGGATCGCATCGACGAGGCTCTCTCCCAACTCCCCATGCACCCGGAATCCGGACGGGTAATCCCCGAGCTTGAACGACAAAACATCACCAAGTACCGTGAGATCACAGTCACTCCTTGGAGGGTGTTATATACGGTTCGCGACGATTCCGTTGTGTTGCTCGGGGTCATTGACGGCAGAAGAGACGTTGAAGACCTTCTTCTGCGCCGGAATCTGAGATAGGCGAACATGGTGTCCTCCTTCTTATGATACGCTTTCCCAACTGCTGTGGCTGTGCTACTATGCCGCCATGATTCAAGGTAGGTCCAATCCTCAGGACGAACGGCTCAAGGAGCGAATGAGCCGAGTCAAATACAAGATCGTTGTGATGAGCGGCAAGGGCGGTGTGGGAAAGTCCACGGTGGCGGTCAATCTTGCCTGGGCTCTGGCGATGCGAGACCTTCAGGTTGGTGTTCTCGACGCGGACATTCATGGACCGAATCTGGGCAAGATGCTCGGCGCCGAGGAGGCGCGATTCACCGGAACGGAAGAAGAGATCGAGCCTGTGGAGGTGCTTCCGAACCTCAAGGCCGCAAGCGTGGCGATGATCGGATACGACCCGGACGCGGCGCTCATCTGGCGGGGCCCGATGAAGCTCGGCATTATCAAGCAGTTCCTCGGGGACATCGTCTGGGGCGACCTGGATGTTCTGGTTATGGACACTCCCCCGGGCACCGGAGACGAGGCGCTCACTCTGGGACAGTACCTCCCGGACATCACCGGATGTATTGTTGTCACCACGCCTCAGGATGTGGCGATTCTCGACTCCCGTAAGAGTGTCGACTTTGCCCGGAAGCTCAAGCTACCGGTCCTCGGCGTAGTGGAAAACATGCGCGACACGGAAAACCTCAAGGTCTTTGGCTCCGGCGGGGGCGAAAAAGCCGCGGCGGAGTTGGGCATACCTTTTCTCGGGAGCGTTCCCCTGGAACCTCGACTGGTTGTATCCGGGGACAGCGGCAAGCCGTTTATTGCTGAGGAGCCCGAGGCTCCGGCGGCAAAGGCGCTCTTTGACATCATCGACAGAGTTATGACAGCGGTAAAGGGGATGAGCTCCTAGGTGCGAAAGCGCTACTTCACTACCGAAGACGGTACCACTCAGAAACAGGCGGACATCTACACTCGCGAGGAGCACGGTATCAACCTAAGGGAGATAGATCCCGATGCGGTAAAGGTGACCCGCCGGTTGGAGCGGTTTGACCACGAGGCGTACATTGTCGGCGGAGCTGTCCGGGACCTCCTGGTCGGCAAGCAACCGAAAGACTTCGACATCGCTACGGACGCCACACCGAACCGGCTACGCAAGCTCTTCAGAAATAGCCGGGTTATCGGAAAGCGGTTTCGAATTGTGCACATCCTCTTTCGGGACAAGGTGATCGAGGTAACTACCTTTCGAGCCCAGGACTCCGAGGGCTTTCGAAACGTCTACGGGACGATTCAGGAAGATGTGCTTCGCCGGGACTTTAGCCTGAACGCGCTCTACTACTCTCCGGTGCGAGAAGAGGTGGTGGACTTCGTGGGAGGGGTAAAGGATATTCAGCGCAAGCTGCTCCGTCCGATTATCCCTCTGGAGCGGATTTTCGAGGAGGACCCGGTTCGCATGATTCGGGCGATCAAGTACTCCGTCGCCACGGGCTTCCAGATGCAGTTTCGCCTCCGCCGGAAGCTTCGCCGCTCGGTCGCACTTCTTGGCGAGATTTCCGACAGCAGGCTCACGGAGGAGGTGTTCAAAATCCTCCACAGCAGCTATGCCGCGCCGATTTTCGAGAAGTGTCTCGACTACCAGCTACTTCAGTACCTTCTGCCCTCAGTCTCCGAGCTCCTCTCTCGAAAGGATAAGCGGGATTTTCGGGAGCGCTTTTTCAAGCGGTTGGAGGATCTCGACGAGGTGATGCGGGAATCCGAGGGAGAAGTGGGGCGGGAAGTCTCCATCGCCTATCTCGGGGTGGACTACCTCCTCACGGAGAGCATCTACGCCGGGGTTCGTCGCATCCCGATGAAGGAAGCGTACTTCGTTCTGAAGGAGTTCCTGAAGCCGGTGACTCCCGCCAACCGAAGCGTCGAGGAGGCCCTGACGCACATCTTCCGTCGGAAGCGACGGTTCGAAAAAGAGGGCGTCTTCGACGTCAAGCCGAAGAGCCAGCAATAGTCATCCCGGTAATAGTCAGTCCCAAGCTCCCCGACGCCAAAAGGCCGCTAGAGCTAATTAGCTTTCTATGCGGACCAGCAGCTCTTCGGCTCGGTCCCGATACGCCTCGGGATTGATGTCGATGGTGCGTTCCAGAAAGGTAACGGCCTCGTCGAACCGGTTGTCCGCGTAGGCGTTTACTCCGAGGGCGTAATAGGTAAGGGCCTCGTCGGCGCCGTTGTCTAGGGCCTGGTCATAGTAATAGTCAGCCAGGGAGTAATTCTGCCGAGTGTAGGCGATAAGTCCGAGATAGTAGGGCGGGATGTGGTTCTCCTGCCGGAGATTTGACGCCTTGACGAAGTGCTCCTCCGCGGTCTCGTACTCCCGATTGTCGTACGCTTCCATGCCCGCCTCGACGAGTCCCCGGAAGGAACGGCGAGAGTCGATGTAACCGACAAACTTTGTTTGCATCTCCTCCGGCTGCACCCAGCGAAAGACCTCCCGATTGAGGGCCGCTTCATTCTCCTGGAGGGTGTTGTCCGGCTTCAGAGCGCTCAGAGAGTCCCAGAGCAGTCTATTGACGTCCCGGTCCTGGGAGTTGACCAGAAAGGAGACGATCCCCCACGCCTGAGGGTAAAACACCTCGATCTGCTCCCGGGCCTCGCTCACCCGCATGGTGAGCATATCCTCCATGGGAATGGTGTTGCCCTCGTCGATTATGCCTTTGAGCGTATCGAGCCAGGCGAGGTTTTCCTTGTAGATCGCCGCCCGAAACTGCTCATCGTAGGTGGTCTCCTCGAAGAAGACCGCAAACCCTTCTCGCAGCCAGAGGGGCGGATGGGGTATAAAGGCGCGAAAGTACTGAATGAAGCCCTGGTGCTTGAGGGCGATGTCGAAGCTCGCGTCCTCCTGTTCGAAGCCGACGAGCTCGCTCTTGGCGACATCATTGTAGTGCAGATAGACAAAGTCCTCTCGAGTCTCTCCGAGAACTCGCTGGAGGTAGTTGTCAAAGCGCGGCTTGGTGGCAAAGATGCGCACCTTCATTCTCGTGGGAAGCGATTCGAGGTCGAAGCGAAAGTAGTCGTTATAGAGGGTGAGGGTAGCCTCGAGCTTTGCCGCGGTTTGCTCGGCGTGCACATCGCTCACCTCCGAGAGCACCCGGTAGTGCTCGCTGGTGTACTCAAAGGTGTTGCTTTGAGCAAAGCTGGTCACGGTTAGAGCAACTACAAGCAGTACAACAAATAAGACGCGCTTCTTCATAACGATCCACCTCGGATTTAAGTGTAGGTGCTTTCAACTACATTATCAATGATTATGTTGAGCTCGTCGATTATCACACCGGTGAACCGCTCGATGTGGTCAATAATGTACTGCTGTAGACCGTGAATGCTCCCAGAGAGCTGGAGGTTGTAGGGTACGTTTACGTAGACATCGAAGCGATACCCCCGGTGATCGTGCTTGACGGTCACTCGACTGATCCGGAGCCCCGGAGAGTACTCGTCTATGCAGTGCATGATCATCTGACTCAAGGCACTCTCGGACATGGAGACGCTTCCCTTCTTGCTAAACTCCGGTCGGACCACGGTCTTCTCGAAGACGTTCGGCTTCTTGAAGACGTTGAGGCCCCGGCGGAGAAAGAGCTTGACCGAGTCGGTCATGACCTGCGGGTAGGTTCGCTTGACCTCGATGGTGGGAACCGGAATCACATGGCGCCCCTGGAGCTTCCGGTGATTGATGGCGGTGTCTATCTCTTCGGTGGTGGCAATATCCTCGATCTGGATAATCCGCTTCGGGCTTGGCTCCGGAAGGCCGAGAGTCTTGGCGATCTTCTTGATCATTCGCTCCGAGGTCCCGATGATGAGGATCCGCTTGAAGTGCTGCCGCTCCAGGGCCGCCTTGACCTCTTTTCGATGTCCTTTCTCGGTGAAGAGGGCGGTCTTGACCGCACTGAGGTAGGCGCTCTCCCGTTTGGCGGACTTCCCGGCGAGGATCTTGTCGCCCTTTATGAGCAGCCCGTCGTCTATCATCATTTCGATGTTGTGCTTTTCCATGACCAGGCGCGCTCGAAAGCTCTTACCCGTACCGCTCTTACCGACCAGCGCAAAAACCTTGATCGACCGAAAGGGCCAGAGGAGGGCGCCAAGGAACTTCTTCATACGTACAATCTATCCCACATCATGCCCATTCGTGTAGCTCATTAAGAGCGCTCCGCCGGTCGTGGATCTCCGTGGCGATGGTGCTCAGGAGATAGGAGGCCGATCCCGGTTCCTCTCGGAGCCGCTCCACCGGTCGCGCGAGCCGCTCTGCCAGCGGCCCCTCCCGGATGGCGAGCTCCATGGCGGAGTTGGCGGCGGCAAAGCCGCCGAGGCGATTGCCGCTCTCCTCCGGCAGGGGCGCCAGAATGGCGGTAAACCCGAGGTCCAACTCCGCCGGGGCTGAGAGGCTCAAGGCGTGGAGGATGTAGCCTCCGGAGAGCCCCGGGGAGCCGGGCTGTCCCGGCGCGGCGCCGGGGCGTGCGTCGCCGGCCCCGTCCCTTGGGCGGCGGGGCCCGGGAGATCGCGAACCCTGGTAGGCGTGATCTGATAGGAGCGGGTGGCCGTGGAGGGCCGCCTGTTTTCTGATTTGGTGAGTTCTGCCGGTGTGAGGGGCGCAGACCGCCAGTGTGGCCTCCGCAAAATGGATAATCGGTGCCACCGAGAGATCCGCGAACTGCTCTTTTCCCTCTCCCTCCAGGGTGTCCTGCCACCGCTCGGCCTTGGGCAGCCGCCCCCGGAGGAGTGCGAGGTAGAGCTTGGTGAGACGGCGCTCCTTGAGGGCGGCGGAGAAACGTTTTGATCCCTCCAGGGAGAGACCGAAGACGATGACGCCGGTAGTGCGCTTGTCGAGGCGGTGGAGCGGGCCGGGTCGAAAGGAGAGGGAGTTTCCCGGGGCGCTGGTCGAAGGGTGCGGTTCCCCGGTCTCGGCGCCGGGGTCGCGGGGATCGGAGGCTACGAGCCCGCGGACCCTCCCGGTGAGGGAGTCCGGTCCGTGGACGGCGAGGCCCGAGGGTTTGTTCACCGCGAGGAGGTCCTGGTTGCGAAAGAGAACTTCCAGGCCCCCGCCGCCGTGACCGGCGGGGCTTTTGCCGACCCTCTCTGAGGGACGCTCGGCTTCCGCGGCGAAGGAGGCTCGGATCTCGATAACGTCCCCCTCTTCCACCCGATGGTCCGCCTTGGCGCGGTTCCCGCCGATGCGGATGTCCCCTTTGCGGAGCGCCTTGTTAATGGCGGACCGGGGCACTCGGGGAAAGAGCTTTCGGAGAATGCGCTCGAGACGACGTCCGTGGTCATCGCGGCCCGCGGTGAAGAGGGTGCCTTTCCGGTGTGTGGACATGGTAATTCGCGACCAAGTATATGAAATGGAGGCAAGCTTGACAAATCGCTGCGCTGCGGATGACAATGCGCCGTTATATGCGGGGTCAGGCGGTCTCCTACATCTATGGAATGGTCTCGAGCCGAATTTTCCTCTCCGCTTTTTTTAGCTGGTTCGTGGCTCAGCTGATCAAGGTCGCCGTGGAAACCGTTAAGGGTGAGCATCGCGGGTCTCGTGATGTCCTCACAACCCTGGTCTGGAAGACCGGCGGTATGCCTTCGAGTCACTCCTCCCTGGTTACCGGCATCGCCACCTCCATCGGGTTCATATACGGCGTAGCGAATCCTCTTTTCACCTTGGCCCTCTTCTACGGCATGCTCACCATCCGGGACGCCCTTGGTGTGCGTCGTGCCGCCGGCGCCCAGGCGAGAGAGCTCAACCGAATCGGCTTTCAGCTCAATCGGGATTACGGCGTACAGTTCAAACCGGTTAAGGAGGTCAACGGCCACACCCCGGCGGAGGTAGCCGTGGGAGTGCTCCTCGGCTTCTTTATGGGGATGGCGTTTAGCCTGCTCTAATGCGCGCTTCCACAATTCGACGCATCTCCTTCTACCTCTCCTGGCTCCTCTGGGCCTCTCTGCTTCTTCTCGCGGTCTCCACGAGCGCTCCCGGAAACGGCACGATTTGGTCAGACTGGTATACCCTGCTGGTGGACTATGACCGGGAGATATCCGAGGTCCACGAAAGAATAGGCGAAGAGGGCGGCCCCCGGGTTATCTCCGTGGCCAACGCCGAGGCGCGCTTTCAGGGCTTTCCGGAGCTCCAGGGGGTCTCGGTGCGAGAGCTCCCGGAGCGGCTGGACCCCGAGGATCCGAGACTGGACCCGTACCTCCGATCCTTGCCCGCCTTTTTTACCGTTCGAAGGGGAGGGGAGCGGTATCATCTCCTCTTAGTGGAGAAAGATCGTTCCACCCGTTCCCTCCTCGCGCTGTTGCGCTCTCGCCTCGGCGGGGGCCTCCATCGAGGGTGGCCTGCCACCGGGGAGCAGTGGATTCTCGTGGATGCTCTCGGGGCGAACTCGGTGCTCGTTAGTGGGCTCTTCCTCCTCTGGGCCGGGGGGCTCTTGTTTCTATTTCGTTCGAACTGGCTCGCCGGGGTTCCCCTGCTCCTGAGCTTTCTGCCCGCGGTTGCCACCGGAGCACCGGGTACTGTCGCCGCGGGGCTTCTTCTCTTTGCGCTCCTCCATGTTCTCAAGTCTAGCCGCAGGGCGCTTAGGCTCCGGGAGGAGAAGAGCTATCGTCGTCTGCTTCTGGCTCTCCGGGTGCCGGAGATAGTTCCGGCGGGGTGGTCTGTCCTCTCGGTAGGGATTCTGCTAATTGCCGCCGGGGAAGGCGGGGGTGCCGCGATAAGAGTGATCGGGAGTTTTGTCCTGGCGTTGATGGCGATACTTCTGGTTCTGCTCACGGACTACAGACGGTACAAAGCCTACGAGCACCACCCGTTTACTGCGACTTCGATTCTTACTCGACGCTTCGGAGCCCCCCAGCCTAAGCCGGGGGTGCCAGGGACCCTCTGGGGCTCCGGTGGGCTGCTCTTAGTCGTACTCGTCTCCCTCCTGGTGCCACCGGTAAAGGCGCCGCCGGTGCCAGCACCCGCCGGAAGAGAACTCACGGAAATCAGTTACGAGGAGATCTCTCGACTCTTTGAAGAAGGCAGCACTCTTCCGGATGTGGCGAGCTATGTCGCGCACCGCGCCTTTCAGGAGTCGATTTCCTACGGCGGCGGCTTTGACGTCCCCGCCGCCGGGGAGGAGGTCGCTTTGCCCACCTATGACATGGTTGAAGGGCGGCTTCGGGAGTCCCGGGAGGTGGTACTCCGGTTCGATGAGGAGTGGCTTGCGCAGATCCTGAATGCGGGAACGGCCTATCCGGGAGTACACACGGTGCTGCTCTCGGAAGAGCGTCTCTCGGGGGTTGAGTACGCCACTTTTGACCGACTATACTTGTCCAACTTTCGGCCGGCACCGCTGGCAGGGGCGCTACTGGTCGCCTTTTCACCCTTTTTACTGTTCGGGCTCGGACTCGCTCGCAATTTTGGCGTAAGGAGCACTAGAGGAGAGGCATGAACCTAGGCCCGCTTCTACAGCACGGCGGTATTCGTCTTACCGATGGGCGCACGACGCCCCTTCCTTTTCGGAATGCCGCAGTCCCAACCATTTGTACCGTACCTCTGAAACAACACGTGGGTCCCGCGGCGACACCCCTGGTGAAGCGAGGTGACACTGTACGAGAGGGGATGCTCATCGGCCGCTCCGAGGCGACCCGTATTCACGCGCCGATCCCCGGCATTGTCCGAGATATTCGGGACGTTGTCGGCTACGACGGGACGGTGAACAAGGCGGTGGTCATTGAGCTCAACGGCGAGTTCGATCGCCTCGGCAAGAAGGAGGGGGAGCACCAGTGGCGCAACCAGACTCCGGAGCAGCTGCAGAAGGCGCTCATGGACCGGGGAGTCGTGGGCATGGGAAGCGAAGGTTACCCCTCCCACCTCAAGTACGCCGCCGCCCGGGCGGAGGAGATCGACCTCCTTGTTATCAACGCCCTTGAGTCGGATCACTACATGCAGGCGGATCTTCAGCTCATTCGCTCATATCCTGAGACAGTCCTCGAAGGGGCTGAGGTTCTCGAGCGGATCGTTGCGCCCCGGAGGCTCGTCTTTGCCTTTGAGTCACGTAATCGAGAGGGAGCGAGGATCCTGCGCAGGGCGATCGCCCAGCGGGACCTCAGCTGGAAGGTGAAGGTGCTGCCTCACCTCTATCCCCGGGGGGATGAGAAGATCCTTCTGCAGCGCCTGACGGGGCGAGAGGTGCCTTCCGGCGGGACCTCCCTCGATGTCAGTGCGGTTGTAGCCAACGCGTCCACTGCTCACGAGGCGTACGAGGCAATTGTCCTGCGAAAGCCGGTGATCGAGCGGGTCGTTACCGTCGCCGGCGGAGCGATCCGCAATCCCGCAAATCTCAAGGTGCGCCTGGGGATGCAGGTGCAGGAGCTCATCGCGGAATGTGGCGGGCTCTCGGAAATGCCGGATCGGATCGTCATTAACGGTGTCATGCGGGGACACACCATCGAGGATGTGAGCCTCCCGATTACCAAAACGACCCGGGCGATTCTCGCCCTTACCAAAGAGGAAGTAGGAAGCTCGGAAGAGCTCCCCTGCATCCAGTGCGGCCGCTGCATACGGAGCTGCCCCGTGGGGCTCAACCCGATGCGGCTCTATAAGCTCATCGAGCATGGAGAGCTGGAAAAGGCGGTGGAGGAAGGGCTCATGGACTGCCGGGAGTGCGGTGTCTGCGCTCATGTCTGCCCCTCGCGGATACCGCTTGTCGAGCGGTTTCGCGATGCCAAGCGCGCCGCTGAGGATCGGGGAATTCTATGAGTGATACTCTGACCCGGGCCACGGCGCCGCAGCAGTTTGACCTTATGACGACGCCGAAGATCATGTGGGGCGTCTCCATTGCGCTTCTTCCGGCCCTTGGCTGGGGCGTCTACCAGTACGGGCTACCGGCCTTCGGTGTCCTGGCCACCACGGTGGTGGTGGCTCTTCTGGGAGAGCTCCTTTTTTCCATGATCCTCGATCGCGGATCCCTAGCCGACGGCAACGCCGTCATGATCGCCTTGCTTCTGGCGGCTACGATGCCCCCGGGCACGCCCCTTTACATGGTCGGCGCCACGACCCTTTTCTCCATGGCGGTAATCAAGTGGACCTTCGGCGGTACCGGCTCCTACTGGATAAATCCGGTGGCGGGAGGGTATGTCTTCGCGGTCGTCTCCTTTCCGAGCTTTGGCTCCCACTGGATACTTCCCCGGAGCCTCGGGGGCCCGAGGGCGGGTGCAACATCTCCGCTCGAGCTTCTTTCCGGCGCGAATGTGGAGGCGCCTGCTCGTCTCGCCGAGACCTATCACCGACTCACGGGCGTTGGGACAACAGCCCTGGATGATCAGGTTACCCGGCTTATTAACAACGTTGGCGGCGAGTTTCTCGGATTGCGAATGCCCGGTGGCTACACCGATCTCTTTCTCGGAAACGCCGTGGCCACCCTAGGCGGCGCCTCTGTGGCACTTCTCCTTCTAGGAAGCCTCCTCCTCCTGGGCCGAACGATTCTCCCGGCGCTGATGCCGTTCTTCTTTCTCGGAAGTTTCTCCCTGGTGGTTGGTATCTTTGGCGGTGCGCCCTACGGCGCCGCGCTTTTTACCGGGGATGTCCTTTTCCACCTAACCACGGGAGCAACGGTTCTTGGAGCATTCTTTGTTGCCACCGAGACGGTAACCTCCCCGCTCACCGGCAAAGGGATGGCGGTCTATGCTCTTCTCGCCGGAGCCCTTGCGGGCCTCTTTCGGCTCTATGGCTCCGGCGTCCACGGCGTGATGCTCGGCATTCTCCTCTCCAACACGCTTGTCCCCCTCATCGACAGGCACACTATGCCAAGACGCTACGGACAGGGGAGGAACGGTTGATGCGGGACTACAGAGATCTCGCGGTGGTTGCTTCTCTCTTTCTCGGTGGGGTGCTCGTGGCGATTCTCTTCTTCTGGCTTACCGGCAATGCCGTGGCGGAGCAGCGCGATTCGCAGCTGCGTTCGGCCCTGGCTGAGCTTTCCGGGGATGTGCCGGTGGGGGAGCCTGAGGAAGTGCAGGAACCTCCGGTGCTCCGGCTCTATCCCCTGGGATCCGGGGCTGGAAACAGAACGAGATC
>CAYZHV010000085.1:0-14114 GCA_964478055.1 uncultured Spirochaetaceae bacterium | reverse complement strand
AGCATCAGGTCCAGGACAACCACATCGGGTTTCAGCTCCCGTATCAGTTGCAGCCCCTCCTCTCCGGTTTTGACGGTGGTTACCCGATAGCCTTCCTTCTGAAGGTTGTATCGGATCAATTCGAGGATATCGGTCTCGTCATCAACGACAAGGACATGCTCGTGTGCCATGGCTACTCATTGAGCTCCACATGCTCGCTCGTCTTTGCGTAGATAATCCACTCGCAGACGTTGGTGACGTGGTCACCGAGGCGTTCGAGAAACCGGTTGAGAAAGAGAAGGCGCGTGGCGTCCTCGATCAGCTCCGGCTCGTGCTTCATTATCTTTACGATCTTCTGATAGAGATTGCGATGCATCGCGTCGATCTCCTCGTCTCGGGCGGCGACGGATCGCGCCTTATCCGGATCCTGTTCCACAAAGGCGGTGAGGGAGTCGTGGAGCATGGAAATGCCACGCTCGGTCATTTTTTCCATGGAGGGAACCACCTCCTGAAAGGCGTCGTGTGCAAACGTATCCAGGGAGCGAGCGAGGTGGCGCGCGTGGTCACCGATTCGCTCGAGGTCCGAGGCGATCTTGATCGCAACCAGGATCTCCCGGAGGTTTGTCGCCACGGGCTGTTCGGTGGCTATCATCTTTGCACAGGCGTCCTCGACCTCCAGCTGCGCCTGGTCGATCCGCTTGTCGTCGGCGATGACCTGCTCCGCGAGTTTGTAGTCCAGGGTGGATACGGACGTTAGGGCTTTGCGCAATGCTTCCTCCACCAGCGTCCCCATCCGGAGGATGCTCTGGTACATATCCTGTAGAGCCTGAGTGAAATGATGTCGTGTTTGATCCATTACTTAACTCCTTTTCGCACCGCCGGGATCAGCCGAAACGACCGGAAATGTACGCCTCGGTCCGCTCTTCCTTCGGGTTGAAGAAAATTTCCTTTGTGTTACCAGCCTCAACGATGTAGCCGTTGAGGAAGAAGGCGGTCTGGTCGGAAACGCGACCGGCTTGCTGCATGTTATGTGTAACTATGATGATGGTAAAGCGCTGTTTCAGTTCGTCCATGAGATCCTCGATCTTCGCCGTCGAGATTGGATCGAGAGCGGAGGTCGGCTCGTCCATGAGAATGACGTCGGGCTCGACCGCGATCGCCCGGGCGATGCAGAGACGCTGCTGCTGTCCGCCGGAGAGACTCAAGGCGTTCTGCTTGAGCTTGTCCTTGACCTCGTTCCAGAGGGCGGTTCGTTTGAGGCTCGTCTCGACGAGCTCATCGAAGTCTCCGGAGTAGCCGTTGATTCGCGCGCCCCAGGCAATGTTCTCATAGACGGTTTTCGGAAAGGGGTTCGGCTTCTGAAAGACCATCCCCACTCGCCGGCGGATCTCTACTGGATCCACATCCCGGTCGTAGATGTTCTTGCTGTGAAAGTAGACGTCTCCCTCCGGCCGAGTTCCCGGTATGAGGTCATTCATTCGGTTGAGGCAGCGGAGGAGGGTACTCTTTCCGCAGCCCGATGGGCCGATGAGGGCGGTCACCTTGTGTTGCTGGAAATCGAGGCTCACGTCAAAGAGCGCCTGAAAGTCGCCGTAGAAGAAGTCTAGATTTCTCGTGTGCATCGCCAGGGGAGCGCCCTGGTCATTGGTTGTCTTGCTAAGGGTAGTCGTCGGGTCTGACACGATTACGCCCTCCTCTGTTTTGCAATACGGTTACGCATGATGATAGCGGTGGCGTTCATCGAGAGCATTAGGACGAGCAGCACGATAATAGCCGCCGCCGCTACGTTTCTGAATTGTCCCTGGGGTCTGGCGGACCACTGGTAGATCTGTATGGGCAGGGTTGTGAACTTCGAGAAAATGCTCGTTGGGTCCACGGAGATGAAGGTGGAAGCACCGATTACCACCAACGGCGCGGTTTCTCCGACGGCCCGGGAGATAGCGAGGATCGTACCTGTGAGGATTCGATCAAAGGAGGCCGGCAAGACGTGGTGGCGAATGGTTTGCCACTTGGTGGCCCCGATGCCGTAGCTCGAGTCCCGCAAGGATTGCGGCACTGCCCGAATCGCCTCCTGGGAGTTGATAATGATTATCGGAAGTATCAGAAGAGCAAGGGTGAGGCCCGCGGAGATGATAGTTCGTCCGTTCTCCGTGGCATCGGCCCCTCCAAAGGCGAGGCCACTTGTTATGGGGCCGAGGGCGCGAACAAATACGGCGAGGCCGAGAAGTCCATAGATAATCGACGGAACCCCCGAGAGATTGTAGATGTTTACCTGAATGAGCCGGTTGAGCCTGTTCTGCCTGGCGTACTCCTCGAGATAGACCGCCGCGGCGACGCCTACCGGAAAGGCGAAAGCGGCGGTAATGAGGATCATCCAGAGGGAGCCCAGGATCGCCGTACGGACACCGGCCAACTGCGGCCTAGGGTTCTGGGGGCTGACGATGAACTTGGGAGTGAGCCAGGAGCGGAACGTAAGCTCCACCGCTTCGCCGCTTTCCTCTCGAGCCTCCAGCAGGGCCTCTTGCACCATTCCCTGGTTGAAGAGCGACTCCTGGAGCGAAAAGGAGTCAATAATGGTGGGTTCCACTACCCGGCGCTCAACGAGGTCGATCAACTGTGACTGGCTCCGTTCCGCAAGAGGCTCCTCGTGGTTGAACCGTCGTATGAGTCCCGTTGAGAGGTTATCCTCGAGAATCGAAATGAGCTCCTCCTCGGATAGCGCCGTCAGGTCTCCGTCGGGAGCCAATGTTTTCGGTTGGATCTCGTTCTGCACGAGAACATAGCCGAAGGCACGATTGAAAATGTTGAGAAGCAGGATAATCAGTGCGACGATCGCAACCACCGTGGCAACGTAAAAGAGGAGCTGCCAGACGATCCCGGAGCGGCGGCGCCGCTGGAGGTTGCGCATGATCTCTTCGTGTCGGCGCAGATCCTGGCCGGTAAAACTGGTGAGCGTACTCATTCGTACACCTCCCGGTACCGTTCGACGATTCGACGGCTAATGAAGTTGAGCCCGAGGGTAATCAAGAAGAGAATGAGTCCCAGGGCAAAAATGCTGTTGTAGTCCGTGGTATTGTAGCTGATATCCCCTCCGCTGATTCGTACGATGTAACCGGTTAGAGTCTCCGCTGCCTCAAAGGGATTGAGCGTAAACTTCGGGCCGGCTCCGGCGGCGAGGGCGACGATCATCGTCTCACCCACTGCTCGAGAGAGACCGATTATGAAGGCCGCCGCAATCCCGGAGAAGGCGGCGGGAACGACGACCTGCATGGACGCTTCCATTTTTGTCGCTCCGAGACCGTACGCCGCCTCCCGGAGGCTCCTCGGAACTGCGCTCAGGGCGTCCTCGGTCATCGAGGTCACCAGCGGCAGAATTAGAATCCCCATGACGATACCGGCGGAGGCGGTGTTATAAATCTGCACTATGTCCCGACCAAAGAGGTTCTGCAGGAGTGGCGTCATAAAGGTCACCGCAAAGTAGCCGTAGACAACCGTCGGTATACCCGCGAGGACCTCGAGAATTGGCTTGAGAAAACCGCGGACCTCCGTGGAGGCGTACTCGCTCAGGTAGATCGCAACCATGAGCCCCAGGGGGGTGGCGACGAGCATGGCGATGGAGCTGGTCATAAAGGTCGCGTTAATGAGCGGGAGAACGCCAAACTGTCCGATAACCGGCTGCCACTCGGTGGCGGTGAAGAACTCCCAGAGTGAGACCTCTGGGTCACCGAAGAAGAGAAAGGACTCCCGGGTTAAGATTATTACGATTCCAAGGGTGGTCAGAATCGAAAGCAAGGCGCATACAAAGAGGAAGCCCCGGATTATGCTCTCCGTTGGTCGTCTCTTCGGAGAGAAATCAAACTCCGAGGATTTCTCTGTCTGGTCACTCATTCATACCTCCTAGGTTCCAAAAAAGGGGAGAAGGCGTAACCGCCCTCTCCCCCGGTTCCTCTTGACCAAGACGGGGCGGTTTAGTACGCACCCTCCATCGCTTCGAGCCAGTTCTGCTTGGACTCTTCGAGAGCTCGATCAGAGGCGGCAAAGTATCCGACCTCTCGCATCGCCTCGGTAGCGTTGTTAATCGCGAAAGCGAGGAACGCGGCAACCTGGGGCTTGGATCGCATGATCTCCCGATCAGAGTACATGAAGAGCGGTCGAGCCAGCGGGTAACTGCCGTTGTCGACGTTCTCGGCGCTCGCCTCCACACCCTCGAGGCTGAGAATCGTCAGCCTGTCGGACTCCTCGGCGTAGTAGGCGTAGCCGAAAAAGCCGATGGAGTAGGGACTGCCCTCAACACCCTGCACGAGGATGTTGTCGTCCTCCGAGAGCTGCAGGTTCGGAGCTGCCAGAAGGGGCTCGGCATCCTCGTCAAAGACCGCTTCGACGAAGTAGTCGAAGGTGCCGCTGTCGGTGCCGGGGATAAAGCGCTGAATCGGCTCGTCCGGCCAGTTGGAGTTGACGTCACTCCAGTTCTCGGCGGTCATGATCTCGGCGAGCTCCTCAAAGGTGGCGTCGGAGACCCAATCATTCGCGGTGTTCACAACGACTGCGAGGGCGTCGGTACCGAGGGTAAATTCGATCGGATTACGACCGTTAGCCTGGGCAGCCTCGATCTCGCTCTGCTTAATGGCACGGCTCGCGTTGGAGATGTCCGACTCTCCCGCGGCAAACCGCTCATATCCGCCACCGGAACCGATGCTGTCGACGGTGACCGTTCCTCCGTACCCCTCATCATTGAAGCGGGCGGCGAGGACCTCCGCGGCGGGAAAGACCGTGGAGCTACCGGCGGTAATAATATTGCCCTCGACCTCGAGGGGGTTGACCTCGACGAAGTCCCCGCTCTCGATGAGCCAGTCGTAGGCCCCTCCCTCTTCCTGGGCACCGGACTCCATGCCGGAACCGGACTCACTCTGGCCTCCGGCAAACACAACGGCGCCGGCGAGCATCACGATGGTAAGAAAAGCAATAAGCTTTTTCATGTTCGATCCTCCTTCGTGGATTCGAAATAGTGATAATTAACGTGAGCCCAAGGTCCTACTGCTGAGTAAGAGGTTTGTAAGGTTTCTGTTAAACTTTTGTTAGGATTTCCGGATTTGTTAAAGGAAGGTTAGGGTGGCGGCGGAACTGCCGTCACAGAGCCCGAAGACGGCCCACCAACGGGGACGCCCCGGGTTCGGGGACTTGCGATGGTCGGCGGGCCGTTAGAGTTGAAACTCTTCTTCCATACGTTGGGTGAACCAGTCGTAGAGCGCTTTAATGCGGTTGTAGAAGCTGTTTCGTGCCCGATCTTCCATACCGAAGAGGGCTCCCACTTTGACCGCGAGATGGCCGTAAAAGACGATCCCCTCTTCCCGAGGCTCCACGACGAGGTAGGTAAGCAGGTTGCCGTCCGCCACCAGCGGTATGAGGCCGTTATAGAACATAGTGGTGAGGTTTTCCATTCTAATGAGGAAGTTGCCCTCGGCGTAGTTGTAGTCGAGCTGCTGAACGTTCTTGCCAAAGGAGCTATCCTTCTGGAAGACGTAGACCCTATCTTCCCGGGGTATCCGTGAGACCAGAGGATCAGAAATGCGCTCATCTCCATCAGGGCCAGCTACCGCGTAGGACTCGTGATAGAAGGTTCGCATGCGTTCCCGGCTAGCCGAGTAGTATTCGATACCCTCCATGGTGCTTACCGAGCGTAAGATGTTGTAGAGCTCGAGCTCGAAGTCTGGCTGCTCGACGACCTCAGACGGGACGGGAAGGTAGAAGCGCGCCTCTATGCCGAGCCGTGGATCCAGGGCTGCTATCTCCTCCGCCAGGGTGTCAGTGAACTCCGTGTCCGGGGCTAGGGTGAATGTGGGCTGATCGGTGTAAAAGGCGGTTTCCTCGCCGTCCTGATTCTGAGCCCCCGCCGGTACCGCGAGAACGGCTAGAAGGAAGACGAGAAAAACCAGATAGGTGGTGGACGAGTTTGAAACACGCTGTCTCTGCATGGTATAAGACTATACTTTACCGTTGTCGAGCTTTCAATCTATGGACCAATTACTGGCATTTACAGGGGGCGGCACAGGGGGACACGTCTTTCCCGCCCTCGCCATAATCGAGGAGCTGCGCCGCCGCGGCCATGATCACTTTCTCTGGATCGGCTCCCCTCGGGGGGTGGAGCGAGAAATCGTGGAATCCGCGGGCATCCCGTACCGGGCGGTTCCGGCGGGTAAGCTCCGCAGATACCTCTCTCTTCGTAACCTCACCGACCTTTTCAAGATTGCCGGAGGATATTTCGCGGCCCGGAAGCTGCTCAAGGAGGAGCGCCCGGCGCTTCTTTTCTCCAAAGGCGGTTTTGTCTCGGTACCGCCGGTGGCGGCGGCGCGGAGCCTGGGTATTCCGGTGGTCTCTCATGAGTCGGACCTCGATCCGGGGCTGGCGACGCGACTCAACGCTCGCTCCTCTCGGCTGGTCCTCACCGCCTATCCTGAGACCGCCGCGGCCCTGGAGGCCAGGGGGGCTCGGGCCCTCGCCCTGGGCAATCCGGTTCGCCGGGCGGTGCGGGAGGGCTCGAGGGAGAACGCCTCCCGGTGGCTCGATCTCGATCTGAATCGATCGCTTCTGCTGGTAGTTGGCGGCTCTCTCGGGGCGCAGCAGCTCAATGAGATTGTCTCCTCGCAGTTGGAGCGGCTAACCGAGAAGTTCACCGTAGTTCATCAACGGGGTGACCACCCCGCCCCGGCAGCGGACTCACCGCTGTACATGAGCCGCCCCTTTTTCGGCTCTGAGTATGGAGACATCCTCGCCCGGGCGGATCTCTTGCTCTGCCGCGGGGGAGCGGGTACCTTGTGGGAGGCCGCGACAACCGGAACTCCCGCGGTGGTGGTCCCCCTTTCCGCCAGGGCTTCTCGGGGGGACCAGATACGCAACGCGAGCTACTTTGGCGAGGCCGGTGGAGTCGTAGCCATCACCGAGGAGGATCCCGGGGCGGAGGCGGTGGTGGACGCTCTCTTCGAGCTCTGGGCGGACCGGCTGCGGTATGAGACTGCCGTCGAGGCGTTGCGCACCCTTGCCGGTGGGGATCCCACGGGCCGCATCAGTGACGAGATAGAAGGTCTGCTTTCCGAGGAGGAAGAGCGCTAATGCAGGGTATCGATCTCGCCGGAGTGGACATCGTCTTTCTAATAATCATCGTTTTCACCTCCATCCGGGCGGGGATTCGGGGCTTTGTTAAAGAGCTCATGTCCATGGCCTCGGTAATCCTCGGTATCGTCGTGGCGGTTCTCTTTTCCGGTGTGGTTGCGGGCTATCTGGACAACTACATAGGGGCCTCTCCCTGGTCTCAGGTGATTAGCTTCCTTGGGCTATTTCTGCTCACCTATCTCGGGGTCAAGATCTTCGAGACTGCTCTGGATCGGCTTATCGAGCGCATACACCTGGACAGTCTCGATCACGCCCTTGGGTTCTTTCTCGGCATTGCTGAGGGGCTGGTGGTTACCTTTCTGCTTTTGCTGCTGATTCAGATACAGCCCTTTATCGATCCCGCGGAGCTTATCGAAGAGAGTGTCTTCGCCCGCTTTCTGAGCCCTCTCTTTCCCTACATCTCTGAGATTCTATCGAGGCAGATCGCCCATGTTTGAGAATATTATCGGGCACGGCGACCTGGTCGCGCGAATCACCACGGACATCCGAAGCGGCAACCTTCCTCGGGCGATTCTCCTCTCCGGACCTGCCTACACGGGCAAGCTCACGGTAGCTCTCGAGCTCGCCCGGGTCCTTACCTGCGAGCAGGAGGAGGCGCCCTGGAACTGCGGATGCGCTAACTGCACTCAGCAGCGCCTCCTGACCCACCCCGAAACCCTGCTGCTAGGGTCGCGGTACTTTCTCCAGGAGCTTACCCTTACCCGAAGAGTGCTTCTGGATACGAGGAGCGCCCCGGGAGCCTACCTCTTTGTCCGGGCGATGCGAAAGCTTACCCGGCGCTTCGACCCAGTCCTCTGGGAAGGGGAGGAGAACCGCATCTCCAAGATCGCCCCGGCGCTCAACGGGATAGAAGAGGGGCTTCGTTCCGTGGAGCCGCCGAACGAGCTCCCGAAGCAGGCGGTACTGGAAAAGGAGACCGCCGCTCTCCTGGAGAAGGCGGGAAAGGTTGTGAGCGCAATCCCCTCGGACCCGATCGCCATTTACCACGTGCGAAACGCCTCCTCCTGGGCTCATTTGTCCGGTGGCGGGCGAAACAAGGTGATCATCTTCGAAAACGGTGAGCAGATGAACGAGAGCGGACGGAACGCCCTTCTCAAAACCTTGGAAGAACCCCCGCCGAATGTGTACTTTATCATCACCAGCAGTCGTCGCTCGGCGATGATTGCGACTATCCTCTCCCGGGTTCGGGACTATCGGTTTTCCCCGCGGAGCCCGGAAGAAGAGCGACGGGTCATGGAACGAATCTTCCGCGACCAGGAGCAGCCTGAGTCTTCGGTGCGTAGTTACTTCCTCAGAAGCACCTTCGACTATGCGGTTCCCATGGCAGCAATCGTCAGCCACGTGCTCCATGAGCTCGGAGACGATGGTGCCAGGGGAATGCAGGAGCTCCTGGAAGCGATGAGTCAGGGTGACCCGCGAGGGGTTTTTCGCTATTTCTGCGAGGAGCTGACCCGAACGTTGCGAGAGCGGCTTCTGGAGAGCGCCTCGGTGAACCGCGCCGCCGCGTTGGAGAGCACCGAGATTATCGCGGAGCTCGATCGCATCGTGGCGGACCATTTGGCCCGGGTGGAAACCCGGAACATGAGCCCCAAGTCGACGGCGGAGTCGCTGTTTCTCGCGCTCAGGAGGAGGTATCCCAGGAGTTCGGTGGTTTGATGCATGCGGAAATTTATTGAGCGAGCCCTAGGCAAACTCTCGAAGCTTCACGTCGATCAGATACGATCTCTCCTGCAGGATATAGCAGCCGAAAACGAGCGCCTCGAGGCGGTCCTCGACTCCATGACCGACGGTGTGATGGTCACGGACGGGGATCACAATCTGGTGCTGCAGAACCGACCCGCCTCCCGTCTACTTCCCATCGCCCCGGGAGAGAACTACGAGCACCCCCTCTGGGAGGTTATCGCAGACCCGGAAATCGCGGAGTTTGTCCACCACGCTCTTACCAATCAGGAGTCCGTGACGGACCAGGAGTTCACCCTTGGCCTTGGCGGAAGCTCCCGGACCTTGAGCTGCAGTATCCTCCCCCTGGTACGGGGAGGGAGTATCCAGGGAAACTTTCTCCTGGTGGAGGATGTGACCGAGCGAAAGGGCAAGGAGGCGCGTCTTCGCCGGGCAGAGAGTCTCGCCGCACTCACTACCCTCGCCGCCGGGGTTGCCCACGAGATAAAGAACCCCCTCGGTTCCATCGGGATCCACATGCAGCTTATTCAGAAGTCTCTCAAGCAGGGGAACGCCGACGAAGAGCGGCTCCAGGAGTACATCGACGTCGTTAACGAGGAGGTCGAGCGACTAAACAAGATCGTCGTGGACTTTCTTTTTGCGGTCCGTCCCATGGATGTAGAGCTTCAGGATGGCGACGTAAATCAGGTCGTGCGAGACCTTCTCGGCTTTGTGCGCTACGAGCTCGAGGAGAACGGAATCCAGGTCGAGGAGGAGCTCGAGGAGGAGCTTCCCGCGGTGGAGCTGGACGAGAAGTACCTCAAGCAGGCGCTCATGAACATAGTCAAGAACGCTATGAGCGCCATGCCCGAGGGAGGGACCCTCCGGGTCGCCACGGTAAGTAGGGGAGACGAGGTCGAGATTCGCATAAGTGACAACGGTGTCGGAATGTCCGAAGATGTACTGGAGAAGATTTTCGAGCCCTACTTCACCACCCGGGACTTCGGCTCGGGAATAGGCCTCACCCTGGTCTACAAGGTGGTGAAAGAACACCGAGGGGACATTTCGGTGAGCTCCCAGGAGGGCAACGGGAGCGCCTTCACCATATCGCTGCCGGTACCGCAGCGGGAGATCAATCTGCTCAGCTGGGAAGGGGAGTAATATGAAGTTCAACATCCTGATCGTTGATGACGAGAAGAACATCCGAGAGGGCCTTGGTAAAGCGCTAGAGCTCGACGGGTACAATGTGCTTCTTGCCGTAGACGGTCAGGAAGGGTTGGAAATCATCGAGAACGAGGAGATTGATCTGGTCATCGCGGACCTCCGGATGCCCCGGGTCTCCGGGGAGGAGCTGCTGCGACGGGTGGTGCAGTCCTATCCCACGGTACCGGTGATAATTCTTACCGGACACGGGACCATAGAAACCGCGGTGCAGGCGATGCGGGACGGCGCCTACGACTTTCTTACAAAACCGGTAAACCTCGACCGTCTCTCGCTGCTCTGCAAGCGTGCGCTCTCAACCCGGGAGCTGGTAATGCAGCACCGGCAGATGCAGGAGGAGCTGGAGCAGCAGCGCCGTTTCCAGAACATAATCGGCAAGAGCTCGGAGATGCAGCGCATTTTCGAGCTGGTCAAGCAGGTTGCCCCCACAAAGGCGTCGGTCCTCATAACCGGGGAGAGTGGTGTAGGTAAGGAGCTCATTGCCGACGCAATCCACAACGCCTCGAATAGAAAGGAAAAGCCCTTTATTCGCGTCCATTGCGCCGCCCTCTCGGAGTCCCTCCTGGAGAGCGAGCTCTTCGGGCATGAGAAGGGGGCATTTACCGGAGCGGTGGCTCGCAAACGGGGCCGCTTCGAGCTCGCCCATACCGGCTCTATCTTTCTCGATGAGATCGGAGAGATCGAACAGAGCGTGCAGATCAAGATTCTCCGGGTCCTCCAGGAGAAGAAGTTCGAGCGGGTCGGCGGGGAGGAGACCCTGGAGGTGGACGTTCGCATTATTTCGGCAACCAACCGGGACCTCAAGGAGGCAATCGAGGAGGGGAGATTTCGGGAGGATCTCTTCTATCGGCTAAACGTGGTGAATATTCACATCCCCCCGTTGCGGGAGCGCAAAGAGGACATCCCGCTTCTCACCTCCGCCTTTATCAAGGAGTTTGCCCAGGAGAATGAGAAGCCCGTGGAGGGCATCGACCCAAAGGCTCGGGCGGCTCTCTACAACTACCCCTGGCCGGGAAACATCCGGGAGCTACGAAACAGCATCGAGAGCGCCGTGGTCATGTGCAAAGGCAACATAGTCACCCCCGAGGATCTTCCTCCTTCTATTACCCGGGAGAGTGATGATGACTACATCCGAATCTCCGTCGGTTCCAGCCTGGCGGAGGCGGAGCGGGAAATCATTCGTTCCACCCTGGCAGCTCAGAACGGCAACAAGAGTCGAACAGCGGAGATTCTCGGAATAGGAAGGAAAACCCTCCACCGGAAGGTGGATGAGTACGGCCTCCGGGAATAAGAGAGGCCCGGTCTCTCGCCCGTCGGGTCGGCCCGGTCAGGCTGTCCGCCTCCGTCTGCTCCGTCCAAGAGCGAGAGAAATCCAGATCGCAGCCACCCAGACGAGGAGATCCACCGCTCCGTTGTACGGAGTCGGGAGGACAAACCAGGAAAGGGCCGTGAGCCCGAGGAGGGCCGCAGCGCTGTAGATAGTGAGCAGCAGTTTTCGCGGCCCGAAGCCGCGGTCGATAAGCAGGTGATGGATGTGCTCGCGATCGGCCTGGTGCACCGGCAGCCCCCGGGAGAGTCGGCGGATAATCGCCATCAGGGTGTCGAGAATCGGGATAAAGAGAAGCGTGATCACCGGAATCGCTGGAAAGGCCGAGCCTTCGTTAAACCCGACCAGGGGAAGAGTAGCCAGGAGAAACCCGAGAAGCAGGCTCCCCGAATCGCCCATGAATATCCTTGCCGGGGGAAAATTGTAGACCAGGAAGCCCACGATCGCTCCCACCAGCGCAAAGGCGAGGAGAGCGAGGGCAGCGTTGCCCGAGTGCGAGGCGATTACCCCCACGAAGAGCGCGGCGATAGCCGAAACTCCTCCCGCAAGGCCGTCAGCCCCGTCGATGAGGTTCACGGCGTTGGAAATCGAGACAATCCAGAGTACCGTAACCGGGTAGGCTAGCCATCCGAGAGGAATCCCCGTTTCCGAGAAGGGGACCGCCAGGGTATCGATACGAAAGGGGCCGAGACTCACGACGAGGGCCGCGAGGACCTGGAGAAAGAACTTTCTCGGAGCGATGAGATTGATAAAGTCATCCAGGAGACCGAGAAAGTGAATGATCACCACCCCACCGAGGAGGGGAAGATACCGAATTGCCCGGAACTCCTCCCCTCGAGTGACCAGGACCACCGCCGCGGCGATCATGAAGGAGAGGAATATTCCCACGCCTCCGAGGCGCGGCGTGTCCTCGGTATGGATCTTTCGGGCGTTTTTCTCGTCATACCATTCAAAGCGGTGGGAGAGCTTCATCACCGCGGGGATAAGCAAGAGGTTCAGAAAGAAGGCTCCAGTGGCTGCAAAAGCTATGGTCGCGATAATACCTTACTCCTTTGTGGACCGAATTGCGCGGTACGCCGCGATAACCGCCTGGGTAACCTCAGTAGCCGCCCGCTGCTTCTCTGGCCTCCCGACGAATCTGTCGGGGTGATACTTCCGCAGGAGCCGCTTGTAGCTCTCCCGAACTCGCTCCATGGAGGCCCCGGGCTCGAGTTCCAGCACTCGGTACTCCGCTTCCAGGGGGTGCCGCCCTTCTCGGCGACCCCGAGGTCGGCGAGAGGGGCCCGTCTGCTCCCCGAGGTACTCATCGAGCTCCTCCCAAGCCGCGGAGAGGTCCGGATCAAAAGGCGCTCCATCATCCGGCACAAAGGAGCGAAGCAGGCGTCCAAGACGATCAAGCATGTCCATTTCGAGTATACCCAGAACTCCCCAACGGAGAAAGCCTCCTAACCCGCATCGGGAAGAGCAAAGAACTCCCTGTGGAGCCTTCTCATCGCCTCTTCGGAGCGCTCCGCCGGGATCACCAGGGAGAGGTTGATATCCGAAGAACCGAGGGAAATAAGACGAACCGGGATATCCTCGCCGATGGAGGTAAAGACCCGGGTAAGAAAGGCTGAGTCTCTCCAGAGATCCCGTCCCACAAGGCAGAGAATACCCTTGCCACGCTCCACGGTCAGCCTGCCGAAGGAGCGAAGCTTCTCCTCGAGTCGCGGAGGGAGTTTCTCCTGGTCCACGGTTACCGAAACGCTAACCTCACTTGTGGCGACCAGGTCCACCGAGACTCGCTCCTCCTCGAAGACCTTGAACAGACGGCTCAGGAAGCCGTAGGCGTTGAGCATTCGGGATGAGTGTACAGTGATAACGGTAATGCCGTTCTTCCCGGCCAGAGCCTGAAAGCCCCGGGCCTCGGTCGCCGCAGTTATCGTCGTCCCGGGGTGCTCCGGGTTTCCGGTGTTTCGTACCTGCACCGGGATCGAGAGTTCCACCGCCGGGAGTATGGTAGAGGGATGAACCACCCTCGCCCCGAAGTATGCGAGCTCGCTCGCCTCATCGTAGCTGAGGCGTGTGATAGAGCGTGCCTCCGGAACAATCCGCGGATCACAGCTCATAATCCCGTCCACATCGGTCCAGATTTCCACCCGCTCAGCTCCGAGAGCGGCTCCGAAGATGGTCGCGGTGAAGTCCGAGCCTCCGCGACCGAGAGTTGACGTAACCCCCGAAGGCGTGGAAGCGATAAATCCCTGGGCAATGTAGAGCCGTCCCGGGGTGGGGGAGACGGCCTCTTTAATTCTCCGACTCGTCTCATTCAGGTCCGGCGCCGCGGCTGTAAAGTTCTCATCCGTTACCAAAAGCTTTCGGCTGTCCAGGAGCACCGTCTCGAGGCTCCGCTCCTTCGCTCGCTCGGCGATAATAGTCGTCGAGAGGAGCTCCCCGAAGGCCAAGAGTGCGTCGTAGGTTCTCGGGCTGCACTCCTTGATAAGGGTTACCCCTTGCACCAGGGAGGTCATCTCTCCAAAGAGTTTCTCTACCAGCTCTACTGCGCGATCTCTCGATTTCCCGGAGAGGAGAGCGTCGCAGCTCTCGAGGTGTGCCTTCCGCAGCGATTCCACCTGGTCAAACGCCCTCCGGGCGTCTCCGATGGAGGCGGCCTCTGCCACCAGTACGAGCCCGTCGGTGGTCTTGCCCATGGCAGAGGAGACAAGAACCGGCGCCTCCTGAAGGCGCCCTTCGGCGATGTCGAGGACACGATCAATCCAGGCTC
>CAYZHV010000084.1:10708-14298 GCA_964478055.1 uncultured Spirochaetaceae bacterium | reverse complement strand
GGACAACCTTCAATCTCAGGCGCTCCAAGGTTCACGCGGTGAACGGCGTCTCCTTCTCTCTAGGCAAAGGGGAGATGCTCGGAGTAGTCGGCGAAAGCGGCTGCGGCAAGAGCGTCAGTATGCTGAGCATAATAAACCTCCTGCCGCCGGCTGCCCGGATAGAGAACGGTGCGGTCCTTCTTCAGGGTAGAAACCTCAGGCAGCTCAAGAAGAGAGAGTTGCAGCGGGTGCGGGGTAACAGCATCGGCATGATCTTTCAGGATCCGATGACCTCCCTCAATCCGGTGATGAAGATCGGGGCTCAAATGGCTGAGGCCCTTCGGTATCATCGGAGTATGAGCAAGGAGGACGCGTACGAACGGTGCGCGGAGCTCCTCGAGTTGGTGGGCATTTCCAACGCCAAGCAACGGCTCCACGAGTATCCGCACCAGCTCTCCGGAGGTATGCGGCAGCGAGTCATGATCGCAATGGCTCTCACCTGCGAGCCGGAAATCCTTATCGCCGACGAGCCTACCACGGCTCTCGACGTGACGATCCAGGCGCAAATCGTGGAGCTTCTCAAGAGTATCCGGGACAAGCTCGGGACCTCGATCATTCTGATCACTCATGATCTCGGCCTCGTGGCCGGCATGGTGGACCGGGTAATCGTAATGTACGCCGGTTACATTGTGGAAGAAGCGAAGGTAGACGATGTCTACTTCGATCCCCGGCACCCCTACACCAGGGGACTCTTGAATAGCGTTCCCAAGCTACGGGGGGATTTGGCCCATAGGCTTCCCTCGATCGACGGAGCCCCGCCGGACCTGACCTCACCACCCCAGGGGTGTCAGTTCAGGGCGCGCTGCCCCTACGCCATTGAACGGTGTGAGGTCGAAAATCCGGCGCTGGAGCCTGTTCCGGGAGTGGAAGAGGGTGCTCAGCATCGCGCCGCCTGTTGGGTAGACGTAAGAGACGGAAGTCCGAAATGAAAAGTTTGAACAACGACGTAATAGTTTCCATCCAGGACCTCGTTAAGCATTTCGATGTTAAGCTCGGTGCCTTTGGCGAGCGTTCGGGAAGAGTCCACGCGGTAGACGGTGTCACCATCGACATCTTTCGTGGAGAAACCCTGGGCCTTGTTGGTGAGTCAGGATGCGGAAAATCCACCACCGGTTTCACCATCGTTCAGCTCCACCGGCCAACGGCGGGAACCGTCTCCTTCAACGGTCGGGACCTTACTCCACTGACGGAGAAAGAGCTCCGACCGATTCGCAAAGAGATACAAATCGTTTTTCAGGATCCCTACTCGACGCTCAATCCGCGGATGACCATCGGTGACAGCATAGCCGAGCCGATCCGCTCCCACTACACCATGACCAACGCCGAGCTCCAGGACCGGATTGACGAGCTCCTGACAGACGTCGGTCTGAGCGCCGACCTCGCCTCCCGTTACCCCCACGAGTTCTCCGGAGGACAGCGGCAGAGAATCTGTATAGCCCGGGCGCTGGCGGTAAATCCGGACTTTGTTGTCTGCGACGAGCCGGTCTCAGCCCTGGACGTGTCCATACAGGCACAGATCATCAATCTGATGCAGGACCTGCAGGAGAAGTACAATCTTACCTATCTCTTTATCGCCCACGACCTGGCGGTGGTTCGCCACATAAGCGACCGGATCGCCGTGATGTACCTCGGCAAGATCGTCGAGGTGGCGGATAAGGAGACCCTCTTCGACAAACCCCTGCATCCCTACACAAAGTCTCTGCTCTCGGCGGTTCCGGAGGCGGACCCGCAGCTCGAGCGGGAGCGCAGGCGAATCATCCTCGAAGGGGATGTTCCCAGCGCGCTCGAGCCGCCGTCAGGGTGCCGTTTTCATACGCGCTGTCCAATCGCCACGGAGAAGTGCTCGAGAGAGGAGCCTCAGCTGCAACAGAAGTCCCCGGGACACACCGTTGCCTGTCACTACGCCACGCCTGAGGAGATCACAACAGATGTTTGATTTGAGCGGAGTCATTACGGCAATCGCCACACCCATGGATGACGCAGAGAAGATCAACGAGGCGGAGCTTCGCAGGCAGGTGAATCGGCAGATCGACGCCGGTGTTCACGGCCTCTTCGCGCTGGGTACAAACGGCGAGTTCTACGCCCTGAGCTGGGAGGAGAAGCTCCTGGTGATGCGGACGATCCTGGAAGAGACAGCCGGGCGGGTGCCGGTTATCGGCGGCGTGGGCTGCATTACCACCCGCGAAACAATCGCCCTGGCCAAGGAAGCGGAGCAGATCGGTCTCGAGGCGATCACCGTTATTGTGCCGTATTTCGTAGCCGTCTCTCAGGACCAGATCTACGATCATTTTCGTCGCGTCGCCGAGTCCGTGAACCTGCCGATCCTTCTCTACAACATACCAATGCGCACCGGTAACAGCATCGAGATAGAGACGGCCCAGAGACTCGCTGAGATTCCCAACATCGTGGGCATCAAGGACAGCAGCGGAAAGATGGAGAACGTGCAGACCCTCATCGATGAGACTCCTGGGGAATTCCATGTCTACGTTGGCACGGACTCGCTCATTCTCAAGACCCTGCAGGCCGGGGGCCGAGGCGCGGTCTCCGGTTGCGCGAACCTCTTTCCCAAGCTCATGGCGCGGATTTACGACTCCTGGAAGAAGGGCGACCTGCAGGACGCTACTACCGCCCAGGAGCTCGTGAACCCGATCCGTTCAACCTTTAAACTCGGTAATCCCAACTCCGTTGTAAAACGAACCCTCGAGCTTCTCGGCCACCCCGTGGGGCCCGCCCGTTCGCCGGTCAATATCTCCTCCGCGGAGATCGACGAGGCGATTCGCAAAGCGCTCGAGACCTATCGGGAGTAGGGGTGGAAGCCCAGGCGCGACCGCAAGGTCCCGGCTCCTCCGCGCAGCCCCTTCTTCGGGGTGTCATGGTTTCGCAGATATGGCCCGACGCCTGTGACTACACCGGAGCCACCGCAGAGGCGATTCGCGCAGTTCTCGACGTAGGGGTGTTCGAGGCGATTCAAAGCGTCCATGTGGATGCCTCCGCGGAGCGGGAGCAAGTCCGCCGGCTGGTGGAAGAAAGCGGAATCACCTACACCTACTGCCTTGCCCGGGATCTGGGGACCCGGCGGCTCAATCTCTCCTCCCTTGATCCCGGGGTGCGACGCCAAAGTCTCGAAACAGCCAAAGCGGGAATCGACCGGGGCCGAGAGTGCGGAGCATCCAGGATCAGCTTCGTAAGCGGCCCTCGACCGGAGGAGCTTAGGCGCCGGAGGGAGGCGCTAAAGGCGCTGGAAGACTCCCTTTTCTCCCTGGCGGAGTACGCATCCGCTGAACCGGAGGTAACCCTGGTGCTCGAGCCTTTGGACTGGAAGAGCCACAAAAATGGTACTCTCGGTACCGTCACGGAAGGGATTGCCCTGTGTCGGAGCCTCGAGGAAGCGGGATATCCTCTGACGCTCTGCACCGACACTTCTCACATGCTCCTGAACGGCGAGGATCCGGTGGCCGAGACAGCCGGTGCTTCCAGGTTTCTCTCGGAGTTCCACTTCTGCAATCCCGTCCTGGATCGGGATCATCCGCTTTTTGGGGACAGGCACATCC
>CAYZHV010000084.1:0-10608 GCA_964478055.1 uncultured Spirochaetaceae bacterium | reverse complement strand
GGCAGAGTGCGCAAGCCCCTCCTGCCGGGCCTGAACACGCTCATAGACAAGGAGCTCGCCCGGATCAGGCTCGACCTTCTCCTCTCGGAGGGCGTTACCCGGCAGAGCCTGGAGATCCAGGACCGGGAGTACGCGGTTGTGCTAATCCGAGGACGTGTGCAGTGCCGCTGCCCCGGGGGTGACTCCTACGACCTCGGCCCGAGGGTCAGCCCCTTTATTGACAAGCCCTGGGCTTTGCTCGCCTCCGAATCCGGTGTTCTCGAGATTTCGCTATCCCAGGACTCCCTTGTTGCCGTCGCCTCTGCTCCTGTTCAGAGTCGCTACCCGACTCAGCTAGTGACGCCCGAGGAGGTGAGGGAGAAGGAACGGGGCAGGGAGAACTGGAAGCGCAAGGTCAGACTTGTATGTTGGTCCGACAACACCTCCGGGGAGCAGCTCCTGATTGGTGAGACAGTGACCCCCTCAGGAAACTGGTCCACCATACCGCCTCACCGGCACGCTCAGTACGTTGCGGGCGACGACGGACCGGAAGAAGTGCCCTACGAGGAGGTGTACTGCTACCAGTTCTCTCGCCCCACGGGCTTCGGAATGAACCTCCAATTCGACAAAGACGGGACCGACGACGCTTACAGCTTGCGAAGCGGAGACGCCGTGTACATCGATGGTGGCTACCACCCGGTGGTTTGCGCCCCCGGGGCGGATATGTACCAGCTGACCGTGATGGCGGGTCCGTACCGCCAGTCGACCGCCGCCATTCATCCCGACTTCCGCTATCTCCTGGGAGAGGGCGGGGATAATCCTTTCAGAAAACAGGAGTCTCCCTAGCCTAACAACGGTGCCGGGAGGAGTCGGCCAGGGGCGCCCCTTCTATTGACGACAACAGCGATCAGCTTCATAATTAAGCCAACGCTTAATTGTTCAACGGATCGCCTGTGAGTAATCAGACAGATAGGACAACCTCCACCGCCCCGGACATGTGCACGGAGTTTGGCATCACCTGCCAGGCAAATGCGCAGGAACTTCGGGACGGATTGGTGACCATTGCCGGGCTCTCGGAGCTCTTCCGAGCGCTTTCGGATGAGACGAGGACCAAGATCCTCTACCTCCTCTCTAGGCAGGAACTCTGCGTCTGTGATCTGGCGTATCTCCTCGATATGTCTCTGCCGGCGGTCTCCCACCATTTGCGTCTACTCAAGACGATGCGTCTCATCCGCTCCCGCCGGGATGGAAAGCAGGTCTTTTACGCCCTCGACGACGACCACGTACTATCCCTGATAGAGGTCGCCCGGGAGCACTACATAGATCAGAGGTGACAGATGAGTCAATCAACGGAGCTCAAGAAGTACAGGATAGAAGGCCTCGATTGTGCCCACTGCGCCAATGAGATCGAGCTCGAGCTGCGGAAGCTCCAGGGGTTTGATGGCGCCTCGGTAAGCTTCTCCACCAGTACCGTCACCATTCCCGAGGACCGGCAGGAGCTTGCCCAGGAGACGATCTCCAAAATCGAGCCCGGGGCGCGTCTGCTCGAGCGGGGAACCACGGGCCCCCGAGGCGCTGGGGCCGGCGCCGGAGGTACTATCGCGGCCGGCCCGGCGGGGATTCCCGATGCCTATTGGCGCATCGGCCGAATCGCAGTGGCCCTCCTGCTGACCGTGGCGGGAGTGCTCTTCCGGGAGACCCTCCAGGCGACACCATTCCGCCTGGGGGAATACGCCGTCTTTCTTGCGGCCTACTTGCTCGTGGGTTGGACGGTGCTTTCGAGCGCGGCGCGAAACATCCTCCGGGGCCGCGTCTTTGACGAGATGTTTCTCATGAGCGTGGCGACCTTGGGCGCCTTTGCGGTGCAGGAGTTTGCCGAGGCAGTGGCGGTAATGCTCTTCTACTCGGTGGGAGAGTACATCCAGGATCGGGCGGTGGACCGCTCCCGTCGTTCCATTTCTGCTCTCATGGAGCTTCGGCCGGAGTTCGCTCGGGTCGTCTCGGAAGAAGGCGCCGGCGAGGTGGAACCGGAGAGCGTGGAGGTAGGAGCTACCATCGAGGTCCGTCCCGGGGAACGTGTCCCCTTAGACGGAGAGGTGATCCGGGGCGAGTCCGCAGTGGACACCGCAGCCCTCACCGGCGAGTCGGTGCCTCGCTCCGTAGCCGGGGGCGACACCGTTCTTTCCGGCTTCGTTAATGGCTCCGGGACAATTCGTGTTCGAGTCACTAAGCCCTTTGCAGACTCTTCGATCTCCCGCATTCTCGAACTCGTAGAGGACGCTTCGGCCCGAAAGGCGCCGACGGAGAAGTTCATATCCAAGCTGGCTTCGGTCTATACCCCCATCGTCGTGGGTATTGCCGCGGCGATCGCCTTTCTTCCACCCCTTCTTTTTCCCGGCGCGACCCTGGGCGAGTGGGTCTACCGGGCGCTGGTCATGCTCGTAATCTCCTGTCCCTGCGCCCTGGTTATCTCGATTCCTCTGGGCTACTTCGGCGGGATCGGCGGCGCTTCCCGAAACGGCATCCTGGTAAAGGGCGGAAACTACCTCGATGCCCTCACGGACCTATCCACCGTGGTGGTGGACAAGACCGGCACCCTTACCAAGGGCACCTTTGCCGTCCTCCGGACGGAGACGCGAAACGGGTTTGAAGAAAGGGAACTCCTCCGCCTCGCCGCCCTGGCCGAGTCGCACTCTACCCATCCTATTGCCAAATCGATCCGCGCTGCCCACGGCGAAGCGGTGGATGCGAACTCCGTCACCGACGTTCGAGAGGAAAAGGGCTTTGGCGTCATCGCGCAGATTGGCTTCCGGACCATCCTTGCCGGCAGCCACAGACTGCTCAAGCGAGAAGGCGTAGCCCACGACGGCGGCGAAGCCGAAGGGACCGTGGTCTACGTTGCTGTGGATGGCATCTGCGCCGGATACATAGTCATTGCTGACGAGATCAAGCCCGATGCGGCCTCGGCGATCGCCGACATGAAATCCCTCGGCGTGGAGAGGGTTGTCATGCTAACCGGCGACAACGAAGCCATCGCCCGCCGCGTCGCGGAAGAGGTAGGCATCGACGCCTACTACGCCGAGCTCCTGCCGGAGGAGAAGGTCGCCAAGGTGGAGGAAATAGCCGCCTCCTTACCAGAAGGCAAGCGGCTCGCCTTTGTTGGAGACGGGATCAATGATGCCCCCGTCCTAATGCGCTCGGATATCGGCATTGCCATGGGCGCCCTCGGCTCGGACGCCGCCATCGAAGCGGCGGACGTAGTACTCATGGACGACAGAATGAGCGGTGTGGCAAACGCGGTCCGCGTGGCCAACCACACCAGATCCGTGGTGCTCCAGAACATCGCCCTGGCCCTTGTCGTCAAGGCGGTCTTTCTCACTCTCGGCGCCTTCGGTATCGCAACCATGTGGGAGGCGGTCATCGCCGATATGGGTACCTCCATTCTGGCGGTGCTCAACGCGACGCGGACCTTGCGCCAATCTTGGAACCGCAGGGTTGAGGACAGTAGCGAAACCTCGCATTATTAGGCGATTAGTGGCGACTTGAGGCTACGCCACTTGTGGGCGCAGGACCGGTGCCCGCGTATCCCTGGGAGGAGTCATACCCGGGAGTTCAGTGAGGTAAAGGAGTGCTCCTTGGAAAGACTCTCTCTCAAAATCAACGGCACCACTCATAGCGTACCCGTCGACGGCTCTTTCCTCACCTTTCTTCGGGATGAACTCGGACTGGTCGGGGCAAAGAACGGTTGCGGCACCGGGGAGTGTGGTAGCTGCACCGTACTGGTAAACGGAAAGGCGCGGCGCTCCTGCACGCTGAAGCTGGAGAAACTGGACGGGGCCGAGATCACTACCATTGAAGGGCTCTCCGGGGAAGGGGAGCTCCATCCGATTCAGCGCGCCTTTCTCGAAAACGGTGCAGTGCAGTGCGGTTTCTGCACTCCCGGGATGATCCTATCAGTCAAGGCGCTCCTCGACCGGAATCCGCGTCCGACGGATAAGGAAATCCGGGGCGCTCTGCAAGGCAATCTCTGTCGCTGTACAGGGTATCTTCCGATCATTCGGGCCGTGCAGGATCTCGCCGGAAACCGGCCGAAGCTCTTCGGAGTCGCCGCTGAAAGTCGGGAGACCGCCGACGCCGCCCCCGGGGGCAGTCCACGCAGAAAGGATGCCCTACCAAAGGTTCGCGGTGAAAAGTTCTTTGCCGACGACTACTCAGCGCCGGGTCAGCTGTACGGTGCCTTTGCCTTCGCCGAGGTGGCTCACGGCCGTCTCCTCTCGGTGGACACCTCCCTGGCGGAAGGGCTCTCCGGTGTTGTCACGGTTCTTACCGCCCGGGACCTCCCGGGGCGCAACGGCTACGGCCTCATGGTTCCGCATCAGCCGGTCTTTGCCGAGGGGGAGATTCGCTACCGCGGCGAGGTGGTGGCTGCGGTCTTCGCCGAGAGTGAGGCGGTTGCTCGGGAGGCGGCGGGACTCATCTCCGGGAGCTACGAGCCCCTAGAGCCAATGATGGATCCCGAGGCGAACATGCTCTCCGGCGCCGCCCTGTTGCATCCCGAGGGAAACGTGGCCGAGCACTACGAGTTCACCAAGGGAGACCCGGAGGCGGTGTTTGCAGAGGCGGACATCGTTATCGAAGGCGAGTACGAGACGCAGTCGGTGGAGCACGCGTATCTCGAGCCGGAAGCGTGTCTGGTCCTAC
This sequence comes from uncultured Spirochaetaceae bacterium, assembly GCA_964478055.1. Classification (GTDB taxonomy): domain Bacteria; phylum Spirochaetota; class Spirochaetia; order DSM-27196; family Alkalispirochaetaceae; genus CAYZHV01. The sequence continues at coordinate 5,928 of CAYZHV010000084.1, read as the reverse complement.
CCGGCGGCTCCGGTGAGCCGGTACTAACGGTCTACACCCATAGCCAAGGTTCCTTCCGGTACCGAGAGATGATCGCGGCCTCCCTGGATCTCCCGGAAGAGTCGGTCCGAGTGATCTATACCCCCTGTGGAGGAGGGTTTGGCGGCAAGGAGGAGCCGGCGATCCAAATTCCCTGTGCCCTGGCGGCCTACCTGACTAACAGGCCGGTAAAGCTGCGACTGAACCGCGAGGAGTCGATCCGAATTAGCACGAAGCGGCACGCCGGAAAGGTGCGCATGCGGCACGCCGCACGGTCGGACGGAACGATCCTGGCGGTCCATTCCGAGACAATCTGCGATGCGGGGGCCTACATGTCTCTGACGCAGCCGGTGGTGTTTCGGGCAACGGTCATGGCCTGCGGTCCCTACGAGATCCCGAATGTCCGGGCGGAGGCGTGGGGAGTCTATACAACCAAGAATCCCTCCGGCGCCTTTCGCGGCTTCGGCAGCACCCAGGTAGCCTTTGCCGTGGAAGTGCAGATGGACCGCATTGCCCGGACCGCCGGAATTGATCCGATGGAGCTGAGAAAGCGGCACGCCCTGGCTCCGGGAAAGGTCAACGCCTTCGGGCATCGCGTCACCAAAGGGATCGGCTATCCGCAAACCCTAGAGGCGGTGGAGGAGGAGCTCCGTCGTATCGCGCCGGAGATCGAGGAACTTAGAAAAGCCGAAGAGGAACGTGGCCGCGCCCTCGGCAAGAGACCCCGGAAGATCGGCGTTGGCCTGGCGAGCTCTTTCAAGAACGTCGGTCTCGGAAAAGGGCTCCCCGACGAAGCCGGTGCAACCGGAGAGATCGACCGCACCGGTGAGGTTGCCATTTACGTCGGTGCCACGGACATGGGGCAAGGCTCGGATACGATCTTTGCGCAGATCGCGGCGGCCCAACTCGGTCTCCCGTATGAGAAGGTGAGAGTGATCTCCTCGGATACTGCCCGCTGCCCCGACGGCGGGATGACAACCGCATCGAGACAGACCTTTGTAACCGGAAACGCGGTCCACGCCGCCGCCACTGCCCTAGGGGAGCGACTCGAAAAGGGCGGTATCCTCCGGGAGGGAGTGCTCGATCTTCCGCTCCTCGGAAAGGCTGTGGAGGAGGCCGGGGGAACGATCCGAGAGGAGCGCCGCTATGACGCTCCCAAGACCTATCCCCTTCAACACTTTGCGGACCACCGGGCAGGTGTGGAGGAAGCAGCCTTCGGCGTGCACTTCGGTTACTGCTTTTCCACCCAGGCCGTGGTCTTGGCGGTGGAGCCTGAGTCTGGGGCTATAGAGGTTCTCCGGGTTCTGGCCGCTCAAGACGCCGGAAAAGCGCTCCATCGGCAGAATGTCCTCGGCCAGATCGAGGGTGGCGTTATGATGGGACTCGGTTACGGCCTGCAGGAGGAGTACTCCGTGGATGATACGGGAAAGGGTGCTGCAACCTTTCGGGAGCTCGGTGTCGTGCGAATCAAGGATATGCCCGAGGTAACCTCCTTTATCATCGAGGAACCCCATCCGGACGGACCTTTTGAGGCGAAAGGACTCGGGGAGGTGCCCCTCAACCCTACCGCGCCGGCCATCGCAAACGCCGTGGCGGACGCCTTGGGGTACTACCCGACTAAGCTTCCAATAGATCTCTCAGGAGCTCGAGACTCTTGGCGAGAGTCCGGCGCCGGCTGACGCCGTAGGGGCGACCGGGCCCCAGGGCTACTGGGAGCCGGTCATGAGGGATCCGATTCGTTCTACTTCCGCCTCCGCGCGATCCACGATTCCGACGATTCTTCCTCCGTAGATGACGGCAATTCTGTCCGAGAGTGTCTGTATCTCATCGAGGTCTTCGGAAATGAGCAGAATCGCGGTCCCCGTCTCTCGCTGGGCGAGAAGCATTCGGTGTATGTACTCCGAGGCACCGATGTCCACGCCCCGGGTCGGCTGAGAGGCTATGAGTACCGCCGGCCGCCGGGAGAGTTCCCGCGCCAGAATCAGCTTCTGGATGTTACCACCTGAGAGATGCTTCAGTGGGGTGTTCAAACTCGGGGTCTTTACGGCGTAATCAGAGACAAGAGAACTGGCGTGGCGCTCCATCTCCGCAAAGCGCAGAAAGATCCAGCGACGAAAGTGCTTCGACTCGTGGTCTCGCAGAAAGACGTTTTCCTGCACGGAAAACTCGCCGATCGCGCCATCCCGCATGCGTTCCTCCGGAATGAAGGAAAGCCCCGCCCGAACCCGCTCATTCAGACTTGTCCCCGTCATATCCCTGCCGTGGACCCGGATACTCCCCGCTGTCGCCTTTCTCATTCCCGATAGAGCTTCCGCGAGTTCTCGTTGGCCGTTCCCGGAGACTCCTGCAAGTCCGAGTATTTCGCCTTCGTGCACCTCTAAGCTAACCCCGCGGACGATCTCCTCACCCCGGTCTCCCTCGACCCGGAGCCCGGAGACTTCGAGACCGACACTGCCTCGGGAAATACCCCGGTGATCGTAGCTCTTGAGCTCCCTACCTACCATGAGCTTAACAAGCTCCTCCCGGGTTACCTCTCTGGTAAACCTGGTGCCAACGGTGGCGCCGTCTCTCAGCACCGTAACGCGGTCACTTACCTGGAGGACCTCGTGCAACTTGTGAGAGATGAACAGAAGCGAGTGCCCCTCGTCGATCATCCGCCTCAGGGTAACAAAGAGGTCGCTCACTTCCTGCGGCGTAAGCACTGCGGTAGGCTCGTCGAGAATAATGAGGCTAGCCCCGAGGTCGAGGGCCTTAATGATCTCAACCCGCTGCTGTTCTCCAACCGAGAGCTGCCAGACATAAGCATCGGGATCGACTTTCAGCCCGTACTCCTTCGAGAGGCGGCGTATCCTTTGGCTCACAACATCGAGGTCGAGTCGGAACCCTCGGGTGGAGGGCCGGCCGAGGGCGACATTCTGTGCAACCGTCATGGTCGGCACCAGCATGAAGTGTTGGTGGATCATTCCTATGCCGGCCTGGATGGCGTCGGCGGGGGAGCGAAAGTGGACCTCTTCGCCGTTTATCCTGATTTCACCCTCATCGGGTTGATACATCCCGTAGAGTTGTCGCATCAGGGTACTCTTACCGGCGCCGTTCTCCCCGAGTATCGCGTGAACTTCACCGGACTTCAGGTCGAGGGAGACCCCGTCGTTGGCTCGGACGCCAGGAAAGAGCTTAACGATGTCGAGCATTTCCATGTGGTCGATCCGTGGGGGCTCGGCGCCACGGTTCCGCTCTCTCATGGGTACTCCTGCCGTTTCGGTTTGGTAAAAGGGCCCCGGCAGCGCGCCTCCCGGCGGCCACCGGAGCGGTGACGCATCTCCCGCTACGGCTCGATGTCGATCGAACCGTCCACGATTCCGGCGATCGCTGCCTCCGCGGCCGATTTCACGTCGGCTGGAATAGCAAAGTCCGGATTGTAGGCGATCTGCAGACCGTCGTTCGCCAGGGTGAGGATGTAGGTCTCTCCACCGTAAACGCCGCTCTGGGCGTTGCCGATCATCTCCTCGAGCATGGCGACCCAATTGTACACCTGAGAGGCGACGACAAGGTCCGGGGCCAAATCGGTTTGATCCGCCTGCGTGCCGAACCAGAGGACGTCCCCCGCCTCCTGGGCTGCGCCGATTGAGCCGACTACCGACTGCGATGAGCCGGTGAGGATGTCCGCGCCGCTGGAAATATGGGTCTGGGCGGCAGCGGTCATGAGGGCGACGTCGGAGAATGAGCCCGTCCATGTCTGTGAGACGTTTGCCTCGGGAGCCACGGATCGCACACCCTGGACAAAGCCGCTGATGTAGGTACGGGCATCTCCCACCTCCACCGGGCCGGTTACACCGATGCGGTCGGACTTCGACATGAGCCCCGCCATGACGCCGTTGACGTATCCGCCCTGTTCCGCGGCGGCGGTGTAGGCGTAGACGTTGTCGAGGCCAAAGGTGTTGACGTCGGTGCCCCAGGCGAAGGCTGTTTCCGGAAAGTCCGGAGCCATATCCTCCACAAACGTACCGTACTGAGAGCCGTGGGCAACAACCAGATCGTAGCCTTGAGAGGCGTAGTCACGAACTGCGGCCGAGGCGTCGGGGACGTTAAACATGTTCTCCGAATAGACGAGCTCGAGGGCACTCTCGCCTCCCATGCGCTCCTGAACCGTCAGTAGAGCCGACCACATGGACTGGCTAAAGGCGGTATCCGTTGTGGCGCTAGGCATGACGACGGCGATGCGAAATGGCTCGTCGCCTCCTCCTTGCGTTGTTTCTCCGGCTCCCCCGGCGGAGGCTAGGGCCGTTACCAGTAGTAGGACAGTAACAGTGAGGAAGAACGATCGTACGTTCATAGACTCTCTCCTATTCGGAATATTTATGCCTCCATGGAGGCTTCGAATCATAGAGACTATCCCTCTCCGCGAAGAAAGGGCTTGTTCAACGCCGCCGGCGCGCGACCACGATAGACCGTCACCGTAAGGGCGACGATGGTGAGAATGTAGGGAAGCATATTCGCCAGACTCGCAGGCATGTTAACGCCGAGCACCTGCATCCATAGTTGTAGAGAGTTGGCTACGCTGAACAAGAGTGCGCCGAGCATGACGCCAACGGGAGTCCAGCCGCCGAAGTATACAAGCGCGACGGCGATAAAGCCCTGTCCGGCGGTGAGGTTGTCCTGGAAGAGATTGGAAATCGAGATAGAGAGCGAGGCCCCGGCCAGTCCTGCCAGGACCGCCCCGGAACAGACACTCATGTAGCGCACAAGGTCTACGTTGATACCGCGAGAGTCCGCAGCGGCGGGGTTTTGACCCACGGATTTTATCGTGAGACCAATCGTGGTCCGCTCCAGTATGTACCAGGAGATGGGTACGAGAGCGAAAGCGATGTAGACGAGGATCGTATGGTTGAAAAGTATGGGCCCGACAACCGGGATGTCACTAAGAACGGGGATGCGGAGCCTGGGAAACCCCTGGACCGTCCGGACCGTGCCGACCATCACCTTGAAAAGGAGACTCGACATCCCGAGACCGAACATTTGCAGCCCTATCCCACTCACCCCCTGTTCCGCTTTTAGGGTGACACTTACAAAGGACATTATGAGTCCCATCAGTAGTCCGAGCACCATGGCCACAAGCAGGCCGAGCCAGAGGTTTCCCCAGGTGAGAACCACATAGAACGCTCCGAAGGCGCTCATGAGCATGATGCCGTCTACGCCGAGGTTGACGACGCCGGAGTTTTGAGAAAAGGTCTCCCCCAGGGCGGCAAAAAGAAGGGGCGTTGCCAGGGTGAGCATCGTGTTGAGCATGCCGATAAGCACTGGTAGCGTAAATAACTCGCTCATGTAGCCTCCACCCGGGCCTGTGAGCGTGCCCGCCTGATCCAGCTTCGGGTCCAGACCGCGGATCCCGAGACGAAGAGCACCACGAGTCCCAGGATGCCGTTGACCAGGGCCGAGGGTACCTGCACCGCCCTTTGCATCGTGTCAGCCCCTACCAGGAGCCCTCCAAAGAAGATCGACGCAGGGATTAACCCGAGGGGGTGTAACCAGCCGAGGAGCGCTGCGACGATCCCGGTAAACCCGTAGCCGCTGGTAAATCCTTCGATCAGCCTGTAGTGGACGCCCATCACCTCCACCGCACCGGCAATTCCGGCGAAGCCGCCGGCGAGTGTCAGAGAGAGCGCCTGGTTCGCCGAGACGTTGATTCCGGAGTACCGAGAGGCGTGAGGATTGAGCCCGGTTGCCCTGATTCGGTAGCCTATGGTTGTTCTCCAGAGAAAGACAAAAACCAGTATCGCCATGGTGAGCGAGAGAAAAAGCCCGGTATGGAGCAACGTCTGTGGGATCAACCGAGTTAACCGCGCCGTCTCGGGGACACGGGCGGACTGGGCGAGAAACGTGCCCGCCTCGATTCCCGCCGGGTCCATCAGT
>CAYZHV010000083.1:7153-14298 GCA_964478055.1 uncultured Spirochaetaceae bacterium | reverse complement strand
GCCTGATCCAGCGAGGCGACGCGATCGAGGCGTCCCACTGGCTCCGGAAGAAGATCCTCCCCCAGCCTTGAGGGGAGGCAGGTGCGCAATAAACTCGGTCTCAACTACTGGGTGCTCGGCGGATTCGAGGGGGCCCTCGCCGCCTCTGAAGCGATTGATCTGACGGCCACCTGGAAACTCGACTGCCTGGAGCTCACGGTTCCGGATCTTCTTCCGACGGATATCTCGAGCTCCGAGAGCAGTCGCATCCTGCGCCGCGCCGCCTCCGCCGGGGTCTCCCTGGAGACCCTGGCAAGCGGCTACTACTGGGACGCTTCCCTCGGCTCCAGTGATCGGGAGGAGAGGGAGCGGGCCCTCGACTTTACCAGAGAGTATATCGCCCTGGCGAACCGGTTGGAGATAGGCAAAATCCTGATTACCGGAGGAACCGTGGGCGTAGGCTGGGACGCCTCCCGTCCGGTCACGCCCTACGGCGAGGTTTGGAAGCACACGGCGGCGTCTATCGGTGAGCTCGAGCCTGTGGCAGCTCGGGCGGGAGTCACCCTCTGTATCGAGAATGTCTGGAATCAGTTTCTGCTCTCTCCCGTGGAAATGCAGATCTTTGTGGATCAGTTCGCCAGTGACCATGTGGGTGTCTACTTCGACGTGGGCAACGTCCGGCCCTGGGGACATCCGGAGCACTGGATCGATCTGCTCGGCAGTCGAATCAAGGCGGTGCACATCAAGAACTTCGAGATGAGCGACGGCCTCGGGGGTCTGCACGGCTTTACCGATGACCTTGCAAGGGGTGACGTGGACTTCGAGGCTCTCCGGGGCGCCATGGAGCGGAGATCCTACGAGGGGCCGCTGATCGCGGAGATGATTCCGTTCTGCCGGCTGCCGGAGCTTGGTCTTCCGGATCGGGGGCTGGCGGAGAAGACCGCCGGAGAGCTGCGGCGGTTGTTCAAATAGTTTCCACCACGGTGGTGGACAGTAACCTCAGTTCGCTCTGCTCAGCGATTCCCGCCCCCTGCGCACCCGGGAGCTGTCGGTGACGTGATTGACAGTCTCCGGCGGCCGCAGAGCGCCGCCCATGGGCACATCCCGGTGAAAGCTAACCGGGCTCGGCAAGTCCTTGTCCACGAGCATATGGAACTCCTTTGCGCCGGTCTCCTCCCGACAGCGAAGGAGGGTGTCTTCTCGCAAGTCCCCGCCGGGCATGATGATAATGCGATCTCCGGCGGTCTCCACGAGCTTCCGAATCAGGTGAACTCCCTCCCAGACGGTGGGTGCCTGTCCGGAGGTGAGAATGCGGTCGAACCCGAGTTCTATGATGCGCTCAAGGGCCGCCTGGGGATCAGGAGTAACGTCGAAGGCGCGGTGAAAGGTGGCGTTCATGGGATGGGCGATCTCACGGAGTCGGCCGTTTCGCTCACTGTCTACAGAGCCGTCGGGTCCTAGAATGCCGAAGACAACGCCGTCGGCGCCGAGTTCCTTGGCCCGCCGAATGTCAGCCTCCATTACCGCATACTCCTCGTCGCTGTAGACAAAATCTCCACCCCGGGGGCGGATGATAACCTGGAGACCGATGCTGATTCGCTCTCGGGCAACCTCGATCATCCCCGAGCTCGGTGTGGTTCCCCCTTCGAAGAGGTTGTCGCAGAGCTCGACGCGATCAGCCCCGCCCTCCTGGGCGGCCATTGCCGAGGCTACCGAATCCAGGCAGATCTCGAGTTTCAAACCCTCACTCATATGTTTCGCCTCCCTCCTAGCACAAAATTGTTTGACAGCCTACGGGAGCCGTGCAATCCTGTAAGCGCATACAGGTACAGGATACTGCCACAGAACGACAAACCCGGCAAGTATCCGGAACCCTAGGAGGTAGCTATGAAAAAGGCTTTGTTGTTTGCAGTGGCACTAGTCCTTGCCTTCGCTCTGGTCTCTTGTGGACCCCCGCAAGCGGAGAGCGGCGGAGACGGAAACGAGTCCCAGGGGTCGGCGCGGTCGGAACAGTCAATGCTCCAGTCAATCATCGACTCAGGGGTTCTCAAGGCTGGGATCGCTCTAACCGGCCCGCCAATTGGCATGCGCGATGATCAGGGCGAGCCCCTCGGCTACGACGTCGACTTCGCCAAGAAGATGGCCGACGAGCTCGGAGTCGAGCTGGAGATCACCGAGGTTACTGGTGAAACCCGAATTCCGATGCTGACCTCCGGTCGGGTGGACATCGTCTTCGCCAACATGACCGGTACTCTGGCACGGGCCCAGGCGATCAACTTCTCGATTCCCTATCTTCGAGTGGGTATCAAGATGATGGTCCCTGCGGACTCACCCTACTCTGACGCATCAGAACTGAACGATCCCTCCATCCGTATCGCGGTTGGTCGTGGAACCACCGGAGAGGCTCTCGCTGCGGAACTCGCTCCCGAGGCGGAGCTCGTCTACGTGGACGACTACACACAGCAGGTTCTGCTCGTGCGGCAGGGCCGGGTAGACGCGACCTTCGAGGACAGCAGTCTTATCGACTTTACCGTTGGCGAGAGCGGCGGCGAGCTCAAGGCTCCTCCGAAGCTCTACACCTCCGACCCGATCTGTGTCGGTATCCCCAAAGGTGACATGGCGTTTGTACGCTGGGTGGACATGTACATCTCCTGGCAGATCAGCTCCGGCTGGCAGGCAGACACCTACGAGAAGTGGTGGGGCTCCCGGCCTACTGCCCGTCTCGACTCTCCCTGGTAAACTAATCAGCTTTGGGAGGGAAGCCTTGGCGCTTCCCTCCCCCATCGCATCGTGAGGCGGTACACATGTATCTGAACTTTCGATTTCTGGGAAACTATGCACCCCTCCTGCTCACAGGAGCCATGCATACGCTTCTGATTTCGTTTTTGTCCCTGATCTTTGGTTTTTTCGGTGGTCTCCTGGTCGCCGTCATGCGCCAGTCCCCGGTAAAGCCCCTCAACCTTATTGGTACGGTATGGGTGGAAGCGCTGCGAAACACGCCGTTTCTCGTGCAGCTCTTCTTCCTCTACTACGGCTTGCCTGAGATCGGCATACGGGCGACACCGGTCGTTACCGCCGTGGTGGCGCTTTCGGTAAACCAGAGCGCGACGAACGGAGAAACCATCCGAGCGGGTCTCATCGCCGTTAAGAAAGGGTTCTACGAAAGCTCCTACGCCCTCGGTTTTTCCAAGTTCGAGACCTTCCGGTTCGTGATAATCCCTATCACCCTGAGATTGATATTCCGACCGTTGACGAGCAACTTCATCAACCTGGTGCTGACCTCGTCCCTGGCGTTCTCCGTGACGGTTAACGAGCTCATGGGCGTTTCCAAGACAATCGCGGCACTGACCGCTCGTCCCTTCGAGGTATATCTGGTGATTCTCCTGGGCTTCGCGATCTTCACCTTTATGCTCTCCTGGATCTCAACGATCATCGATCGAAAGATCGCGATTCGGCTCTGAGGGTGGCGGCGTATGTTTACTGAATTCATCGAACTAACCTGGAACGATGTTCCCTACTTCGCGAAGGCTGCGCTCACGACCCTTCAGGTAACTCTGACCTCCCTCTTTCTGGGCACCCTCCTCGGGTCGATCGTGGGGATTATCAAGACGAGCAAGTACAAGCTGCTCAACTACGCCATGCACGTCTATATCGAGCCTCTGCGAAACTCTCCGGTGGTCACGCAGCTCTTTCTCGTCTACTACGGCCTGCCGATGGTCACCGCCTTTATCCCTTCGGCCTACAGTGCGGCTATACTCACCCTGACTCTCAATACCGGCGCCTTTGTGGCGGTGATCGTCCACTCCGCGATAACGGCGATACCCCGGTCCCAGTGGGAGCAGGCGTACGCCCTCGGGATGGGCAAGTTCGAGGCGTTCCGGTACGTGATCTTTCGTCAGGCCCTGCGCCTTGCGGTGCCCCCGGCGATTACACTCTACATCGCCCAGTTGCAGGTCTCCGCGATTGTGGCCCTCATTGGTCTGGTGGACCTCACCCGAGCGGGTCGGGTCGTAACGCTGCGCACCTTTAAGCCTTTCCTGGTCTGGGGAATCGTCGCGGCTCTCTACTTCGCGATTTCCTTTCCCCTCTCCAAGCTGGCTCGACGACTCGAGAACAGAATCAAGTTCAACTGGTAAGGAGTAACTGATTTGGCCCTTATAGAAATCAATTCAATAACCAAGAGCTTCGGCGACCTCACGGTACTCAAGGAGTTCTCCTCGGAGTTCTCCGGGGATGGTCTCACGGCAATCCTCGGACCGAGCGGCACCGGTAAGAGCACACTGCTCCGTTGCATCAATGCCCTCGAGCCGATCGACTCCGGAGAGATCACCGTGGACGGTCTCTCGGTTCTAAAGCGAGAGAATACGAAGAAGATCCGCCTCACCTGCGGAATGGTCTTTCAGCAGACGGTACTCTTCCCGCACCTGGACGTGATGGAAAACCTCATCCTCGGCCCCACCAAGCTACTCAACAAGTCGAAGGATGAGTCCATCACAAAAGCGAGGGAGCTCCTGGAGAAAGTCGGCCTCCTCTCGAAGGAGCACTCCAAGCACAATGAGCTCTCCGGCGGAGAGCAGCAGCGCATCGCCATCGCCCGGGCCCTGATGATGGATCCGAAGGCGCTACTCCTCGACGAGATTACCTCCGCTCTGGATCCGGAGATGAGCGCGGACGTCCTCGCCATTCTGGAGAAGCTCGCCAACGAGGGCATTGTAATGCTCATGGTTACCCACGAGGTTACCTTCGCTCAGAAGGTCGCCAAGCGGATTATCTTCCTCGAGTCGGGCAAGGCGGTCTGCGACGTCCCGACTAAGGAGTTCTTTACAACCGTGAAGAACGAGAACCCGCGCATAGCGGCGTTCGTCAAACACATTATGCACGAAGGATAGCAACATAGATGAAAGCCCTCATACTCCACGGCGGTTGCGAAGAAGGATTTAGAAGCGACGCCGACAAGAAGTACGCGGATGAGCGTGTAGAAGAGTACGGCTCCTGGGCCTGGGAGATGCTCTTAAAAGGCGCCTCGGCCCTCGATGTTCTGGAGGCCGTTCTCGTCCGACTGGAGGACGATCCCTTTTTCGACGCCGGCATCGGCTCCTTTCTCAACACAGAGAACGAAGTCGAAATGGACGCCCTCATCATGGACAACAGAGGCGAGGGCGGGGGCGTGGTCTGTCTCAAGGACATGAAGCATCCGATCCAGGTTGCCCGGCTCATTATGGAGCACACCCCTCACCTCCTCCTCTCTGGGGACGCGGCGTACCGCTTTGCCCGCAAGCACGGGTTTGAGCACTTCGACATAACCGCCTACGGCACCAACAAGTACTCCCCGGAGTCTATGCCCGACGAGGACGAGTACAAAAAGATCCGAGAATCGGACCACTCCTTTTCCACCGTAGGGGCGGTGGTACTCGACGACAGCGGCTATCTCGTCGCCGGGACAACCACCGGAGGAATCAAGTACAAGCTCCCCGGCAGGATCGGTGACTCCGCAATCCCCGGATCCGGAACCTACTGCGACAGCGATATTGGAGTCGCGGCAACCGGGGAAGGTGAGAAGATTATGAAGCTCTGCCTCTGCAGAGACGTGGCAAGCCGAACAGAACAGAAGAGCTCCGCGCAAGCGGCTTGCGAATTGGCGATAGCACGGGCCACGCAGCACGGCGCAACCTGCGGAGTCGTCGCTCTCGACAGACGCGGCAACTGGGGATTCTCCCACAACGGCACGCAAATGCCGGTCTACACCAACAGAAAGAGGTAGGAACTGCTATGAACATCACCACCAAGAAAGCGAAACTGATTCGCCGTGCAAAGCCACGGCAGAGCATCACCAATCTCTTTGCCCCTCAGGTGTACGAGGCGAGGCTCACTCGCGTACGGGAGCTCATGCGGAAACGTGATCTCGAGCACCTCCTCGTCTACGGAGACCGGGAACACTTTGCCAACCTGCACTATCTAACCGGCTACGATCCGCGCTTCGAGGAGGCGTTGCTCCTCATCGGAAGAAGCGGCGAGCCAATTCTCTTTGCGGGAAACGAGGGCATGGCCTACGCCCAAATGGTGAGGCTGCCGGTCACGCTAAAGCTCTACCAGTCGTTGAGCCTCATCGGTCAGTCCCGAAGCGAGGCGACCTCCGCAGCATTCCTTCAGGATCTGCGCAAGGCCGGACTCACCGAGGGTGCAAGGCTCGGCGTCGTTGGCTGGAAGTACTTCCTCGACGGGGAGGTGGAAGCGCCCCAGGAGACTCTCGATATCCCCTATCACCTGGCAGAGCAGCTTTTCTCGTTGGTGGGGGCAAAGCATGCGCAGAACGCCACGGACCTCTTTATGCATCCCGAGTACGGCTGCCGGGCCAACCTCGACGTCCACGACCTCGCCATGCTCGAGCTCGCCGGCACAAAGTCCTCCTCCTCGGTCCTGCGGATGATGGAGTCCTTTGAGAGTGGCATGACCGAGCTCGAGGCGACGGAGTTCCTCGGCATGGACGGAGACCCCCTCGTAGCACACCCCAATCTCAACTTTACCCTGGAAGGGGGCCGCCTCGGACTTGCCAGTGCCTCGGACCACCACCAACTCTACCTCGGTGCCCCGGTGAACCTCGGATTCGGGTATCGCGGTTCCATGGTGGCCAGGACCGGCGTGTACACCCGCAATCGGCAGGAGACCGAGCATTACTGGCCGGGATACTACGAGAAGGTGCTTGTCACCTACTTCCGGGTCATCAAGACCTGGTATGAGTCCGTCGGTATCGGCGTTACGGGAAAGTCCGTTCTCGAGAAGATCGACAAGGCGGTTCCGGAGTTCCCGGAACTAAACGTCGGCCTCAACCCGGGACACCTGATTCACACGGACGAGTGGGTGAGCTCCCCCTTTCTACGGGACCAGGAGATCGAGCTCACTTCAGGTATGGGCATACAGTGCGACATTATACCGGCTCCGGAGGGCTTTCCCGGAGCGCACGTCGAGGACGGGCTGGCCTTGGCTGACAAGGAGCTCCGTTCCGAGCTCCAGACAAGCTACCCTGAAGCGTGGGCGCGGATCCAGGAGCGTCGCACGTTTGTGCAGCAGGAGCTCGGGATAACCCTGAAGGAAGAGGTGCTCCCCTTCTCTGATATTCAGGGATGTCTCTTTCCGTTCTTCGGTGACATGGAAACCGTCCTCGCCTC
>CAYZHV010000083.1:0-7053 GCA_964478055.1 uncultured Spirochaetaceae bacterium | reverse complement strand
GTACTGAGAGATACCGGCAGATAGGCAGAGACATCGGCGTCGTCAAACCCGACCACGGAGATGTCCCCGGGAACGTCCAGGCCCAACTCCAGGGCCGCCTTCATCACGCCGATCGCCATATAGTCGTTCGCGCAGACTATCGCGGTGGGCTTGGGATCGAGCTTCCAGAGTCGCTGAAGCCCTTCGTACCCTGCCTGAACACTATAGTCGCCGTCGATCATAAAGTCCTCGGGGATTTGCAGTTGCCTTTCCTTCAAAACCCGCCGAAACGCTTCGTAGCGCAAATCGGCGTGCGCCTGTCCGGCGCTTCCCTTTATAAACGCAATAAGACCGTGGCCCAAATCGCAGAGCCGCTCGACTACGTCCACTATCACTCCGCTGTTGTCGAAGATCACGCACCCCTCACCGGCTCCGCCCTCGTGTGAGGCCGGATAGGGTCCATTACCGATAAAGACGTGGGGCACGTTGATCCTTCTGAGCTCTGATATCGAATGCTCCTCCAGGCTCCAGGCGGAGAGAACCACGATCGCGTCGATTGGCCTGTTTGAAATGAGCTCCGGGAAAAAGCCGGGGGCTCTCGCCTCCTCCACGGAATGCATGAGAATCTGCAAATGCATTCCCGCGTCTTTGAAGTGGTCCAGGGCCCCTTGAATGATCGGAAGCTCGTAGCTCCAGGTGGTCGGAAGAATGGTCTCTTCGTTGAGGAGGAGAAACATGACGTTGTTTGTCCGGCCCTTGGCCAGGGATCTCGCGCTGAAGTCTGCGACGTAGCCGAGTTCCAGGATCGCCTTGCGAACCTGTTCCTTCGCTTCAGCGCTGACCCAGGGATGATCGTTAATCGCCCGGGAGACCGTGCCTGTCGAGACACCAGCGTAAGCGGCCACATCCTTCTGGGTAATACGTTTTCTCGTCATGCCTTTCTACTGTTAGCTATGACTCTTAGCCGATTCTTTTAGCGAAATCAAGATGCGATGGAAACAAGTCGCGCCGCCTACTCCAGTCCGGGGTAGGTCAGACCGATTTGTCGGCGCACCTCATCCATGGTCTCCATGATTGCCACGGACTCCTCCACGGGCATCGTCGGGCTCGTGGTGAGCCCCTCCCGCAGACAACGCTCCACTTCCTGCGCCTGGTACTGCATGCCCCGGCCTTCGACCGCCTCCTCATACCGCTCAACCATCTCCCCGGCCCGGTCCCGAAGGGTGAAACTCGTCTGAGTGTACCAGACTGAGTCGATATCGATCCTGCCCTCGGGTCCGACAATGGAGGCGACGTTCGGCCCCAGAGCGAGGAACCCGGTGTGCAGGCTCGCCTGTGCTCCGGTCTCATACTCGAAGATCATCGCCGTGAGCTCATCCACACCGAGCTCCGTAAAGGTTGCTCGGGCGGTAACGCTCGCTGGCGCGCCGAAAAGGTAGCTTGCCAAAGAGATCGGATAGATGCCCAGGTCCAGGAGAGCTCCGCCACCGAGCTCCGGCTCGTGTAGGCGTACCGCCTTCTTTCGAGGAATGTACTGATTGTGGTCTGCAACAAGCACCCGGGGCGTGCCGATCGCGCCGCCGCTGATCAGCTCCATCACCCGGGTCATGGTCGGCAGGAAGCGCGTCCACATCGCCTCCATCAGAAAGACGCCCTTAGCTTTTGCCGCCTCCGCCACCCGCCGGGCCTCGGAAGCGTTCATGGTAAAGGGCTTTTCCAGGAGAACGTGCTTTCCCGCCTCGATCGCCAGGAGAGCCGCGGTCACGTGCATTGGGTGCGGCGTCGCCACGTAGACTATATCCACCTCGGGATCCGCCACGAGAGCCTCATAACTCCTGTGGGCCTTCGGAATGCCGAAGCGTTCACCAAAGGCCGCAGCGGTTTCTTCCCGCCGGGAGCCTACCGCAGAGACCCTTAGTCCCGCGGTAAGAAGATCACTAACCTGAAGCGCCGCTATGCCGCCTGTACCGATTACACCCCAGCCGAATTGGTTGCTCATCCCGGCAGTGTATACGGTTTCGGCGGGGCGTGCATGTGGTCTTGGGGGACGCCACTATCGTCGCTTACCTACCACCTACCACTCGTATCCAAAGTAATTGACTCCATCCAGAGTTCCTATAAGGGCTCCGGAGGAGCCGTTGCTCTCTGCCGATATATCTATGGAAATCTCTCCCCCACTACTTGTAGTTCCGCTAAGGCTAATGGACGTTCCATTCTCGGTCACGCTCAATCTTGCTCCGATCGCCGGATGATTGAGGTGAAGAAGACCATTGAAATCGGAGAACAGGTAGTTCAGAACATGGTCGCCACTATTCCCGTAGTCCGACTCGTCGTCAAAGCTCCCATCTCCATTGTAGTCCACGTCAAGCCGTCCGAAGTACATGCCACCTCCGGAGCCAGCCTCGATTCTCCACCGTCTGCGCTCCGGGCTTAGGGTCTCGTAGACCCGCGTGTCACCATCGTCAACCCATCCATCCGCGGCCCAGTCGCCGAAGTAGGTTGCGGTGTCGCTGAGTGCCGTTGCCACTGATTGCCGCGCAGCCTCGTTGGCCTCCCAGCCGTTACCGACAACTGCCCTCTCAATCCCTTCGGCGATCGAGCCCCAGTAGTCGGTGTATACGGAAACATCCGCCGAGTTCGGATTGGGCGGGCCGGACTCTTCCTCTTCCGGGGCTGCACAGCCTGAAAGGACAACGACCGTAGCCGCCATGAGAAGCAGTAAAGAGCGATGCCACCTTGACCGACGAGTGTTTCTACCGCAGCTGTTCTTTCCCATGTACAGACCCCCCTTTAGGAAACCACCGCGCTCAGCTACCGCTTTGGCGCAGTCTTAGGACTTGGCGAGCAAAATGCAGTTTCCGTGCCAGCTTTGCTTCGGGTGCCCCAAATCACGGACACGACATAATCCACCCGCAAGTCTATACAAGAGAGGAAGTAAGAACTGTGTCTCTTCGAGCGCCAGGATCTCCCGTGCTCGCAACCAGGGCGACCCTGCGCAAGGGGCCTCTGAGAGGCTACACGTTACCTGTAGGTCGCCACACGATATGTGTAGGTTTCGACATCGCTCCCACGTCCACCACCTAGTTGGGCTCGAACCACCAACCGTAGGAAATGCCTCCGCCCAAAAACTACGCATATCTTCCCCGATGTTCGGCAGTCCCGCAGGCCATAGACTAGGCGTACACATCATACGGGGCACTCGCGGCCTGTGCCTGCGATTGACCGAGGCACGCCCTGGTGTCCGGCTGGGAGGATGCGATGAAAGCGCGCAAATTTGTCGCGGTTGTGCTTCTGCTCATAGCCGCAACTGTCATGGGGCAGGAAGCCACCCCTGTGGGTTTGCTTGTCGCAACGGAGGGAGGCCTTCCGATCGGCTCCCGAGACAAGTATTACGACCCCGGCGCCGGGGGACTTCTTTCGGCGGATTTCGGCGTAGCCAATCTCGGATCCCGAGCACGCCTTGCGGCCCTTGCGGAACTTGGCTACTCCTTCGTGCCTCTTGCCTCCCAATCCAACTTATCTCTGATCCGCGGCACAGCGGGAGTCCAGGCTACCCTACTCTTGGGCGATCGCTTCTCCCTCTTCGGCTTTGGTGAAGGGGGTGGCTACTACGGGATGCTCCGGGGCTCCCGCTCCTACGAGGGGCACGGAATAGTCACTCGCCTGGGCTGCGGCGCGGCCTTCAGCATCGGCAGAAGCCTCTCCCTATCTGCAGGGGCCGCCTATACCGGCTACATCGACCTCTACGACGGCGTACAGGTGTTTCTCGGTACGCGCTTCTCCCTTGGAAGGCCCACCGGTTCCCGGGAGCGCACTCAGACCGCTCCTGATCGGGGGCGGCCGGAGACGCTCCCCGCAGATCGGCCGGTCATCGGGGAGACCGAAGGCGGAGTCCGGATCGAAGAGATTGAGCTCACCCGGGTTTTCCCTGTGCTCTTCAAATACTACGACACCAACCCCATCGGTAGCGCCGTTCTGGTCAATGGGACCGAAGACGTACTCAAAGACGTGGAGGTTGAAGTCCACGTTGAACGGTACATGGATAAGCCGAAGGTATGCGCCTCCTTCGATCAGCTCGATCCCGGTCAGTGGCAGGAGATTGACCTCTATGCGCTCTTCAATGATCAGGTGCTCTCCATCACCGAAGGGACCAAGGTTGCGGCGGAAGTCACCCTCGCCTATCGGGCCGGCGTTACTGAGCGCGAGACCTCCGAGACCCTAACCCTCGAAACCTATGACCGCAACGCACTGCGCTGGGACGACGACCGAAAGGTAGCGGCCTTCGTTACCGCGAAGGACGAGGAGATCCAGCGCCTCGCTAAGAACATGGCCGCCCTCAGTCGACGAACCGCCGTGGAGGCGGTCAGCAGCTCGCTACAACTCGCAATGGTTGAGTTCGCCGCCATGCAGGAGCTTCATCTAGCCTATGTGGTCGACCCATCCTCCGCGTACTCCGAGCTCTCCCGAAACGAGGCAGGGGTGGACTACGTGCAGTTTCCCCGGCAAACCCTGCAGTTCCAGGCTGGAGATTGCGACGATCTTTCCTCTACCTACGCCGCCCTTCTCGAAGCGGTGGGCGTTTCAACGGCTTTCATTACTATCCCGGGGCACATCTTTGCGGCCTTCTCTCTGGATCTCTCCGCAGAGGAGGCTCGCAGGACCATCGCCAACAGCGAAGATCTGATCGTCCGGGAGGACGGTACCGTCTGGGTGCCGGTGGAAACGACCTTGGTTGATAGGAGCTTTTCGGATGCCTGGGCCACCGGGGCGAGGCAATGGCGAGAACACTCCCGCACCGGAAGCGCGGGATTCTTCCCGACAGCAGAGGCGTGGTCGATCTACGAGCCGGTAGCCTTCAGCGTATCCGACATCGAGCTCAGGACACCGGACGCCCAGGCCGTCTCGGCGCTATTTGAAAGAGAGCTCGATCGCTACGTAAATCGCCAGATCCACGATCAGGAGGAGGAGCTCCTCCACAGCCTTGCGGCACGCCCTGACGACTCCAGGACCCGTAATCGGCTCGGCGTACTTTACGCGCGCTATGGCAAGATGGAGGAGGCCCGAACGCAGTTCCAACGGGTGCTGTCGTCCGAGCAGTACGCCCCGGCGCTGCTTAACCTGGGTAACATAGCCTTCCTCGAGGAGGAGTACCGCCAAGCGCGCCGCTTCTACGAACGTGCAGTTGAAGCGGACCCGTACAATAGCACCGCGCTCCTCGGCCTGGCCCGGGTGGCACACCTCCTCGAGGAGTACAACGAAGCGGAGCGTCACTTCGACGTGCTCGCGCGCCTCGATCAAGGACTGGCCGAGCGCTTTAGCTACCTCGATCCCAGTAGAGGCGCCAGTGAGGGCCGCGCCGGGAGCTCGGCCCAGTTTGATAGAGTTGTTGTTTGGGGGGAGGTGGAAGGATGAGTGACCGTGGCAAAAGACCCGTCAAGCACAGACAAAGCGCGGTTGTTTCTAACCGGTTCTGGACATCTACACTCTTTGCCTTTGTGCTGATCACATTGGGCGTCATTCTCGGAAGCTGCCCTGCCTCGCAGGATCTCTTCCGGGAAGTCAAACGGGACTTCGCAAGTGACAGTAGTTCCTCGGTTCCGGGGGAACCCGATGATTCCGACACCACGCCGCCCGGTCCGGTGAGCAACCTTACAGTCGTCCCGGGGACGAACAGAGTGACGCTCTCGTGGACGGATCCGTCGGATCAGGATTTTGATCATGTTGAGATTAGTTGGGATCCTGGTGGAGGCGCCCCCCAGACCGTCGATGTGGGCGCCGAGAACTATGTCGCAGAAGCTCTGTCCAACTATATCGAACACTCATTCACCGTAAGGGCCTGCGATAGCTCCGGCAATCTCTCGGATGGAGCTACAAACGTCGCCACGCCGCTCGGGCGGATTGCATTCCGCTCAGACCGTAGCGGACACATGGAGATCCATGCCATGGATGCGAACGGTAGTAACCAGACACGTCTCACTTATGCACAAGGAGATGATGCGTGGCAATTCTGGTCACCGGACGCTGCCAAGATCGCCTTCACCGTGAACATGTCAGGCATGAATGAGTTCTACGTGATGAATGCCGATGGAAGCGGCCAGCAGCACCTCGGTGCCGGAGAAGGAGGTCTTTACAACCTGGAGTGGTCCCCGGATGGACTGAGGCTCGCCTATAACTCCAATCATGAAGGCCCGTATGCGATCTACGTCATGGACTCCAACGGGGGCAACCAGCAACGCATCACCGACCAGGTCAACAACTCGATCTGGCCCATATGGTCCCCGGACGGCTCGCAGCTCGCGTTTATGTCCGATCGGTATGGCACCAACCAGGTCTTCACCATGAATCCGGACGGCACGAACCCGCAAGAACTGACGGATCTCGGCGGGAGTATATACGACTACTACATTACTTGGTCACCGGATAGCTCCAAGATCGCATTTGCCTTCGACTCGGACATTTACTACGTGGAAGAAGACGGCTCCAGCCTGAGACAGCTAACAACGGGAACCGATACGGAACGTCTTCCAGCCTGGTCCCCTGACGGATCGAAGATTGCCTACGTGTCTGACAGCGCCGGGAACTATGACATCTACCTGATGGACCTTGATGGCGGCTCACAGATAGCCCTGACCACGTCCCCAGAGACCGATACGCTCCCCAAGTGGTCTCCAGACGGCTCCAAGATCGCCTTCGAATCGACACGAGACGGCCAATCAGAAATTTACGTCATGGATGCCGATGGAAACAACAAGACCCGGCTTACCACGTCGCCAGGAGTCGACAGCTATCCGGTGTGGTCACCAAAGTAGTCTGGCTGTGCAAAGCGCGGGCCGGGAGAGATTCTTCCCTTCTAGTACCTTCGTACAATGTGCGTTTTTCAAAGGGCATCCATAATCTTCGAGAACGCCTAAAGAAAGTAGCCGTTACATCAACGAAAAGGGGGAAAAGGATGAGGGATCTCATTCATCTCCGGCCCGCCGCTGTTGCCGTGATTCTGCTCTCGGTGCCCCTGCTACTCCTGATGAGCGCCTGCCCCACCGGTGTGGGGAGCAGCGGTGGTGACGACCCGGTCGA
>CAYZHV010000082.1:0-14386 GCA_964478055.1 uncultured Spirochaetaceae bacterium | reverse complement strand
GAGGTCGAAATCCTCCTCGTCCGGGCCCTCTTCCTCCGGGAAGTCCGCGGGCATCTCGAACTCCTCGTCCCCGAGATCGAGGCCGGCGAAGATGTCTTCCTCCTCCCCTTCTTCGGCTTCCGGTTCCTCTTCGGCGGGGGCTTCTTCTTCCTCCTCCTCTTCCAGAGCCTCAGAAAGGCGGCTCAGGAGCTCTTCCCCTTCCTCTTCGCCCTCTTCGGCGCCAGCTGCCTCACCCTCGGCCTCGGAAGGGCCCTCTTCCCCCAGAAGGTCGCCCAGGTCTCCGGGCAGACCTTCGTCCGGGCGCGGCACATGCTCGAGATCTTCTCCCCGTTCGGCGAGGATCTCCGGCTCGTCCCCAGTTTGCACGAGAGTTTCGTTGAACTGTTCGATGTCCTCTATACGCGGCATCTACCTATTAATCTTCGGTCACTATGGGCTAGTATGTGAGAGAGTGGTCAAGAAGACGCCCAACTCAGTCGATAACTGTAGCAGAAAAATGGTGAGTCGCAAACTCGTTCTTCCAGCCCTCCTACTCCTCTTAGCCCCGATGCTCCTCCTCGGACAGAGTGTGGAGGATCCGGAGCTCGATGACATTCACCTCTACCGGGAGATTCGGGGATTGCAGGAGGCCGAGGCGCCGCAGTTCATGCACGGTCACCTAATTTTTACCTATCGCCCCAGTGAGCGAGAACGGCGGAGTCGTATGACCCGGATGGTGGGCATTTCCTTTGCCCATGAGCGTTTCTCCCAGGTCTACGCCTTTAAGCGTCTCTCACTTTCCGAGTATCCCTCGGAGGATCTCTTCTACTACGTTATGCCGGTGCCCGAGGGGCGCGATGAGCTACTCTACCGGATCGTCGTGGATGGTCTCTGGGGAACGGACCCGGAGAATCCCCGGACTCGGCGCGTTGCCGGGGGGGTGTCCGCATCCTTGGTGGAAATACCGTCGGAATACCAGGGAGAGGAGACCTTTCCTTCCCTAGGAGCGGAACGTGTTCGGTTTGCCCTTGAGCTGGACGAGGATCTCAATCCTTTTCTGATGACACTCCGGCAGGAGCGCCTACCCACGGCTGAGTTTGCCGGGCGGACGGTCTACGTCGCCGGGAGCTTCAACAACTGGGATCCCTTTATGCACCGCCTCCGGCCCGACCCACGTAATCCTCGTCGGTACATCGGCTCCGTCCGGGTTCCTCCAGGCTCCCATTACTACTACTTCGTGGTCGATGGCGTCCGGGTTCTCGACCCGAACAACAGTGACTACGGCTTCGATCCCCAGACCGACACGCGAGCCTCTCGTATCGTCGTCTCTCCCTGACACCCGCAGGAAGGAGCGCTGTCCGCCATAGTCGTATCACGCCGAAGAGCTCCCCAAGCCGGGTCAGCCGGTTGACGCTCCGGGCCCAGGTGTTCACTATTCCTCCCGTGGTTTCCTTTCTGCTCTTCGATCTGGACAACACGCTCTACTCCGCATCCAGCGGGATGTTTGAGTACATGCACGAGGGAATGTCCGCCTTTGTGGCGGAGCTTCTGGGAGTGGACATGGAGGCCGCTACGGACCTGCGCCGGCGGAACACGGCGCGCTACGGCTCCACCCTCCGCTGGCTCAAGGCGACCCGGGAAGAGATCGATATCGAGTCTTTTCTCGAGCGTATCCATCCGACGAATGTGGAAAACTACCTCACCTACTCTCCGGTGCCTCGGGAGGTACTGAGCGCTATTGATCTTCCGAAAGGGGTGCTCACGAACTCTCCAAAAGAGCACGCCGAGCGGGTTCTGAGATTCTTCGGCATTCGGGAGCTCTTTGACTTCGTCCTGGACTTGCGGGCGGCCGACTTCAAGGGCAAACCGGACCGCTCCGCCTATGAGCGGGCCATTGAGGCCTCCGGTCGGCCGGTGGAGGAGATTCTGTATCTCGATGATATGCTCCACTACCTCGAACCGTTTCGGGATCTCGGAGGGCAAGTAGCGCTGATAGACGAGCTCGACCGGTACGACGGCCACGCCGCGGAGATACCGCGGCTTCGCTCCATCCGGGAGCTTCCGGCCTTTCTCCAGGAGACCTAAATGCTCAACATGACCCTCCAGCTCACCAGGCCCGACGCTCATACCATGGTCTTGCGGCTCCCTCGTCTTTTTCGCGTGATAATCGGAGTGGCGGCGAGCGGCCTCTTTATCGGCATGCTCAGTCGGGAGGGATTCGCGGTAGCGCCGTTTATGGTGATCCTCCTCATGGGCGCCGCGGCGAGTTATATCGAGCGATGGACCTTCTCCCTTGAAGAAGGGACCGTAACCTACCGCATCGGCCTCCCCTTTGCTCATCGCAGGGAGAGCTACGATCTCGCGGAAGTCGAGGCGTTAGGGGTCCAAGAGTTTACCAAAGGTAAGCTCTTTCAGAATGGTGAAGAGAATGAAGCCCGAAGCGCCGCCACCTCCGGGCCCCGGCTGCGCCCGTTTAAGCGGCGGTACGTACGGCTCTCCCTCTTTCTCACCGATGGGGAAGAGCTCGATATCGAGACCCAGCCGGTCCGCGGCGGCCGAGACCTCGGACAGCGGGCTGAGGAGCTCTCCCGGTTTATCGGAAAGCCGATACGGAAAGAGTAGACCGCCTCTCGGGCCAGGAGGATCCCGGAGCCTCGCGACCCGCCGTGGCCGGACGCGCCTACTTCGGTGTCACATCCCGGGGGGGATTGCGCTTGTACGGTGGAACCCAGTCGTCCATCTCCTCCGGCTCAAAGTAGAGATAGCACGCCGCGTAGTGGTCGGGCTTTACCTCCAAGAGCTCGGGAACGCGACTCATGCACTTGTCCATCCGCTTTGGGCAGCGGTCGTAAAAGTAGCAGCCGGTGCGCTCCTGATCGGGCGAGGGGACGTCCCCTTTGAGGATAATCCGCTTTCGGTGCTCCTCGACCTCGGGATCGGGAATCGGAATCGCCGAGAGGAGCGCCTGGGTGTACGGGTGCAGGGGCTCGTCGTAGAGCCGCTCCGACTTGGAGACCTCCACGATCTTGCCGAGGTACATAACCGCCACCCGATCGCTGATGTATTTGATCACCGCCAGGTCGTGGGCGATAAAGAGATAGGTAAGGTTGAACTCCCGCTGCAGGTCCCGGAGCAGGTTGAGTATCTGGGACTGAATGGAAACGTCCAGGGCGCTCACCGGCTCGTCCGCGAGAATCAGATCCGGATTGAGGGCAAGGGCTCGGGCAATGCCGATACGCTGCCGCTGCCCCCCGGAGAACTCGTGGGGATATCGGTTCTTGAAGTGCTTCGACAGCCCAACACGCTCCATGAGCTCCTCGACCCGCTTCTCGATCTCCTTCTTGCCGATCTTCAGGAGGCCCCGGTTTACAAAGATCTCCATGGGCTCGGCCACAATGTCCTTGACGGTCATCCGCGGGTTGAGAGAAGCGTAGGGGTCCTGAAAGACCATCTGCACGTCTCGCCGCGCCTTGAGGAGATCTTCGTCGGAGAGCTTGGTCAGGTCCTTGCCGTTGAGGACGATGCTACCGTCGGTTGCGTCGTAGAGCTGCGCGACGGCCCGGGCCGTGGTCGATTTACCGCACCCGGACTCCCCCACGAGGCCGAGGGTTTCGCCCTTGCGAATAAAGAAGTCCACACCGTCAACGGCGCGGATCTTTCCAACCTGCCGCTTGAAAATGAAACCTTCCTCAATCGGGAAGTGGACCTTGAGATTCTTTACATCCAGGAGGACCTCTCCCTCCCGGGATCTATTTTCTTCTCGCTCTTGGGCGTTCTTACTATTCGTTTGAGACACTCACGGCCTCCTCTTCACTCTTTTCCTTGTAGAGCCAGCAGTTCACCGAGCGACCGGCGCCGATCTCCTCCGCGGAGGGGTACTTGTTCTTGCAGACCGCCATAACATGGGGGCACCGGGGATAGAAGGGACAGCAGTCCGGAAGCCCGATAAGGTTCGGCGGTTGCCCCTTAATGGAGAAAAGCTTGTCCTGCTGCTTCTGGTCGAGCCGCGGTACTGACTCAATAAGCCCCTTTGTATATGGGTGCTTGGGATCCTTGAAGAGCTCCTTGGCGCTCCCCTTTTCCACGATCTTGCCGGCGTACATGACGTTGACCGTGTCGCACATGCCCGCAACGACGCCGAGGTCGTGGGTGATCATAATAACCGCCGTACCGAGCTCGTCGGCGAGACGTTGCAGGATCTCGAGGATCTGCGCCTGGATGGTCACGTCCAGGGCGGTGGTCGGCTCGTCGGCGATAAGGAGCTTCGGGTTGCAGGAGAGAGCCATGGCGATCATGACTCGCTGCCGCATACCGCCGGAGAACTGGTGCGGATAGTTGTCTACCCGCTTCTTGGCTCCGGGGATTCCGACCATGTTGAGAAACTCTACCGCCTGCTCCCGGGCGGCTTTCTTGCCGAGCCCCTGGTGTAGCTGAATCGTCTCGATGAGCTGGGTAGAGACCTTCAAGAAGGGGTTGAGGGAGGTCATTGGGTCCTGAAAGATCATGGAGATCTTGTTGCCCCGGACCTGCCGCAGCTTCTGTTCCGGCAACTTTAACAGATCCTCTCCCTCGAACCATACCTCGCCCCCGGCGATCTTGCCCGGAGGAGAAGGAATCAGGCGCATAATGGAGAGGTTTGTCACGGACTTACCCGAACCGGACTCTCCGACAATGCCGAGGGTCTCACCCTTTCGTACATCGAAGGATACGCCGTCTACCGCTTTTACTATGCCGTCGTCCGTCTTGAAATGCGTCTGCAAGTTACGGACGCTCAGAATTGTTTCGTTCTTATCAATCATCGTGTCTATTGCTCCGGTCTACTGCCGGTTCTTGCTATGCGGGTCAAAGGCGTCCCGCAGGCCGTCACCGAGGAAGTTCATAGCGAAGAGGAAGATCGTCATCGCCAGAGCCGGGAAAAAGAGCCGCCAGGGGGAGGCGCTCATCGCGTCCACGGCGTCACCAACAAGGGAGCCCCAGGAGGCGTAGGGTGCGGAAATACCGAGTCCCAGGAAGGAGAGAAACGCCTCCTGCATTATGAACTGCGGCACCCGCAGGGTCGAAAAGACGATAATGACCCCCAGGGTGTTCGGAACCAGATGGCGAAAGATAATCCTCCAGGTTCCGGCGCCCATACTTCGGGCAGCTTCGACGAACTCGGAGTTCTTGAGGCTAATTATCTGTCCCCGGACCACCCGGGCCACGGTGAGCCAGCTCACCAGAGAAAGCGCCACGAAAAGGTTGAATATATTCGAGCGAAAGATCGCCATGAGGATAATGACGATAAGCATGTAGGGGAGGCCGTACATGACGTCGACGACCCGCATTATCATGTAGTCGGTCTTGCCACCAACGTAGCCCGCTAGCGAGCCGAGGAGTATCCCGATCAACACCGAAACGGTGGTACCAACCAGGCCGATGGCGATAGAAACCTGCCCGCCGTATATGATCCGAGCCAGCATATCCCGCCCCAGGTTGTCCGTCCCGAGAAGATAGTGGCGCTGGTGGGTCATGATCTGCTCGCCATCCACCACCATGGTGTCGGTCTCGATTCGCTCCTGTATCTGGGCGAGCGCTTCCTGCTGCTGCTGGGTGAGACCTCCCTCTACGTCCTGGGCCTCGTTGAGCTGCAACATGTAGTTGCGCTCACGCTCGTACCAGAGCTCCCCGGCGCTCTTGGTGAGAGAGGGGGGTAGGTCGCGATGCGCCGGAACCTGTACGCGGTAGGAGTAGATGGGAAGGATCGGCGCGGCCAGGGAGATGAAGGCGTAGATAATGACCGCCACCAGACCGAACATCGCCATTTTGTTTTTCTTGAGCCGGCGCCAGGCGTCCTTGGTAAGGCTTACGCCCTCCACTTCCTGCTCGAACTCGTTTACCGGCGCCCCTTTCGGATCGACCCCCGGTTCATTCGGGGCGTTTTCTTGCTTCTGTTCTTCCAGAGCGGGATCCCGGTTTCCGAGATCCTGATTCTCAAGGTCTATGCTTCTGTTACTCACAGCTGTGGCTCCCTATTTGTACGTGACCCGAGGATCGAGAAGGCCGTAGAGGATGTCCACCAGAAAATTCATGATGACCAGGATCGTCGAGAAGACGATAACCGTACCCATAATCAGGGTGTAGTCACGGTTAAAGGCGGACTGAACGAAAAACCTTCCCAGACCGGGGATTCTAAAGATCTGCTCCACAACTACTGAGCCGGTGACCACACCAGCAAAGGCGGGACCGAGGTAGCTTACAACCGGAAGGAGAGCCCCCTTCAACACATGCTTGAAGAGGATCACCGACTGCCGCATCCCCTTGGCCCGGGCGGTACGGACGTAATCGCTTCTGAGAACCTCGATGACACTTGCCCGGGTCAGTCGAGCAATATAGGCGAAGTAGGGAAAGGCGAGAGTAACCGCGGGCATGACAAGGGGCTTGAACCCCGCGCGTCCGCCTATCCAGCCGGAGGTGGGTAGTAAGCCCCACTGCAACGCAAGAAAGTACATAAGCACCGGCCCGATCACGAAGAGGGGGACGGATATCCCTATCACCGCCACCGACATGGAAGCGTAGTCTACGATAGTGTTTTGTTTCACCGCCGACGTTAGGCCAGCGCTTATGCCCAGAATGAGTGCGATACTCAAAGCCACAACGCCCAAGAAAAGGGAGTTGGGCAGGCTATTGAAGATGTAGAAGTTGACGTCCCTATCCTGATATCGGAAGGAGGGACCCAGGTCGAATTTGAATACAATGTCGTAGAGGTACATGCCGTACTGGACTACCAGAGGCTTATCCATATTGTATTTCGCTTCGATGTTCTCTCGGATTTGCTGAGGGAGCTCCTTTTCCTGTGCAAAAGGTCCTCCCGGCGCGACTCGAATCATAAAGAAACTTATCGTTATGATCACGAATAGCGTCGGAAAGAGTCCGAGAAATCGCCTAATGATATAGCGTGTCATCGTTTCCTCATCACTATTGGTAAGCTTTTCGCTGGGATAGCAGAACAAGTAGGCCGGTAGTATAGCCGGCAACTCGCCGGTAGGCAAGGGGACAAGATAGTATGAAAAAGGGCCGCATCCCGAAGGACGCGGCCCGATGATCATGAGATCTATCCGATCGTAACGCCGATGCTTAGTTGGCTCGAACGTGTCCGACAGGATGCTGGTCCATGAGGTTCTCGTACCACCCATCCCACTTGCTGAGATCGATCATCTGCGTGGAGGTGTAGTAGTAGATCGGCATGACCGCAGTGTCCTCTTCGATGAGGATCCGCTCTGCCTCTGCCAGAGTCTCCATGCGCTCCTCACCGGCGGGCATCTGAGCCGCCTGGGAGATGAGCTGGTCGTACTCTGAGTTGCTGTACTTACCGCCGTTCATGGCGCCGCCGGTAACAAACATGTCGAGGAAGGTGTTCGGGTCCTGATAGTCTCCGATCCACCCTGCCCGGGCGATCTCGAACTGTCCCTGCCGTCGGTTCGCGAGGTAGGTGCCCCACTCCTGGTTGGTCAGGTTGACGTTTACGCCGAGATTGTCGAGCCACGCCTGCTGAATGTACTCAGCTATAGCCTGGTGGTTCTCGCTGGTGTTGTAGAGAATGGTCATCTCAGGGAAGCCCTCGCCGTCAGGATAACCCGCGTCGGCAAGAAGCTCCTGGGCCCGGCTCACGTTCTCTTCCACGCCGTCGATGCCGGGATAGTTGGGCATCTCGGGTACCATAGCCATCGCGGGGATCTGACCACCCCGGGCGACGGTATCGATCAGCTCCTGCCGGTCGATTGCCATGGAAAGAGCCTGGCGTACTCGGGCGTCCTGGAGAGGGCCTACCTCAGTCTGAAAGACGTAGTAGTAGGTTCCGAGCTGGGGAGTGGCGTGATAGTCATCCCGAAGCTTGGCCTGGTCTATCTGGCCCTGGGGAACCTCGGTGCTCCAGTCAACCTCACCGTTGATGTACATGTTGTACATGGTGTTGTTGTCGTCAACGGGAATATAGACAACCCGGCTCAGGCTAGGTCGCTCAGGGTAGCCCCAGTAGTTCTCGTTAGGAACGATGGACAGCTGTTCCTGCGGGCTCCAGTCTTCGAGGACAAAAGGACCATTGCTGACAAAGTTCTCAGGAAGAGTCCACTGGTCGCCGTGCTCCTCGATCACGTGCAGGGGCACCACACCAAAGGAGTAGTGGGAGAGTGCGTCCAACGTGTAGGGGAGAGGGCCAACGGTCTCGAAACGGAAGGTTCGCTCGTCAACGGCCTCGACAGCCACGCTGCTCGCAGGGGCCTCGCCGGCGTTGTACTCACTGGCACCCTTGATAAACATGCTCGGGAACCAGGCGTAGGGAGCGGCGGTCTCGGGATTGAGGATCCGGAGCCAGCTGTCCCTTACGGTCTCAGCGGTGATCGGAGTACCGTCACTCCACACCGCGTCCTCACGAATCGTGAAGGTGTAGGTGGTGTTGTCTTCGCTGATTTCCCAGCTCTCGGCGATACCGGGCAGAGCTTCTGTGGTCTCGGGATCAGGTCGAACCAGTCCTTCGAAGAGCCCCTGGTAAATGCGGTGCTCGGGAACACCGGTAATCAGGTGCGGGTCCATCGAAGCAGGCTCCGTACCATTTGCAATAATGAACTCGGCGCCTTCGGCAGCGGCTCCAGCCGCTTCGCCTTGACCACCGGCCCATACGGTACCCAGTGCAAAGAGTACCATTACGAACGCAATAAGTGCTCGTTTCATCAGTTCCTCCTTATGGAAAGATGAGGTTTTGGCATATTGGATGTAGCGTATCTGATTTTCGGTAGTCTCGCAAGTTGATTGGACCCCTATTTCGTTGACAGACTCTAGATAGGGGCGTATCGTGTTCGACACTACGGGAAACTAACCGATGGAATAACCGATGGATAAGAAAGCAATTACGGAATTCATGCAGAAGTATGGTGAGCAGCTGGTTCGTAACTCCCGAGAACGGCAGGACGTGGATCCGAACGCCGTCTTTCAGCCCGCAAACCTCAAGAATAGACCAATCATCGAAAAGATCCTCGAAGCCCTCCTCCTTCCGGGAAGCAAAATTCTACACTTCGACCGGTTGAAGGAGCTCTACGACCGCTCTCAACAGGGGGAATCCTGCCTCATCTTGAGTGAGCACTACAGCAATTTTGACATCCCGAATCTCTTCTACCTCGCCCACGATTTCGGCGAGGAGGGTGACAAGGTAGTTAACTCGATCATTCCGATGGCCGGGAGAAAGCTCAACGCCGAGAGTCGTTTCGTCCTCGCCTTTACCGAGGCGTATACGAGGATTGTAATCTATCCCTCCCGGGACCTGCAGAAGATCGAAGGAACGGAGGAGTTCGAAGAAGAGCGAAAGATGAGCCGCGCGATCAACCGATCTGCTCTCCGGGAAATGATCCGGGCCAAGCACGCAGGACATCCGATCCTCGTCTTCCCCGCGGGTACCAGGTATCGCCCGGGGGTTCCGGAGAGCAAGCAGGGGCTTCCGGAGATCGACTCTTATATCAAGAGCTTCGATCACATGCTCCTGATCGGCATCGCGGGAAACGTCCTGCAGGTAGACCCAACGGGCAACATGGAGGCGGACGTTCCGAAACAGGATGTGATCGTCTATACCATGGGCGAGATAATCGACTGCCGGCGGTTCCGGGAAAAGACACGCCGCGACGCGGGCTTTGACGAGCACGCCTCGGGCCCGGAGGCAAAGCAACGAGTTGTCTCCCGGGTGATGGAACGCCTCGACGAGCTCCACGAGGAAGCCGAAGAAGAGCGAAAGCGCTGCCTAACAGCCCTGGACAAGTAGCCTCCAGGACTCAGGAGGCTTCAGAGATAGCTGTCCGGTGGATACTCGTCAGTCTCGTCGGCTGGCGGCTCAGACCCGTCACCGTCTCCGGATGAGAATCCTGTCGCCCCGGGCTCGAACATCGATCCCACGTAGAGCCGCCGTGCTCCGGCCTGCTCGAGGATGCGCCCCACCGGATCCGAGAGATAGGGTCCTTCCAGAAGAACAACCTTGACGCCTCGGTGGTCCGCATCAGTGAGATAGTAGTTCGTCAGCGTCTCGGCGATGCCGAGGCCGCGGTACGCCGGGAAGACGTAGATCTGCTCGATCTGCTCGAGGATCGTCCCGTCCTCGAGAGTCCTGCTCGTCGCCCAGAGTAGCCCCGCGAGCTCTTCATCCACGGCGAAGGCACCGAATAGCACGCTGCCTTCCGCATCAAAGGGGGGCGTCGCCGCCCGACGCCGGGAGTAGATATACTCCACCACCCCGTCATCCACATCGGCGTAAGCCTCGAAGAACGCCTCCCGGTCAACCCGTGCGAGGAGCTCCACGGGCGTCTCCGACAGGCGACGGATCGAGAAGTCCGACTGCACGAGCTCATCGGTTTCTTCCGTGGCGAGCTCCACGGGGATTCGGGGCAGCCCTTCCCGGTCCCGGAGGGCGTTGTACCAGGTTACGATCCGGCTGCGCATTTCCAGCCGCTTGAAGCTGAACCAGCGGCGCTGGATCTCCGGCCACTCCTGCAGGATGTCCTTGAACTGCCGAAAGACTCCCCGCCCGGAGGCGAGGATCGTCCGGAGCTGCTCCCGGACCAGAGGATTACGGATCGTTACCACGAATCGCTCCATCATTTGATAGCCGTCACTGCTCCGCCAGGCAGGCGGCTCCTCGTATCGGTCCGAGGGGGTCGCTCCCGACTCTTCACCTTTCCGTTCCGCGGGGATCACGAGCCCGTCCCGCAGGCGAACGAGAAAGGCGCGGTTCTGATTCTCCATGCTGAAAATGATCTGGCTGACTATCTCTTCGGTGAGGTCAAACACTTTAGCACTCCTCGAAAAGACACCTGAAGTATTCCGAAAGCTCCTCCACCGCCACCGCGACGTTTTCGCCGGTGGCGCGGTGAGTCACTTCCACCTCGCCGTTGATAACGCTCCGGGCGGATACGACAACACGATAAGGAATACCAAGGAGGTCCCCATCCTTGAACTTCTTGCTTATGGAGTCATGCCGGTCGTCGTAGAGGCACTGTTCCCCGAGCTCTTCGTGAATCTTTTCGGTCAGCTGCTGTACTTTGACACTCTTGCCGATGGACATGAGAAAGACCCGAAAGGGTGCAAGCTTTACGGGCCACTTGAGCCCTTTCTCGTCGTGGTACTTCTCCGCCACCGCCGCAAGGAGGCGGCCGATGCCAATGCCGTAGGAGCCCATAAAGGGATAGACCAGCTTTCCGCTCTCGGTGCGAAAGTAGAGGTCCATGCGGCGGCTGTAGAAGTCACCGAGGCGAAAGATGTTGCCGAGCTCGATCGACCGGTGGCGCTCCAGCTCAGTGTCGCAGTAGACGCAGCGAGCCCCCTCGCCGACCATGGCGATATCCGCCACCTGCTCCGAGTCGAAGTCCCTTCCGAAGTTGACGTTGAGGTAGTGATACTCCTGCTTGTTGGAGCCGAAGACCAGGTTCGGCGTGTCCGCAATCGCCGTGTCCGCCACGACGACTATTTTTGCGGCGGCTTCGGAGACGGAGGCGAGATCCAGGGGCGAGAGATAGCCCATGGGAAAACCGAGGGCCTCCACCTCTCCGCGATAGGCGAGGCGGTGCACCTGGGTATCCAAAACGCGGCTCGCCTTCTCCAGGGAGATCTCGTAATCCCCCCGGACGATGAGCATGGCGTACCCCTCGCCGGTCCGAAAGAGCATCGCCTTGGCGAGCTTTGACGTCGGGAGGCCAAGAGCCTTTGAGAGGCGGCGCATGTTGGTGGCCCCGGGAGTGTGCACCTCCTCCACGGGCTTAGGGACCTCTCGGGGAATCTCCTTGGTCCCCACGGCGACGTCTGCGTTGGCGCTATAGCCGCAGTTGGGACACCGGATAAGCAGGTCGTCACCGCACTCGGAGGGCATGAGAAACTCGTAGGACTTGTCGCCTCCCATGTAACCGACCCCCGCCTCCGCGGCGATCACCTCGAGTCCACAGCGCTCGAAGACGCGCTCGTAGGCGGCAAAGATTCGGGGAAAGAAGTTATTGAGCTCCGCGAAGGAACGGTGAAAGGAGTAGCCGTCCTTCATAATGAACTCCCGGGTCCGCACCAGGCCGCAGCGCGTCTTCTCCTCATCCCGGAACTTCGTCTGAAACTGATAAAAGAATGCCGGCAGGTCTCGGTAGGAGTTCAAACCCATTCGCACGAGCTCCACCAGCGCCTCCTCGTGGGTAGGCGCAAGGACCATCTCCCGGCCCGCGCGATCGGTAAAGCGCACCAGACTTGCCGCGACGAGCTCGTCCCGGCCGCTTCGATGCCAGAGCTCGAAAGGATTTACTACCGGGACCATGACCTCCTGGCCGTCCAGGGCCATCATCTCCTGGTGGATAATCCGTTTGAGGTGGCGCACAACCTTTCGACCCAGAGGAAGAAAAGAAAAGAGCCCCTGGCCGAGATTTCGAATGTAGCCCGCCTTGAGAAGGAGACGGTAGCTGGCGGACTGTATTTCTTTCGGTACCTCCCGCAAGGTTTTCGGGAAGAGCCGGCTATAAAGCATGGGCTCATTGTACGGGCTTACTCTTCTTGACACAAGAAAGCATAGTTTTCATAGTCTAGAGACCACCAATCCAGACAGGAGTCGATAATGAGTTACATTGATACCGTTGAGGCACGGGAGATCCTCGATTCTCGCGGAAATCCCACTGTTGAAGTAGAAGTCTATCTCGAGGACGGCGCCATGGGCCGCGCGGCGGTGCCCTCCGGAGCCTCCACCGGCGAGAACGAAGCCGTTGAGCTCCGGGACGGCGACAAGAGCCGCTTTATGGGCAAGGGCGTCCTCAAGGCTGTAGAGAACGTAAACGATAAGATCGCCGCGGAGGTCGAGGGCTTGGACGCTCTGGACCAGGTTGAGGTCGACCGCACCATGATCGAGCTCGACGGCACCGACAACAAGAGCAAGCTCGGGGCCAACGCCATTCTCGGCGTTTCCATGGCTGTTGCTCGCGCCGCCGCTGATTCCCTCGGTCTACCGCTCTTTAAGTATCTCGGCGCCTACCACGCCAATACCCTCCCCGTTCCGATGGCCAATATCATCAACGGCGGATCCCACGCGGACAACAACGTTGACTTTCAGGAGTTCATGGTCATGCCCGTTGGCGCCGATTCCATTCGCTCCGCCGTACGAATGACAGCCGAGGTTTTCCACAACCTCAAGAGCATCCTCAAGAAGAAGGGATACTCCACCGCCGTCGGTGACGAGGGCGGATTCGCCCCGAACCTCAAGAGCAACGAGGAGGCGATTGACGTTATCCTCCAGGCGATCGACGCCGCGGGCTACAAGGCCGGGGATGAGATCATGATTGCCCTGGATCCCGCCTCCAGCGAGTTCTACGACAGCGACAAGGGCAAGTACGTCTTCAAGAAGAGCGACGGCCGGGAGCTCTCCTCCGAGGAGATGGCCTCCTACTGGGCGGACTGGGCCGGTAAGTACCCGATTATCTCCCTGGAAGACGGCATGGCCGAGAACGACTGGGACGGCTGGAAGCTCCTTACCGACAAAATCGGTGACAAGGTGCAGCTCGTCGGGGACGACCTCTTTGTGACCAACACCAAGTTCCTCGCCAAGGGCATCGAGATGGGCGTTGCCAACTCGATCCTGGTAAAGGTAAACCAGATCGGCACCCTCACCGAGACCTTTGAGGCCGTCGAGATGGCCAAGCGCGCCGGCTACACCGCGATCGTTAGCCACCGCTCCGGTGAGACCGAGGACGCCTTTATCGCGGACCTCGTCGTTGCCCTCGAGACCGGACAGATCAAGACCGGAAGCATGTCCCGCAGCGATCGACTGGCCAAGTACAACCAGCTCATGCGAATCGAGGATCTCCTCGAGACGACCGCCGACTATCCCGGCAAGAAGGCGTTTTACTCAATTAAGAAGTAGCAGTTCCGGCCACACCGCCGGCCGGGAACACTCTGTTTCTGAATGAATGAAAGAAGGGCCGTCCCGCTAACGCGGGGCGGCCCTTTCTGTTTTCTCCGAACGTACTGCTGTGTCAACTCACTGGATTGTGACGCTCCCGCCGCTCACCGTAACCGTAGCGACTTCTATTCGTTCGGTGTGTTCGGGAATATCCTCGAAGTTGTCCGTAAAGTCCTCGCGTTCGCCTCCCCCGGAGATTATTACGGTAAACTCCGTCGGATAGGCGAAGCTGTAGCCCACGGGTCCAGTAAAGAAATCGACTTCCACGGAGTAAGTGCCATCGGGAGGCAGGGTCTCGTAGAAGATGTTTTCCGGGCCGCCCCCGTTTCTATCATCCACGTCCAGGGCGCCGCCGGTACCAGTCCCTGAGGGGTTAGCGTAGTATATGACGGTGTCGCCCGGTTCAAAAACATAGAGATCCAGGTCGGTGGAATTCTCCTCCCAAATAAGCTGTATCTGAAGCTCTCCGGCGCC
>CAYZHV010000081.1:0-14498 GCA_964478055.1 uncultured Spirochaetaceae bacterium | reverse complement strand
TCTCGCTTTGAGCCCGACGGAGAGCCTCCCCCGCAGCGGAGTCTCTCTGAGATCCCTGGCCTGCTTCGCCAGGCGCGCGCTCTCTGCGGACCTCCGAGGAAAGGGTACGCGCGGCCTCCCGGGATGTAAAGCCGAGGCGGGTCAGGTCCGACCCGTTCCGTGCCAAGCTTCGGGCATATTCTCCGAATCTTTCGGGTTCCTCCGGCAACACACCCTCGCGCTCTGCGTATCCAAGAGCAGGAAGGATCGACTCCACCCCTTCCGGGTTGATTCCTGCCCAGCCGGCCTCTTCCATCGCCCGGATTGTCGCCTCCACCCGTTCGGCGTCGATGCCTGCCTCCGCCAAGACTTCCCGAAGCCTCTCCTGGGCCCGGATTCTCGACGTCGCATCACCGTCCTGGGCCAGGCCGGACGAAAGCGTCAACGTGGCGAACAGGAGCAGCAGCAGCAAGCCGTTTCGTAATCCAGTCATAGCTCTACCTTCTTCGTCCTAAATGTTGAGTACCGAGTTCTCACCACCGAAGCCATCCTCCACGGTCATCGGTGCTTCGGGATCGGGGATCCACCGCTCACCATTGATGAGAAACTGGTACTGATACTCCTGGTCCTTTCGGACCTCTACCTCTATCTCCCAGATACCATCGTTGTCCGCATCCGTCATCGGGTGCGTCGACGGATCCCAGCCGTTCCAGTCTCCCACGACGGCAACGCGCTCAGCCTCCGGCGCTCGCAACTCCAATCGGACCGTAACGGTCGGTTCTTCCGGCCCGCCTCGGGACGTTAGCACCATGGTGGTAACAAGCGCGGATGCCACGACCAGAAGGACCGCCGCAGCTGCCTGCACAGCCCATCGAGACATCGAAACCGCACCGGAACGGAAGACCCGCAGCCCTCTCGTTTCCGGGGCGTCCTCCTCAAGAATCCGGTCCGCCACCTTGTCCGCCAGTCCTTCGGGAGCCTCAATAGGCTCGAACTCACCGGTGATCAGCTCCCGGACTGCTTCCACCAGAGGCGCGCACCGCGGGCACTCCTCAGCGTGCGCGGTGATCTCCAACGGGATCTTTTTCGGGGGATTGGGACTGTCCTGAGCCTCCAGGAGACGGGCGATTTCATCTTTACAGGTTTTGCAGTCCATTTGTCTCCCTCCATTTTGGATATACTCTACTGATCAGAAAAGGTTTCATTACTCCTTTTCCTCCCAGCCCAGCCTAAGCAGGGCCTCCCGCATCTGTGCCTTCCCTCGCCGATCCCTGGTTTTCACGGTGTTCTCAGGGATATGGAGGGTCTGGGCAACCTCTTTCACCTCCAGGCCCTCCATGTGACGAAGAACAAAAACTCTTCGATACTCTTCCTTGAGCTCTCCTAGGGCGCGATAGATGAGCCGAGACGCTTCGCTGCGCATCGCTTCTCGCTCCGGCGCGTAGCTACCGGAAGACGGGATCACTCCTTCGATCTCCTCATCAAAGGAGAGCTCTTCCTTGCGTTGCTGCCACTTCTTCGACCGACCCCTGGAGCGAAGATAGTTGAGCGCGATCGTATAGAGCCAGGTGAAGAATCTACGTTCAGGATCAAAGGTGTCGAGCTTCTTGTAGGCCCTTGCGAACACCTCTTGGACCGACTCCTCCGCCTCTTCTTGCGAACCGGTGAGTCTATAGGAGAGCGAGTAGATCTGATTCGTATAGCGATGTACGAGCTCTCTAAAAGCGGACTTCCGCCCTGCGAGTACAGCTCGAACCGCCTGGAGATCGCGTATGTCGTCGTTGAGCTTTTCGTCCGGCGCCACTCTTATGTCATATATGCGCAGTTCCGAGCTGAGGTTTCAACCATCGGGCAGTTTCTTCAGTTGATACTCACCTCTTCGTTTTCTGAAACCTACGCCAACCCAGACGCGTATAGGCCGTGTAGAGAGCAACAACATCGACGGGCCGAAGGGCTCGATCGAAGGAGGTTTACAGCGTGAAATCGAAAGACAACAACGAACAGCATTCCGCCGAAGAAGCCGCTCGCCTTCTTCGGGAGCGGATCGAATATCTAAAACAGAGAGATCTTCTTCGCCTGGTCGAGGACCAGCTGAAAGAAGAGAAAGAACAACGGAAGCGCGAAACCTATCGATGGAACTAGCGCGTGGAAAAGGAGAAAACTGTATGAGACGAAAAGGCATTATTACGACAGTGACCGTTTTCCTCACGGTTCTGGGAGTTTTGGCTCTCGGTAGCTGCGACACCTCAGGTGGAAGCGACACCGGTATCATGGAGCTCTCCATGACCGACGCACCCCTCATGGCCGCTGATGTGCAAGGCGTCTATATAACCGTGGAGGAAGTGCAGTACAACAGCGGGGACGGCTGGGTGCCCATGCAGGGCCTAGAGCTAACCGAGCCCTTCGACCTCCTCGCTCTACAGAACGGAAACTCCGAGCTCCTGGGACAGCTCGTCCTCCCCGCGGGCAATTACGAGCAGATCCGATTTATCCTCGGCGCCCCGGAGGAAGGACAACCGGCGGGCAATCCCGGAACCTGGGTAGAACTCGGCTCTACCAACGACGGTGAGTACACCGACGGCGAAGATACGCCGCTCTTTGTTCCCAGCGGTGCCCAGACAGGCTATAAGGCGACCGCGGACGCACCGTTTTCTGTTCCGGCAAACGGTTCGGTCGCCATAACCGCGGACTTCGACCTTCGTCGGGCGGTAGTACGGCGGGGAGCTACTGGTAACTATCTCCTCAAGCCGGTGCTTCGCGTTATCGTAGAGGATCAGGCCGGTCGCATCAGTGGCGAAGCTTCAAGCGAGACCGGCGCCACCTATGTCGCCTACGCCTACGAGGCAGGAAGCTACGACTCCTCCGAAGCGAGCGAGCCGGCGGAGGGAGAAGCCCGGTTTCCCAACGCCGTTACCAGCGGCGAGATCGTAGATGACGCCGACGGTCCGGACTACGTACTGCCCTTCCTGGCCGCCGGTGAGTATGACATCGTCGTGGCAGAGTATGCCGCGGACGGCACCTTTCAGAACGCGGTCGTCCTCGAAACCGGCGTGACCGTGAACTCCGGTGAGACCACCTCCGTCGATATCGACGTGAGCGGTATCTAGAAACCGGACTGACATAACAAGAATACTGGCGGCGGCTTCTTAGTCCCAAGCCGTCGCCGGCAACGCTTCTCTCCCCGGCCCCCGTCCCAGCGACGGGGGCCGTTTTGTGGCCGGTTTTTCTCCTGCCGCCGCGGTATACTCGAAAAACAGTTGGGAGGCCAAACCATGAAACACCCTTCAGAAACCATATTGAAGCCGTGGACGCTGGTAGTCGCCTTCGCCGCCCTGGCGATACTGGCGCTCTCAGCCTGCGACACGACGATGACAGGTGCGGGCGTCGGGAGTACAGGGGACGCTGGTATTCTCGAGCTCTCTATAACAGACGCACCCTTAATGGCCGATGGGGTCAACGGTGTCTTCATCACCGTGGAGGACATTCTCTACAACAACGCCGAGGATGAGTGGGTCTCCATGGAAGGCTTTGATGGACCCCAAACCTTCGACCTCCTGGCACTTAACAATGGAAACTCGCGGCTCCTCGGGGAACTCGAGCTGCCCGCCGGTGAGTATGAGCAGATACGCTTCATGCTCGGTGTGCAGGAGCGAGGCAACCAGGGGCCCCCGGTCTCGCCGGGCTCCTGGGTCGAGTTTGGCGATAACGACACCTTTGATGAAGAAACCGACGAACCCCTCTTCGTGCCCAGCGGCGGACAGACCGGGTACAAAGCGACGGCGGAGGAGCCTTTCACCATTGCACCGGGGGGCATCGTCGAAATGACCGCGGACTTTGATCTTCGTCGGGCGGTCGTAAAGGCGGGCCCGCGCTACCTGCTCAAGCCGGTTCTGCGACTGATCGTAAACGATGAGGTCGGCAGTATCGTGGGCGAAGTGAGCAACGAAGATCCCTCTTTCAGCTACGTCGCCTACGCCTATGGGTCAGGCGCATTTAACTCCGGCGAAGACGACGACCCTGAAGAAGGGGAGAGTCGCTTTCCGAACGCTGTGGTCAGCGCGGAGATTGTCGATAACCCGGATGGGCCGGATTACGTTCTGCCCTACCTGCCCGCCGGCGCCTACACCGTAGTGGTCGCGGAGTATGACGGCGAGGAATACCTGCGGTCAGCGGCGATCGGTCTCGGCGCTGAAGTCACCGCGGGAGAAACGACGGAAGTCGATCTCGATCTGAACGACCTGTAGCGACATAGTCCTCGCGATCATCTGAGACGGACCGCCCGGGTACGTAGAGCTATGGCCGGGGCTTTTCCTTTTGTGGTAGAGTGCCGGCTATGGAACAGTACAAGCGTACCGCCACCTGTGGCGAGCTTACCGGCAAAGACGCGGGCAAGCAGGTCACCCTCAACGGTTGGGTCCACCGCAACCGAGACCACGGAGGCGTTCACTTTATAAACTTGCGAGACCGCCACGGAATCACCCAGGTCGTGGTGGATGACGATGCGCCCTGGGAGCTCGCCCAAAAGGCCGCGGAGCTCAAGTATGAGTACTGCGTCGCGATCATCGGCACTGTCCGGAAGCGTCCGGATTCCATGGTGAATCCGGAAATGGCAACCGGCGAGATCGAGGTGGCAGCGTCGGAGATTATCATTCTCAGTCGCTGCGAGACCCTCCCCTTTATGGTGGACGAGCGTAGCGACGCCCGGGACGAGCTCCGCCTCAAGTACCGCTATCTGGATCTACGCACCTTTTCCATGCAGCGAAAGATCAAGCTCCGCCACGACGTCGCATTTGCGATCCGGGAGTACCTGGTAGGCCAGGGATTCTACGAGATCGAGACTCCGAGCATGATAAAGTCCACCCCCGAGGGAGCCCGGGACTTTCTTGTCCCCTCCCGCCTCCATCCCGGCAAGTTCTACGCCCTTCCCCAGAGCCCGCAGCTCTTTAAGCAGATTCTCATGGTCTCCGGTTTCGACCGGTACTTTCAGCTGCCCCACTGTTTTCGAGATGAGGACGCTCGTGGGGACCGGCAGCTCGAGCACACCCAGGTGGACATGGAGATGAGCTTTGTCTCCAAGGAGGATGTCTTCCAGGTTGTTGAAGGGATGATGGCCCACACCTTTAAGCAGGCCCTCAGCGTTGAGATCGAGACGCCCTTTCAACGCCTCTCTTACGCCGAAGCGATGAACCGGTACGGCTCGGATAAGCCGGACCTCCGGTACGAGATGGAGATGCACGATTTCGCTCACTTTGCCGAAGAGAGTGATTTCGGGGTCTTCAAGGGGGTTCTCGAGAAGAACGGCTCGGTGAAGGTGCTTGTGGCCGAAGGGTGCGGCGACTACTCACGAAAACAGATCACCGAGCTCGAAGACGCTGCCAAGACCTACGGAGCCAAAGGCCTCGCCTGGATGAAAGTCGTTCCCGCCGAAGGGGGCGCCGCCGATAAAGGGCCCGAAGGGGCGGTCGCCCTGGAAGGCGGCATTAGCAAGTTCTTCGCGGACAAGGCCGGCGAGATCGCCAAGCAGTACGAGGCCAAAGCGGGGGATCTGCTTCTCTTTGTGGCGGACGAGTGGAAGACGGCGTGCACATCCCTCGGGGCGGTCCGCTCCCGCCTCGGTAAGCAACTCGGCCTTACCGACCCGAAACGGTTCACCTTCGCCTGGATTATCGACTTTCCCCTTTTCGAGTGGAACGATGAGGAGAATCGGTGGGAGGCGTCCCACCACATGTTCACCATGCCCCAGGAGCGCTTCCTCGATCGCATGGAAGATGACCCCGGGGCGGTTCTTGGCGACCTATACGATCTCACCTGCAACGGGTACGAGCTCGCCTCGGGCTCCATCAGGATTCACGACCCGGAGATACAGCAGCGCATTTTCGACATCGTTGGCTTCTCCCGAGAGGAGGCGGAGCGCCGCTTCGGCTTTCTTCTGGAGGCGTTCCGCTACGGTCCGCCGCCCCACGGCGGTATCGCGCCGGGGCTCGACCGCCTGGTCATGATCATGGCCGAGGAGGAGTCGATTCGAGAGGTAATCGCCTTTCCGAAAAACACCGTCGGTATTTCGCCGATGGACGACTCCCCTTCACCGGTGGATCCGGCGCAGCTCCAGGAGCTCGGATTAGAGCTTACGAAGGAGACGGAGAAGCGGCTCGAAGAAGAAGACACCGCAGAGTCCTAGAGGGTGTGCCGGCGTGCGCGGCATAGAGTATAATATGGAATCATGAGCGACATCGTTCACGGTACAAGTCCCACCAAGCGTCCGGATCGGTACACCTACCGAGAGTATCGCGGTTGGCCCGCCGAAGAGCGATGGGAACTGATCGACGGTTTGGCCTTCGACATGAGTCCCGCTCCGCGCCGGAGGCACCAATCCTTGATTATCCAGATCGCCGCGCAGTTGGACGGCTATTTCGCCGGGAATCCATGCCGCCCATATGTCGCGCCGGTAGACGTACTTCTCCCCGAGGGGGACGAGTCCCTCGACGAGGTGGAAACGGTGGTACAACCGGACGCCTTTGTCGTCTGCGCGCCGGAGAAATTGATCGACGAAGGCGTCCGTGGCGCACCCGATTTCGTTACAGAGGTACTCTCTCCTAATACGGCGATGAAGGATCAGTCGGAGAAGCGAAAACTCTACGAAAAGCACGGGATCAGCGAGTACTGGATCATTAACCCAGAGACGTTTGAGGTATTTATCTACACCTTGAAAGAAAACGGGAGGTACGGTCTGCCGGCAGTCGCCGACCTCCGGGACGCACCGGCGGTGGGTCGTTTTCCCGGCTTGACTCTACGGATCCGGCCGGAGGAGCTTTAACGCGCACGGCGCTCGCCCCACCGGCGGAGCTTCACCCCCCTGCACCGGCGCCAAGACACTCGCTATCGCGCTCTCCCTCACCGCCGATCACCCCGGTCTTTCGGCCCGCCTCTCCGGCAATTTCGAGCACCCGATCGAGGTCCTCGTCGGTGTGAATCGCCATAAAAGAGGTACGGATCAGCGCGCGATTCGGGGGTACCGCCGGGGAGATAACCGGGTTGGTGTACACGCCCATGTCGAACATCGCCTTCCAGAAGGCGAAGGTCTTCGTGTCATCACCAATAATGAGGGGAATGATCGGCGTTTCGGTTACACCAACGTTAAAGCCGAGGTCCCGAAAGCCGTTTATCATCTTGTTGGTAATCTCTCTCATCCGCGTGGCCCGCCAGGGCTCCTCTTCTATGATTCGCACCGCCTCGAGAACTGCCGCAACCTGCGGCGGCGCCATACTCGCGGAGAAGATGAGGGAGCGGGCGTGGTGCTGAACGTAGTCCATCACCTCCTTCTCCCCGGCCACAAAGCCGCCGATGGAGCCAAAGGATTTTGAGAAGGTACACATCGTCACATCCGGGGGTCCGATATCCACGCCCTGGTCTCTCCAATGCTCCGGGGTGCCTCGACCGGTGGAGCCCACAACGCCAATGGCGTGAGCCTCGTCGAGATAGACCGGGGCACCGTACTTCTCCCCGAGCTCGGCGATCTTGGGGTACTTGGCTATGTCCCCTTCCATGGAAAAGACTCCGTCGGTAACGATCAGCTTCGGCTCTTCTTCCGGTATTCGGGAAAGGATCTTCTCCAGGTCCGCCATGTCCGCATGCTTGTATCGGTGGATGTTCACATCTCGATGAAAGCCGTCGGAGAGAAAAATGCCATCCATGATAGAGGCGTGATTGTACTTGTCGCTTATGATATGCGCCCTACGCTCTAAAAGCGCCGAGATCGCGCCGAGATTGGTCTGATAGCCGGTGGTAAAACAGAGCGCCCACTCCTGCCCCACGAAGTCCGCAAGCTTGCGCTCGAGCTCCTCATGCAAGGAAAGGGTTCCGTTCATGAAACGGGAGCCGGAGCAGCTCGTCCCGTGATCGTCTATCGCCTTTTTTGACGCCTCCCTGAGGCGCGGATCATAGGCGAGGCCGAGATAGTTGTTGCTACCGGCCATGATGTACTCCTGGCCGTCGATCCAGACCCGGGTTCCGTGGGTTGTAGAAACGGGACGGAAGTAAGGATACCATCCTTCCTGCCTCGCCTTCTCGGCGTCTTTAAAGGCGTAACACTTATTGAGTATGGATTTTTCCGGCACGGGTTACTCCTTGCGTCATTCTTAGCATGATTCGCTCCCCCAGCCGGGGAGCGACTCGATAGACAAACAGTTCCATTCTTGCCTTTAGGGTTGGGACAATGACCGGCTGACGCCGGTACAGCTTCTTGAGAGCGTAGGGCGCCACCTTCCCAGGATCAAGGGGCTTGTTACCGGCGAGAGCCCGGGTTTCCGGAGGCTTGGTTGTAGCTTCCGCCAGTAGGCCCGGGGTATCCATATCTCCTGGGGCAAAAACGCTCACATAGATTCCTTCCCGGTAGAGCTCCTGTCTCAGGGTAATAGAAAGGCCGTAGACCCCGAACTTCGTAGCGCCGTAGGCGGTATAGCCAAAGACAGGGATCACCCCCGCTAGGGATGAGACAGTGAGAATGTGACAGGGTCGTTCACTCTGGGCTCGCATCGCACGGACGGCGAGTTGCAGGGCGTTCCAGGTGCCGGTTAGATTCGTTTCGAGCTGCCGCCTATACCGTTCTTGAGTGATCGCCTCGAAGTAGTCGGGCTCGGCAAATCCCGCAGTGTGAAGAAGCGTCCTCGGCGGTCCGACCTGGGAGATCGCTCGATCAAAAGCAGCTCTGAGAGAGTCGTAGCTGGAAACGTCCGCCACTTCCGAGTGGAGTTGGGATTCTGCACCTATGGCGGAGAGGGAGGCCACGGCCCGATCGAGACGCTCCGCATCCCTAGCAAAGAGCACCACCGGCGCTCCTGCCTTGAGAAGCTCAGCGGCGAGGGCGAAACCTAAGCCACTGGAACCGCCGGTGACATATGCTGGTCCATCTTTTGGTCCGTCTTTTGGTCCGTCTTTGGCTGCACTCACTCGTTTCAATGTAGGGGGCCCCGGTTGGACCGGTCAACGACTGACCGAAAGTTGATGGGAGCGCACCTCTTCGGCGATAAGGGCAATACCCTGCTCCACGTCTTCCGGCGCCTGGGAGTAGTTGAGGCGGATACACTGGTGCCGGTGGTCCCAATCCTCCTCGGTGCCGAAGAAAAAGTACTCTCCGGGCACCACGATCACATGGCGCTCCTTTAGCCGCTGATAGAGCTCCCGGGTGGTAATCGGCAGCTCCTTGAACCAGAGCCAGAGAAAGAGAGAACCTTCACTCTTGTGGAGGGAGTAGGGAACATCGTCGCCGAAATAGTGGCGAACCCACGCTTGCGCCTGCCTGGATTTGCCCAGGTAGTAGGGTCGAATCACCTCCCTGCTCAGCTGAAGGAGTTCCCCGGACCGGAGCATCGGCTCAACGAGAACCTGCCCGACGCTCCCATTCGCAAGGCTGAGGACCGCGTTGCTCGCAGCTATGGCGGAGGCCATTTCCTCCCCGGCGATCATAATCCCCGTACGCACCCCCGGGAGGCCGATCTTGGAAAGACTCATGGCGACCACGGTGTTCTCATTCCAAATCGGCGTCACATCCTGAAAAATGAGATCCGGGAAGGGCGTACCATAGGCGTTGTCGAGAAGCAGGGGAATCCCGTGCTCCTTGGCAAGGGCGTCGAGGCGGTGTATCTCGGTATCCGTGAGGACGTTCCCACTCGGATTGGTGGGGCGGGAGACACAGATCGCCGCGAGCTCCGGGTCGGTCATAAGTCTCTCTTCGAGGGCATCGAAATCGATGTGGTACTTGTGGGTATGCTCATCGACAATCTCGATTTTCGGCTTCAGCGCGACGAAGTCCTTGGCGTCGAGGCCCTGATCGGCGTAACCGATGTACTCAGGCAGGAGGGGAAAGAGTATCTTCCGCCGGCCACCCCTCTGGCCCTCTCCGGATAGCATGTTGAGAAGGAGAAAGAAGCCGCTCTGGCTGCCGTTGGTAATGACGATGTTCTTCTCGGTTACCGGCCAGCCAAACTCTTCACGAAACATCTCCGCCAGAGCCGCAAGGAAAGAGGGTCTTCCCGCGGGGGTGTCGTAGTTGGCGACCATCCGTTCGAACTCGTTACCGTTGGAGAGGATTTCCTCCATTCTTCTCCGCCAGACCTTGTTCATCTCCGGGATATGCGCCGGGTTTCCACCGCCGAGCATATACTTCTTCTCGCTTCCCGCCATTGCTCGGCCCATGTCATCCATGAGATCGAGAATCCCACTGTGGGCGGTAAACTTTTCGCCAAATCTTGAGAGTT
This sequence comes from uncultured Spirochaetaceae bacterium, assembly GCA_964478055.1. GTDB lineage: Bacteria > Spirochaetota > Spirochaetia > DSM-27196 > Alkalispirochaetaceae > CAYZHV01. The sequence continues at coordinate 4,266 of CAYZHV010000081.1, read as the reverse complement.
CCATGCTCCTAGAAGTATATCCAAGGGCGTCGCCAATTGAAACAGCGCTTTCCTTTCTGTATGCTTATGCAGAATTCCAGCGGATACCGCATAGACTTACCCAGAACGGAGCAAAGAAGATGTACACGATCAAGACGCTTAACAGCATCGCCAAGCGCGGGCTATCCATACTCGGAGAGCGGGGCCTCACTGTTGATGACGAAGCCGAAAACCCCGACGGGATCCTGCTGAGGAGCGCAAAGCTCCACGACTATGATTTCCCAGGAGAGCTAAAGGCGATCGCAAGAGCCGGCGCGGGGGTCAACAACATCCCCGTGGAGCGGTGCACGGAGCAGGGCATTGTCGTGTTCAACACCCCTGGAGCCAACGCCAATAGTGTCAAAGAGCTCGTTATCGCCGGGCTCCTCCTCTCCTCCAGACGGATCTATCAGGGGCTCTCCTGGACCCACTCCCTGTCTCCGGATCAGGATGATGTGAGCAAGCTGGTGGAAAAGGAGAAGAAGCGGTTTGCTGGTCCCGAGGTCGCAGGCAAGAAGCTCGGCATCATCGGGCTCGGTGCCATCGGCGTCATGGTGGCAAATGCCGCCACGGGTCTGGATATGGAAGTCATCGGCTTCGATCCGTTCATCTCCGTGGAGTCCGCCTGGGGCCTGCACAGGCAGGTGGAGCGCGCCAGAAACCTGGAAGAGCTCCTCGGCAGCTGCGACTACATTACGCTGCACATACCGCTCAATGACGACACTAAAGAGATGCTCGGAGCCAAGCAGTTTGCACAGATGAAGCGGGGGACCAGGCTCCTCAACTTCGCCCGAGGCGGGCTCGTGGACAACAGAGCCCTGGTCGAGGCGATTGATAACGGTACGGTTCACGCTTACGTTACGGATTTTCCCGAGGCGGAGCTCCTGGGAAAAGATGAGATCCTCTGCGTCCCCCACCTCGGAGCTTCCACCCCGGAGGCGGAAGAAAACTGCGCTGTCATGGCGAGTAGGCAAATCGCCGACTACCTGGAGAAGGGCAATATCCGAAACAGCGTCAACTTTCCCGAGTGCTACATGGAGATGACCTGCGACCATCGGATTACCATCGCCAATAGGAACATCCCGAACATGGTGGGACAGATAACCGCGATCCTGGCGGAGGAGGAGATAAACATTGCAGACCTCCTAAACCGGCACCACGGAGACGTGGCGTACAATATCATCGACGTCGATAGTCCCGCCTCACAGCGTGCGATAGAGCGAATGAGCTCCATCGAGGGAGTGATTTTCGTACGGACCATCTCGAAAGCGTGACCGTCTCCTGGTAGACTCGAGAACTATGAACGGTATGAATGTACGCCCATCCGCCGCCCGCCGGCGGCGCCCGGGGCACCTGGTCGCGCTGGTCATCCTTGCACTCCTAGTCGCATTCCCAGCGGCAGCACAGGATCTCGATCCGGGCCTCTACGCCCGGATGGAGACACCTCGGGGAGATATCCTCTTGGAGCTCACCTACGAGAAGACCCCGGTTACGGTGATGAACTTTGTCGGCCTCGCGGAAGGCAGCCTCGAGTCCAGTCGCGGACGGGGCAGACCTTTCTACAACGGCCTCACGTTTCATCGAGTAATCGATGACTTCATGATTCAGGGCGGGGACCCGAGAGGAGATGGAAGCGGCGGACCGGGCTACCGGTTTCCGGACGAGATCGACCCAACCCTCAAGCACGATCGCCCCGGAACGCTCTCCATGGCGAACGCCGGGCCCAACACCAACGGGAGCCAGTTCTTTATCACTCACGTTCCCACTCCGTGGCTCGATGGCAAGCACGCCGTCTTCGGGTACGTCGTGGAGGGGCAGGAGGTGGTCGAGTCCATCAGACAGGGTGACCGCATCGAGCGTGTTGAAATCCTGCGAGTCGGCCGAAGCGCCCAGCAGTTTCAGGTCAGCCAGCACCGATTCGAGCAGAGAAAAGACGCCCTCGCCCGGGAACAGGAGCGAAGCGCCCGGCAGGAGCGGATGGCCACGCTCGATCAGATTGAGCGGAGATGGCCCGATGCTGAAGTGACCGATGATGGTCTTCGCTACATTATAAATAAAGAGGGCGAGGGGCCGAGAGCGCAGCGCGGTGAGACCGCTGTGGTCCACTACACCGGAAGATTTCTCGATGGCCGGGTCTTCGACACCACCGAGCAGAAGGGGCCTTTTTCTTTTCCCGTTGGTACGGGCCGGGTGATTCCCGGCTGGGATCGCTCGGTACTGGATATGCGGGTCGGAGAGCAACGCACGGTCATTATTCCCCCGGAGCTCGGCTACGGCTCCCGGGGTGCGGGCGGCGTTATCCCGCCCAACGCCTTTCTCGTCTTTGACATCGAGCTGGTGGAGCTTCGGTAGGTGCGACTGCCGCGCCCGGGGCAGGGCCTTGCGCCCCGAGTACATCGCCTACCCCGTCAGTCCAGCTCCTCGTAGGCCGCGTGGAGATCATCAATGTACCGCGAGAGCTCTTCCGACCGCTGTCGGAGGAGGTCGGCGGTGTCTACCTCGCTGCCTCGGGAGCGCATGCGAAGGAGATCGATGTTTATCTGCCGCAGAGCGTTCATGGCAGAGTTGATCCGGAGCTTTATCATTTCCGCGTCCTCTTTCAGAGAACTGTAGGATCGCTCCTGCCGCTCGAGCTCCTCGATTGAACGTTCATACTCCGAGCGCATCCGCTGGTTCTCGCTCCGGTCGCGCTTTCTTCGAAGCTCCGCCATATCCCGAGCGAGGGCGTCCTGGGGAATCTCCGCTATAATCCGCTCTATCTCAGCCCGGGTTGCCGAGAGCTCCTTGACCTGCCGTACAAATCCTTCCAGAGCTTTTGTAAAGTCCTCTCCCAGGGCCGGCTGCTCGGACTCCTTTAGCTGCCGAAGAATCGACTCCCGAAGCTTTTCCGCTTCCGCGCTCTCCGGGCTCCCGCTGGTTTCCGCCCCGGGGCCTGCGGAGCCCCTTTTCCTGACCGCCGGAATGGCGAGTCTCCTGGCAAGAAAGGTAATGCCCCGCTCTAGGCGACTCACATCCACCCCTTCCTCCGCAAGCTGCCGAAGATACCGTTGCTCCTTTCTCCGGAACGTCGGATAGTGGGAAAAGAGACCAATACCCATTCCGGCTATCGGTATAAAGGCCCAGGGAAAGCCGCCCCAGGTAATTCCGTTAATGACCAGGAGTAGGGCCGACGTCGCGACGGTGGAGACCAGATGACTCGTCCAGGCGCGACGGTTCTTGGCAAGCTTTCGGTATATGTTTGCAACGTTCCGCTGCACCTTGCCGAGAATGCCCAGGTTGCGATACTCCTCCTCCGCGGACTTGAGCGCCCCGAAGTGGGAGCTCAAACCAATGCCCCAGCCGAAGAGGGGAATGAGGAACCAGGGGAAGCCCGCGCCGGTAAGACCCCAAATAACCGCAAGCATCGTGTTGACCCCGAGAAAGCTACCCAAGTGACCGCGAAAACTCGCTTTCCGGCGAGCCACGTTCTCTTCCACGTGTCTCTGGTAGCTGGCTACAGCGCTATCACTGCTCCGCGGTAACTGCGGGGGAAGGTCTTCCTCGTCTCTCATTGGCGATACTCTACGGCAAGGGCCTCAGGAGTATCAACATCCTTGGCGCCACTCCCTGCCGGAGGCGATCCACTTCCAATTCATCCCCCCTCTCAGGTAGGTTTGCGCTACACTTACGCGGCGGCGCCGGTAAGCTGAAGCACCGCCGCCGTTTGGGCTGACTCAACGAGAGATATCCAAGGCTCTCAAGGGAAGAAGAGGTAACCGATGCCGAAGCGTACAACCTACTACGTCTGCAACGAGTGCGGTCACGAGGAGCCAAAGTGGCTCGGGCAGTGTCCCTCCTGCGGCGCCTGGAACACCCTTGCCGAGGTGGCGAACAAGAAGGTCGGGACCAAGGGAGGCGTTGGAAGCCCGGGCAGGCGCGGGGCCGGTGGCGGGGGCAGGAGCGGCGGAGACTCGGCGAGCAGTGCGGTGAAGCTCCGGACCATCGAGGCGAAGGACGGAGTGCGCCGGAAGACCGGCATCGGCGAGCTCGATCGTGTTCTCGGTGGCGGCGCCATGGCCGGAGCAACGGTGCTTATCGGTGGGGAGCCGGGGATCGGCAAGTCCACGCTCATGCTCCAGGCGGCGGCGGAGCTCTCCCGATCAAGCAAGGTGGTCTACATTTCCGGGGAGGAGTCAGCCCAGCAGATTCGCCTCAGGGCAGAGCGCCTCGGCGCATCGGAGACGGAGCTAGAGCTACTCTGCGAGACCA
>CAYZHV010000080.1:0-14562 GCA_964478055.1 uncultured Spirochaetaceae bacterium | reverse complement strand
ACGATGTCCACCATGGCGCCCACCGCAAAGAGGGAGAGCGCAAGAAGCGAGGCGTCCAGTCCCGCGGTGAGCTGCGTGCTCCGGTCTATTCCCGGGAGGTACTCCGTCAGCTCCAGCACGCCCACGCAGACCCCAAGAACCAGGGAGCCCACGAGCCAGGCGCTCTGTCGCAGTCGATAGGTGGAGCTCCCCCGTACCCAGAAGACAAGCACGAGAACGTGCAACAGAACGAGGCCGATTGCCAAGTCTCTCAGATCGAACAGGGGACCCAGAGCTCCGTGGCCGCGGTAAATCTGGAGCTCCGCGGCCCGATAGGTCTCATGTTGCACAGAGACGAAAAGGTCCGGCCAGAGGAACGCGATGAGTGTCAGGCCGACCCCGAACGCCAAGGTCCCCCGCTCCATCCATCGGTGAAAACGTCGCGCCCTTCTCGGCAGAGCCACGAGATGCCTCACAAAGTAGAGCGCCGTGGGGAGAAGCCAGGCAAGAGAGAGCTGTTCCAGTCGGTAGAGCTGAAACGCAAGGTCGAGATTTCCGAGAATCGGGCCCGCCGCGGTGGTGGCGGAGTCGAAAGCGGCGTGGATGAAGCCGGTCAGTAGCAACAGTGCCCCGGATCCAAAGACCGGAAGCTTCAGCTCCCGAGCAGCCAGGGCGAAGAGAAGCCCACCGGTGAAGAGTATTCCCGCGGATAGAACTGGAAGGTAGATGTTCGTCGGTGTCAGCATAGATAGAGAGAGAAACGATGCAACCGGAGCATACCCGGGAGGACGGGTAGTGTCAAACTCTCCGGTTTCCCACTCTGCCGGGAGATGTTAGATTAGAGGGGTGTCCATCCACGTCGAGCAGTGCTACTGGAAAGGAAGCCGCCTCATTATCGAGACCTCCGCCGGGAGGGTCTCCCTGAGCAGCGGCGAGGGGATCAAGGCGCTCAAGAGAAACCAGCTCCGAAGTGCTTCCCTGGAAGGAGAGGAGCGCTCCTATACGCTCTTTTCGAGCACCGAGCATCCGCGTCGATTCAGACTGCTTCAGCAGGCGTTGTCCCTGGAGCGGGACTAGTTCTCCTCGCAACATCCCGACCAAGGCGCTCCGCCTGATCAGCCACTACCGCCGCGCCGACAAGGTTCGCGTTGAGTCCACGCTCATCAACAATCGACGGGCGTAGATAGTTCATGATCCCCATCTTGCCGAGCATCCGTTGCGCGGAGGGGCCGAAATAGGGCAAGGCGTAACTGGGCTTTCCGCCGAGACAGATCGGAATGTTCTCCGGCAGGCCGTCGGGCAGGGCGTCCTTGATCATAATCCGCGTGGCCTGGGCGAGGATCTTCCCGTAGAGCCTGTCGGTATTTACCGCGGCCTCCACCCGCATGGAAGAGAGCTTCGAGATGTGCTTTCCGGCTATGGAGGGATCCGACATCTCCTTTGTCTCGTGGATGTCCAGGAATCGCTCGTAGAAATCATCATCACCGACAATCGCCCGAAAGAGGCGGCAGCGACCGGGCCCGGAGAGGATCGTCTCGGCCCGCAGGGAGTTCGGGTCCCCGCCGGGACCAAGACGGTAGTCCTCATTGTTGCCGAACTCCTCGTCGAGGATTCGCTCCAACCTGTCGTAGGAGGCACCTATCTCCGCAAAGAGCTCTTTCAGCATAATCTTGTCCAGAGGAATGGAAACTCCGGGCTCGTTGGTGTGGTGCAGAGAGGAGTCCTCTCCGTCCCAGTCCGTGGAGGGGAACATGAGCTCCCCGCCCTTGGTTACCCAGGCTCCGCCCCAGCCGCCCCCGAAAACCCAGTACAGCAGGTCTATCCGAAGTACGCTCCACTCCGCCAACGCTCCGGCGTCAGCGTCGTTGGCCACACCGGAGCTCACCCCGAAGCGGGCACGGAGCTCCTCTTTGAGGTTATATCCTTCGAGAAAGGGTATGTTCTGGACCCACTTAAACGCCCCGTCCCCCTGCAACACGCCGGGGGTCGCTATGCCAATAGAGCGGAGCTCACGATCCCGATGCTCATCCAAGAGACTTCGCAGCTCCTCCTCGAGCCGGACGAGATAGCTCTCGTAACTATTTCCGTACTCATTGAGGGAAAAGTACCGCTCCCCCAGGACCGAGGCGGGGTTGGTAAATAGCCCCAGCCGCGTGCCCTGACCGGCACCAATATCGATTGCGATTACTGCGTCGTTGCGCACTTCTTCCTCCCTGTCCCTGGTAGTGTAACACTAACTCTTGCACCCTGCTAGGCAGGAACGATAGAGTGTGGCGTGCATGATGTTGAGTTTATGGAGGAGGTGGAGGAGTCGGTGGACGCCGGGCTCCCCACGTTTCTACTGTTCACCAGAGACAACACCGATGACCGAGAGCGGCTTATTCGCGGATCTCAGCGACTGCTGAGACGCAATCCCTCGGTTCAGGCGTTTCATATCGACCTCGACAAAATCCCCACCGCCGCCGGCCGCTACACGATCTACACCACCCCCGCTTTCGTGGTCTACTACCGAGGGAGAATGGTCAGCAAGGTCGAAGGTGGCTTTCACCTCTCCCATGTTGCCCGCACCCTTTCAGCCCTCCTAGGTTGACACGTCGCCGTTTAGGTGGAACTCTGCTGACCATGTCAGGCAGCGCGTTAAACTCCGAGACCCTCCGTACCGACGGCCAACTACTGCTTACTGCAGCGATCTGGGGACTCGCCTTCACGGCGCAGAGGGCCGGAATGGAGTTCGTCGGGCCCTATACCTACAATGGGGTGCGGTTTGCCTTGGGGACCCTTTCGCTCCTTCCCCTTCTTCTCATCACCCCTAGGCCTGCCCGGCCCGGACGCCGTTTTTCTCCGGCTCTTCTCGGTCACGGCTTTGTGGCGGGGCTCTTTCTATTCGCAGGAAGCTCCCTGCAGCAGGTAGCGCTGCAGTACACTACCGCCGGCAAGGCGGGGTTTATTACCGGCCTCTACGTGGTCCTGGTTCCGATTTTTGGTCATTTCCTCGGTAAGCGAAGTGACCGCGGCCGCTGGGTCGGCGCTATCCTCGCCATGGGTGGGCTCTACTTTCTCAGCGTCACCGACCGGCTCACCATCGCCCCCGGGGACGGGATGGTTATGCTCTGCGCGCTCTTTTTTGCCGCCCACGTCCTCTACCTCTCATACGCCGCACCAAAGCTCCCGGCCCTCCCTCTCTCGATGGTACAGTACGCCGTCTGTGCCTTTGGAAGCGCCTTGATCGCTCTCTTTACCGAGGAGGCCACCCTGGCAGCTATCGGCTCCGCCTGGCTCCCCATACTCTACGGTGGGCTCTTCTCCGTGGGAGTAGCCTACTCTCTGCAGGTTCACGCGCAAAGACGGGCCCACCCCTCCCATGCGGCCATTATTCTCAGTCTGGAGGGACTCTTCGCCGCGGTTGGAGGCTTTCTGATTCTCGGTGAGGTCCTCTCCCCTCGCAATCTCCTCGGTGCCTTCCTCATGCTCCTGGCGATGCTCGCGGCTCAATGGGGACAGATTTCCAGACTCCGCAAGAAAGCGGACCCAGGCAGGGTTGCGCTGTGACGCAAGAACGGCTCACACCGATCACCTACGTCAGTCTTCTGGCGGCGGTCCTCTTCTGGGGAAGCTCCTTTGCGGCGACCAAGCTGGTCCTGCAGGAGTTCTCCGTGCAGGGATACATGTTTGTCCGCTTTGCAGCGGCGTCGGTTCTCTTTCTAGGACTGCTCCTCTTGCGCGGCTTTCCGCGGATCAGCGGAAAAGACCACCTGAGACTCCTCCTCGTCGCGGTTTTTGAGCCGGGGCTCTACTTTCTCTTTGAGACCGAAGGGCTCAACCGGACCGGCGCCGCGGACGCAGCTCTGATTATCGCCTCCGCCCCGGTAGTCGTGGGCGTTCTCAGCCGCCTTCTCCTGGGAGAAAAGCAGTCCCGAAAGACCGTAATAGGAGCGGCGATCTCGATCGTCGGTGTGGGAGTGATTGTCTACGGTTCCGGTGTCTCCGAGACCTCCAGCAGCTCTCTTGTGGGAAACCTTCTCGTCCTAGGGGCGGTGGTGGCCGCGGCGCTCTACATGATCACCGCAAGAAGCATCTCCGGAAGGGTCTCCACCCTCCACATTACGGCCTTTCAGATCTTCTACGGCGCCCTATTCTTTGCGCCACTCTTCGGGTTAACCCTGGATCGAATGAACTGGGAGATGGTCACCTATCGTTCCGTGACCGCCCTCCTCTTTCTCGTTTTTGGAGCGACTCTGATAGCGTTTCTCTCCTACAATCGTGCCCTCAAGGAAATATCCGCGGCAAAGGCGTCGGTCTGGCTCAACGGCATACCCGTGGTCGCAGCCCTGACTGCCTGGCTCCTTCTCGGAGAGCGCGTCGGATGGCAACACATCGTGGGAGGGGGACTCGTAGTCTTTGGTGTGCTCTACGCCAGCGGCAGAGCAAAGCGACGGGCCGCCGAAGAGGCCGCAACGCTCTCACCGGGAGCGTAACCGAAGGAAGGAGCGAGCCGGTGGTAACCCTATTTGTAGAAGGACAGCCAACCTACCGCCGGGAAGGGGAACAGCTTCTCCGGGAGCTAGAGGAGAGCCTCGCCCTGAAGGAGCTGAGAGGGCTCAGGCTTCTGCAACGGTACGACCTCGAGAGTCTCGAGGAGTCGGAGCTGACCGACTCCGTGCTCTCGGTCTTTGCAGATCCAACCACCGACAGCTACTCCCTGGCCCCACCCTCGCAGTCCGGATGGTATTGGATCGGGGTCGAGTACCTCCCGGGACAATTCGATCAGCGCGCGGACTCCGCCGAGCAGTGTCTCCAGCTTGCCCTCGGCGAGAGGCCCCGGGTAAGAAACGTCCGGGTCTACGGATTCCTCTTTGCCGCGATCACCGCAGAGGAGGCTGAGTCGGCCCTAGAGGCGATTTCCGCCTACCTCGTGAACCCCGTGGACAGCAAGCTCTGCGACCCCTTTGAACCCTACGGTTTCAGTGAGCCCCCCTCCCCGCCCCCGGAGATCGCACGGTTGGAGGAACTCCTCCATCCCGGGGTATCCCTCTCAGAGAAGCGGCAACAGCTAAGACTCGCCATGAGCGAGGAAGACCTACAGTTGCTCATAGAATACTTCAGAGAGGAGGAGCAACGACCTCCGAGTCTCACGGAGCTTCGAGTCCTGGACACCTACTGGTCCGATCACTGCAGACACACAACCTTTGCCACCGCCCTGGAGGGCCTGGAAGCGCCGGCCGGGCACCCGGCGGTGCGGCGTGCCCTGGGCAGGTACTGGGAGCTCCGGGCACAACTCGGGATCGGCCCGGAGAAGCCACCGACCCTGATGGAGCTTGCCACCATTTACGCAAAGGCTCTCCGGGCTCAGGGTAAGCTTCTGGACCAGGACGTTTCGGCGGAGATAAACGCCGCGACCCTGAGGGTGGAGATAGAGCGTACCGACGGAAGCAAGGAGCCCTGGCACCTGTTGTTCAAGAATGAGACCCACAATCACCCCACGGAAATCGAACCGATAGGAGGCGCCGAGACCTGCCTCGGTGGGGCCATTCGCGACCCCCTCTCCGGCCGCGCCTTCGTCTACCAGGGGATGCGAGTCACAGGCTCCGCCGATCCCCGGCGCCCCCTTTCGGAGACCCGTCCGGGGAAACTCCCGCAGCGCCTCATAACCACCCGGGCCGCCGAGGGTTTTTCCTCCTACGGAAATCAGATCGGATTGGCCACCGGCCAGGTTCGGGAGTACTACCATCCCGGCTACGAGGCAAAACGACTCGAAACGGGAGCGGTAATCGGTGCGGTTCCCGCCTCTCACGTCAATCGGCGCCCTCCGGAGCCCGGGGACCGGGTGCTGCTAATAGGCGGAGACACCGGACGGGACGGTTGCGGCGGGGCAACGGGCTCCAGCAAGGCTCACGACGAGAGCTCCCTCAGTGGAGCGGCGCCGGAGGTGCAGAAGGGAAATCCCCCGGTTGAGCGCGCCCTGCAGCGCCTCTTTCGGCGGAAGGAGTTTGCCCGGGAGGTACGTCGGTGCAATGACTTTGGCGCCGGCGGCGTCTCCGTCGCCGTGGGAGAGATCGCCACGAGTCTCGACATCGATCTCGACGCGGTGCCTCTGAAGTACCGCGGTCTCCTCGGCACCGAAATCGCCATTAGCGAGAGCCAGGAGCGCATGGCGTGTCTCGTCTCTCAGGATGCGGTAGATCGGGTTATCGCCCTCGCCGCGGAGGAGAACCTTCAGGCCACGCCGATAGCCACGGTAACCGACACTGGCCGTGTCCGCATGTCCTGGAGGGGCGAACAGATACTCGACCTCTCCCGCCGCTTCATCGAGACCAACGGCGCTCCGAGGAGCACCGCCGTCTCCCTGCCCCAAGTGCCGGACAATCCCCTCAGTTCAGCCGGGGCTCCGCGCCCGGTCCGCGAGGGGGCTCCGAGCCCGGCCCCTGGGAGGAACTCCTCCCAGGCAGTCGAGTTCCTCCTGCAGCGCTTATCCGATCTCTCCCAGAGCGATCAGCGGGGACTTGTGGAGCGATTCGACTCCTCCATCGGAGCCTGGTCACATCTTGCCCCCTACGGCGGCATCACTCAGCGTACCCCGGCGCAGGTGATGGCCTCGGAGATCCCGCTCTCCGTCTACACCGAGGATGCCAGGGTACGCAGCCGCACCCTCTCGTTGATGACTCACAGCTTCGATCCGAAGATCGCTGAGATCTCACCGTTCCACGGAGCATACTTTGCCGTAGTCGACTCGGTCGCTCGCCTCGTCGCCTCCGGGGCGAGGAGAGAGAGGGTGCGCCTCTCCCTACAGGAGTACTTTCCCAGGCCCGGAGAGCAGCCGGAGCGGTGGGGCCTGCCGGCGGCGGCTCTCTTAGGTGCTCTCGAAGGGCAGAGCGCCCTGGAGACACCGGCGATTGGAGGCAAGGACAGCATGTCCGGCAGCTTCGAAGAGCTCGATGTGCCTCCCACGCTCATCTCCTTTGCGGTAGGGACGATCAGGGATAAGGAACTCGTGACCCCGGAGCTCAAAGCGGAGTCCTCCTCGCTCTACTTGCTGAGCCCGGAGCTCCGACGGGACGGCACCTACGACCCCGAGGAGCTCCGCCGGAGCTACGACCTCCTTGGGACACTCAAGGGTCGGGGGGTACTCCTCGCCGCGGGAAGCACAGCCCGGGGCGGCCTATTTCCTTCTCTCGCGGTTGCAGCCTTCGGAAATCACCTCTCCCTCTCTCTGCCCCTTCCCGGCGATAGGTGGTGGGAACCGTATGCGTTCTCCTCCCTTCCCGGGGCGCTCTACCTGCAGCTTCCGGAGCGGGTCACTCCGCCGGAGACTCCCCTCCTTTCTCTGCTCGGTCGAGCCGCGCCAGCCTCCCGCTCTGAGGCCCCGATCCGATTGGGAGAGGAGCGCCTGAGTCTGGAAGAGGCGTACGACGCCTGGAGCTCCACTCTCGCCGAGGTCTTTCCCGTCGATCCCGGGAACTTCGACGAAAACTCCCAGGGCAACCGAAACGCCCCGGGGCGTCGGAAGAGCACCAACTCGGGCCGGAGCTCCAGCGGCGCACCGGGGCGGGAGCCCGCAAGCCATCCGGAGCCCCGGACCAGCACGGCTCAAAGGCCGGTTTCGGCTCATGCCGCCGCCGTTGCTACCAGCGGCTCACCCCGAGTCTGCATCCCAGTCTTTCCCGGAACAAACTGCGAGTTCGATCTTTCCGCTGCCTTCCGTCGCGCGGGGGCGGTCGTTTCGACTCCGGTCTTTCAAAACCGTCGGCCCGAGGAGATCGACGACTCCGTGGCGCGCCTGAGAGAAGAGATCGACACCTCCCAGATATTGATGTTTCCAGGAGGCTTTAGCGCCGGAGACGAGCCCGACGGCTCGGGCAAGTTCATAGCCGCAGTATTCCGTAATCCCCGGCTTGGGGAGGCAGTGGAGGAACTGCTCTCCCGGGACGGGCTCATTCTCGGAATCTGCAACGGCTTTCAGGCCCTCGTACGCCTCGGCCTCCTCCCCGGTGGAGCGTTGGTCCTCAACCGCTCCGGGCGCCACTACTCCGGGTATCTCGAGACCGAGGTCGTTTCCAAAGGATCTCCCTGGTTGGCGGCGGTTGAGCCTGGACAACGATACCGCATACCCGTCTCTCACGGCGAAGGGCGATATCTCGCTGAGCCGGACCTCTTGCGTACCCTGCTGGACGGTGGACAGATTGCGACACAATATGTAGAGTATAATCCGAACGGGTCCGCCGCCGGGATTGAGGGTTTGATCTCTCAGGACGGCCGGGTTTTCGGCAAAATGGGGCACAATGAGCGCGCCCTGGGGCAGCTCTATCGCAATCTGCCTCCCACCGGAGACATGCGGATCTTCGAAAGCGGAGTCGCCTACTTTCGATAAGCGGCCCGCAGCGAGCTCATATAATCCCGGTAATATGGTCCGGGAGTCTCTACAGAGAGACCGCAAATCTCTCTCCTATGGGCGGCCCAGACGTATCTTCTCACTTTTGCTGATCGTTATGGTCCCCCTGTCTAAGGAGAGAGCAGCCGCCCCCCCGGGGCAGGAGGTGATCGTGGGAGATACGCTTCTCTACGAGGGCAAAGCGAAGCAGATCTACGCAACCGAAGACCCCGAGGTTCTTCGAGTCTATTTTAAAGATGACGCCACAGCCTTTAACGGCAAGAAGTTCGACCGCATAGACCAAAAAGGTAGGGTCAACAACACCATCGCCGCCCGGCTCTTTACCTTTCTCCGGGAGCGCGGTGTTGAGAACCACTTTCTCGAACGCATATCCGAGCGGGAACAGCTCGTCCGGCGGGTCTCCATAATCCCCCTGGAAGTGATCGTCCGGAACCGGGCCGCCGGGAGCATGGCCAAGCGCCTCGGAGTACCGGAAGGGACGGAGCTGCGCACTACGGTTCTCGAGCTCAGTTACAAAAATGACGAGCTCGGGGATCCCCTGATCAATGATACCCAGGCAGTGGCCATCGGCCTCGTCACCTTTTCCCGTCTCGAAGTGATTTACCGTCGGGCAACAGAGGTTAATCTCCTTCTTAGGGAGCTCTTCCGAACCATGGGGATCGAGCTCGTTGACTTCAAGCTCGAGTTCGGGGCTGACCGCAGCGGGGAGCTTCTTCTAGCGGACGAGATCTCACCCGACACCTGCCGCTTCTGGGACGCGACAACAGGGGAAAAGCTCGATAAAGACCGGTTTCGCCGGGATCTCGGCGGCGTGACCGAGGGGTACGAGGAAGTGCTCCGCCGGTTGGAGGGGGCGCTATCATGAACTCCGCGGAAGACAAGCTTCAGGAAGAGTGCGGCGTTTTCGCGATTTTTACTCCAGGTCAGGGGACGGAGGAGCACGAGAGCCTCTCGCGCCTCGTCTACTACGGTCTCTACGCCCAGCAGCACCGCGGCCAGGAGAGCGCGGGCATGGCCCTTCTCCAAGGCCGGGAGTTTCAGCTCCATCGTGGTCTAGGGTTGGTGGCGGAAGTGTTTACGGACTCTGTCCTCGGGAGCCTCAAGGGAAGCGCAGCGGTTGGTCACGTGCGCTACTCAACAAGCGGCTCCAACACCCTCGTAAACGCCCAACCGTTAGTTGGGCAGTCCAAGGTCGGCCCCTTGGCGATTGCCCACAATGGGAACCTGGTAAACGCGGCGATCATCCGAGAGCTTCTCGAAGATGCCGGGGTGATGTTTCAGTCCAGCAGCGACTCTGAGGTCATCCTCAATCTTATCGCCCGGGGAGCGAAGTATGGCCTCGAACGGGCGCTCTGGGACGCGGTCCGGGCTATTCAGGGCGCCTTCTCTATCGCCCTTCTCACGCAGGACTCGCTTATCGCAATACGGGATCCTTACGGCATTCGGCCCCTGGTTATAGGTCGCCGGGATGAGAGCTATATAGTGGCCAGCGAAACCTGCGCCCTCGATGCGGTAGGCGCCGATCTCGTTAGAGATGTGGAGCCCGGAGAGATCGTGGTCATTGACGACGACGGCATGCGTTCCCTGCAACAGAGTGAGAAGACACACTCCAACACCTGCTCTTTCGAGTTCATCTACTTCTCTCGGCCGGATTCTCGTATCGACGGTGTGGACGTCTACGCCTCCCGGACTCGGGCAGGCAAGCGGCTGTACGAAGAGAGCCCGGTGGAGGCGGACATGGTTTCCGGGGTCCCGGACTCCGGAGTAGTAGCAGCTATGGGATACGCCGAGGCTTCGGGGATCCCCTACGGGCAGACCCTTATCAAGAACAAGTACGTCGGCCGCTCCTTTATCGCCCCCTCCCAGGAGCTCCGGGAGCGGGCGGTCCAGGTCAAGCTCAATGTCCTCAGGTCCAATGTCGAAGGGAAGCGGATAATCCTCATAGATGATTCCATCGTCCGAGGGACTACCTCCCGCCGTCTGGTCTCCATGCTACGCCGTGCGGGAGCCACGGAAGTACACTTCCGAGTCGCCTCTCCGCCGGTACGCTTTCCCTGTTACTTTGGCCTGGACACCCCAACGCGAAATGAGCTTGCCGGATCAAGAAGTCTCGAGGAGATACGCGAAATGATCGGCGCGGACACCCTTGCCTACCTCTCCACCGAAGGTCTTCTCGCCTCCCTCGGGGAGCCAAGGAGCTTCTGCACCGGCTGCTTTACCGGGGTCTACCCGGTGGCGGCCCCGGTGGAGCAGGAGAAGCTCGCCATGGAGCAGAACCGGTGAGTGGAAAAGAGCGCGACTACAAAAGCGCCGGAGTCAACCGACAAGAGGGATACCGGACGGTGGACCTGATCTCCCAGGCTCTTGCGACGGTCCGGGAACGCTCCGGCTCGCCAAGGGGAGCGGATTCCCCGGTGCCAGTCGACGGAGGGCTTGTGTCCGGGATCGGCGGCTTCGCTTCCCTCTACGAGCTTCCCGGCAATCCGGAGACACTCCTGGCCGCCTGCACCGACGGGGTGGGAACCAAAATCGAGCTTTCCCTTCGCTACGGTCGGTTGCGCGAGATCGGACAGGACTGCGTGGCGATGTGCCTCAACGACCTCGTATGTCACGGGGCCCGGCCGCTATTCTTTTTGGACTATCTCGCCTGCGAGAAGTTGGAGGCGGAAAAGGCCGCGGAGATCGTGGCGGGAATCGCCGATGCGGCGGCCCGCTGCGGCGCGCTCCTGGTTGGGGGCGAGACCGCGGAGATGCCCGGTATCTACCGGGAGGGGCGCTACGATGTGGCGGGCTTTGCGGTGGGTATCGTGGAGCGGAGCAAGGTCATCGGTCCCGAGGCGATCCGAGGAACCGAGACGCTTATCGGCCTCCGGAGTAGCGGCCTCCACAGCAACGGGTTCTCTCTCCTCAGGGCGCTGGTGGCGGACTTCGAAGAGCTCTGGGAGGATATCTCTCTCTGGCGCCTCGCCACTGAGCCGACCAGCCTCTATGTAAACGAGATTCTAACTCTCCACAACGCAGTCGGCCTCTCCGGGGCAGCCCACATAACCGGTGGGGGCCTGGAAGAGAACCTGCCTCGAATTCTACCGGAAGGCGTGGACGCAGTCGTGCATACTGACCGTATTCCTGAGCAACCTGTTTATCGTTTTCTGCGGACCTTCTCGGTCTCCCGGGAAGAGCTGTTTCGCACCTTCAACATGGGCGTCGGGATGGTGCTGGCTCTCCAACCGGAGGCGGTGGAGGAAGCTCTCGAGCTTCTCGGGGAGGAAGCGTTCCTTCTCGGCGAGCTACGAACCGGGGGAAGAAGAGCGGTATGGCTGGAATAGTTGTCCTGGCAAGCGGTGAAGGCACGACCCTGCAGAACCTGATCGACGCCTCCCTGCAGGGGCGACTCCACTGCGAGATCCTCACCGTAATCGCTGATAGGGAGGCTCGCGCTCTCGACCGAGCCCGGGCAGCGGGGATACCAGCCCTCCTCATCTCCCGCAAAGAGCATCGCGGACACCTTTCGGACCGAATTCTCCAGGCAATCCCGGAGAAGACGGAACTCCTCGTCCTCGCGGGGTTTCTCTCGATTCTCACGGGATCCATACTGAATCGATTCGACGGTAGGATAATCAATATCCATCCTGCCTTACTCCCGAAGTTCGGCGGGGCGGGAATGTACGGCATCCACGTGCACCGGGCGGTGATCGCCGCCGGCGAGCGCCAGAGCGGTTGCACGGTGCACTACGTGGACGAGGGAACGGACACGGGACCGATTCTCCTGCAGAAGAAGGTTGCGGTTCGTCCCGGAGAGAGCCCCGAAGAGCTTCGTGCCCGAGTGGCCAGACTCGAAAAGACAGCCATTGTGGAAGGAGTCAACGCCGCTATGGAGAAGGTATCGTGAAGAGCCTTGTAATCGGATCCGGTGGCCGGGAGTATGCCCTCGCCTGGAAACTTCTCCAGAGTCCGGAGGTGGAGTCCGTCTACGTTGCCCCCGGCAATGGTGGCACCGCCCTTCTCCCGGAGTGTGAGAATCTAAAGCTGGAAGCGACGGACGGTATAGGCCTCCTGCGAGAAGCTGAGGCCCGGGGTGTAGAGCTTGTGGTAGTCGGACCGGAAGTGCCCCTGGTAGCGGGGGTCACGGATCTCTTCGAGTCCGCCGAAATCCCCGTAGTGGGAGCGTCAAGAGATGCGGCTGCTCTGGAAGGGAGCAAACTCTACGCTAAACGCTTCATGGATAGGCACGGCGTTCCTACCGCGGCCTGGCGGCTGGCGGAAACACCGGAGGAGGCGCTCGCGGCTTTTCAGGAGATCGGTCCACCGGCGGTACTCAAGGCTGACGGGCTCGCGGCGGGCAAGGGCGTCGTTGTGGCCCAGACTCTGGAGGAAGCTGAGGAGACTATCCAGCGTTTTATGGTAGACCGGGCCTTGGGAGACGCGGGAACGCCCCTGGTCATAGAGGAGTGCCTCTATGGAACCGAGCTCTCCCTCTTTGCCCTCACCGACGGCCAGACCTACCGGGTACTCGCCACCGCCATGGATCACAAGCCGATTGGCGAGGGAAATGCCGGGCCCAACACCGGCGGTATGGGCGTTGTCGCCCCCCATCCGCAGGAGAGCGCGGCGCTGCTCGATACGCTTCGTTCCGCCGTCTTGGATCCGACAGTTCACGGAATAGCCTCGGACGGTCTCAGATATCGAGGCGTTATCTTCGTCGGAATCATGCTCACCGACCAGGGCCCTCAGGTGCTGGAGTACAACGTCCGCCTCGGAGACCCGGAGACCCAGGCGCTCCTCCCCCTACTCGAGACCGACCTCCTTCCCCTTCTTCGGGCAACCGCCTCGGCCAGTCTGGATCAGGTCGTTCCGCGCTGGCGTTCCGAGGTGGCGGTGACCGTGGTCGCCGCCTCGAAAGGCTACCCCGGGAGCTACGACCGGGGCCTGCCGATAGAAGGTATCGCCACCCCACGGAGTAGAGAAGAGCTCTGGGAAGGGCCGCGCCTCCCGATCCCCTTTCTGGCAGGGGTCGCCGGGAGGCAGGACGGAGGACTGCAGACCTCCGGAGGACGAGTCCTCAGCGTCACCGGACTCGGTCCGGACATAGAAGCTGCCCGGGCCGAGGCGTACGGTCGCCTCTCCGGAATCGCATTCCCGGGCATGCAGTACCGGCGAGACATTCCGTGTATGCCAGCCGCGTGGACAGAATCGTAAATAGTGCCTACATTAGAGATATGAGTCTCTGGCACCACGTTCTACCTCAGCCGTCGAGCCTCCTCCTCGAGGAGGGCTCTTTTCTGATCACCGATTCCCTCTCCCTCGTCTTCGATCACGCCCCGGATCAGCCTCGGGAAGGAGCCTACACCTCCCTCCTCGAAAAGGCCTTGGGTGTACCGGTGAGCCAGCAGCGCCCCGGCTCTCCCGAGGATGGAGAGATCGCGGTTCAAAAGAGTGCGGATCTAACTAATGAAGCGTACCGCCTCACGGTAACTCCCTCACAGCTCCGACTCGAGGGCGGCAGCTACGAGGCAATAGCCCGGGCAGCCTCCACTCTCGCCTCTTACCGTCTCCAGGCCGGGAGCGGCTTCGAGGCGATTCGCGCTTGTGCAATCGAGGATCGTAGTCGATACCGATGGCGTGGCGCGATGGTCGACGTTGCTCGCCACTTTTTTCCCCTCTCCGTTCTCGAGAGCTACCTCGATACCCTCTTTTTGCACAAAGTTAACTACTTCCATCTCCATCTCACGGATGATCAGGGGTGGCGCTATCCCGTGGAAGGATGGCCGCAGCTTATAGAGTTTTCCGCCTACCGCGATGATCGTACCACCGAGTACGGTCGATATGGCGGTTACTACACTGCCGCGGAGCTCAAGAGTTTGGACGCCTACGCGAAAGACCTCGGAATCACCATCATCCCGGAAGTAGATCTCCCGGGGCATACCTCCTCGGTCTTCGCGGCGTACCCTGAGCTTTCCTGCCGCGGGGAGGCGATGGAGGTCCCCACCCGGTGGGGCATATTCGAGGACGTCCTGTGCGTTGGCAATGACCGGGTCTTTGAGTTTGTAGAAGCAGCCATCAGCTCCCTCTCGGGAATCTTTTCTGGCCCCTACATCCACCTCGGGGGAGATGAGACTCCCGTCAATCGATGGCGGGAGTGCCCCAGATGTCGCCGTCGCATGGAGGCAGAAGGGCTCAAAGAGGAGGAGGAGCTCCAC
>CAYZHV010000079.1:0-14672 GCA_964478055.1 uncultured Spirochaetaceae bacterium | reverse complement strand
CACCGAGAACTCGCCCCGGTTCCGGCTCCTCGCCGCCGTGGTCATCCCGGTACTCCCGACGGAGCGCCTCGGCTACCCCCTCCTCCGCCGGGGCGGAGTCGTGGACAATAAGAGGTGTGGAGCCCCAGCTCGTTCGCGCCAGGGGCCAGGGATTGAACGCCCGGACCCGCCGGTCGATCTCTACCGCGGACTCCCGCCAGTCGATCCAGCTCTCCTCCTTGCTCAGAAAGGAGCAGTAGGTCGCCTTCTCCGGATCCTGCGCAACCGGTTCCTCCCGCCCCGCCTCGATGAGATCAACCGCCTCGACGAGCATTCTTGCTCCCTCCTCGGCGGCCCAGGCGGTGAGCGCCGCGGTGGTCTCCCTCCCGGTTAACGGGCGCTTCTGCTGCAGGAGAATATCCCCGGCGTCCATCTCCCGGGCGAGCTGCTGAATGGTTATACCCGTTTCCCTATCTCCCGCGAGAATCGCCGCGGGAATCGGCGCCGGGCCCCGGTGCCGCGGCAGGAGGGAGGGATGCATGTTTATGCCGCCTCGAGGAAAAAGGGAGAGAAACTTGGGTCCGAAGATTCTGCCGTAGGCCACGCAGACCAGGAGCTCCGGATCGAGAGACGCTACACTCTCCCGAGCCTCGCCGCGCAGTGTCTCCGGTTGAACCACCGTGAGGCCCAGGTCCAGGGCCCTTGCCTTCACCGGGGAGAAGCGAACCTTTCTTCCCCGCCCCGTCCCGCGGTCCGGATTGGTCAGGACCCCGACCACCTCGTGGCGCTTCGCGAGCGCCTCTAGCCCCGGGACGGCGATCTCCGGGGTTCCTGCGTAGAGTACCCTCATGAGACCGGTTTCTTGTACTTCTTCATGAGCCGCTGGCGCTTGCCCTCGCTCAGATGTTCGGTAAAGAGCACACCGTTGAGGTGGTCGTACTCATGCTGAATCACTCGAGCGAGCATCCCTTCGGCCTCTAGTGTAAAGGGCTTGCCCCGCTGGTCAAAGGCTTGGACCGATACTCCCGCCGGTCGCTTTACGTCAGCGTAGATACCGGGAATGCTCAGGCAACCCTCTTCTATGACGTTCTCCTCCATGGAGGTGCCGAGAATCTCAGGGTTAATGAAGACCCGGGGCTTGTCGTCACGAAGGTAGACGATAAACATCCGCTTAAGGACGTTTACCTGAGGAGCGGCGAGCCCGATACCTTCGTAGTGCTGTACCGCCTCGACCATCTGCTCCGCGAGATTCTTGGTTTCTTCGTCTATTTCCTTTACCGGGGACGCCTTGGTGACTAGCACATCATCCGGCACATAGACCAAATCTATCATCGTTTCTATCCTACTCAGCCGTAGCGTCAATGTCCACTCAGAGGAGGGAGACCGGGTCTATGTCGATCTCCAGATAGACCGACGCGGGAACCGCGAATCCGCGCAGTACCTGACGGAGGGGTCGGTGAATCTCCGGCAGGGAGTTCCCGTGGATCAGCATGTGAACGCGGTAGTTGTGGTTTACCCGCTCCAGGGCGCAGGGAGCGGGGCCGAGGAGTTGCGCCTCCGGAGGAAGGGCGTCGATCAGTCGGCGGGAGAGCTCCTCGGCGGTGGAACGGACCATTTCCCGGTTTCTCCCGCGCAGGAGGAGCCGGATGAGCCGGGTAAAGGGAGGATAGCCGAGATCCCGGCGAACCTCGAGCTCCTCCCGGTAAAAGCGCTCCAGATCGCCGGCGGCGGCGAGACGGACAGCCTTTGACTCCGGTTTGTAGCTCTGAATGATCACTTCGCCGTCCGGGGCGAATCGGCCGGCTCGTCCGGCGACCTGAACAATGTGCGCGAAGGTGCGCTCAGCGGAACGGAAATCGGGCATGTTGAGGCCCGTATCGGCAACGATAATGCCGACGAGCTGCACTCCCGGAAAGTTCAGCCCCTTGGAGACCATCTGGGTGCCCAGGAGAAGGTCGATCCGGCCGTCGTGGAACTCCTTGAAAATGCGCTGCAGGCTTCCCTTCTTTCTGGTGGAGTCCGAGTCGACTCGGGCGATCCGGAGATCCGGCAGCTTGGCCGCTACCTCCTCCTCCACCCGCTCCGTACCGAAGCTGGCGTAGCCCACGTCGAGGCTCCCGCAGTCGGGGCAGACGGCGACCGGTTTGGTCTCGTAGCCGCAGTAGTGACACACCACCTTACCTCGGCTCTTGTGGTAGGTCATGGTGGCGGAGCAGCGGTGGCAGGTCATTTCGTAGCCGCAGCTTCTACAGTGGAAGAAGCTCGAAAAGCCGCGGCGGTTCATAAAGAGTATCGCCTGTCTGCCCCGCCCTACGGTCTCCCTGATCGCCGTGACCAGACGCTTCGAAAGAAGAGAGCTCTCATGCTTGAGATCGACTATTTCAGTTTGGGGAAGCTGCCCGCCCGAGAGGCGCCGGGTTAGGCGGAACTCTCGAAGCGTTCCTTCCCGCATGTGGTGCCACGCCTCCAGGGAGGGGGTCGCCGAGCCCATGAGCAACCGCCCTCCGGCGTCACCGCACCGCTTCATGGCGACTTGCCGAGCGTGGTAGCGCGGGGCGTTACCCGCCTTGTAGGAGCCCTCGTGTTCCTCATCCACGATGACGAGGCCGAGGTCCGACACCGGGGCGAAGACGGCGCTTCTGGCTCCCACGGCGATCCGGGCGTCCCCGCGGCGAAGCCGCTGCCACTCCGCCAACCGCTGACTCGGAGTGAGGCCGGAGTGGAGCACCGCGCACCCTGAGCCGAAGCGCTCCTTGAGAGTCTCGATCAGCTGGTGAGTCAGGGCGATTTCGGGCACCAGATAGATCACGCTCCGTCCCTCGGCGAGGGTCGCCTCGGCGACTCGGAGGAAGACTTCGGTCTTTCCGGAGCCGGTTATACCGTAGATGTAGAACCACCCTTTCGGGTCATTCCGCATCTCCGCCACCGCCTCCTCCTGCTCCGCGGAGAGTTCCACCGCCGGACGCCGCTCCGCCTCATCTTCTATCTCTGCGTCTACAAAGGCTCGTTCCTGTTTGCCCCCGGGAAGCATGACCCCCAGCGCCTCGCCCAGGGAGCAGAGATAGAGGGTCGAGACCCATCGGGCGAGCTCGAGCTCCGGTTCGCCAAAGATCGGCTCACTGTCGATGACCTTGCTGAGCTCCTTGATCTCCGAGACTCCCTCGGGCGGTCGGTCCCGCAAGCCGATCACCGCACCGGTGAGCACACGTCGACCGAACTCCGCGGTTACTCGCATTCCCGGTACTACCGGATCGTCAGGGATCTGTCGGTAGGTGAAGCTCTGCCGGAGGGGTAGATTGAACGCGACCTCTACGTAGCTGGCGAGGCTATTCTCGCTCATGGGCTCCCCTACCCCTTCGGCCTGAGCACCTGATCACGAAGCTTCTTGAGATCCTCCCAGACCGGTCGCCGGTATTCGGGATTTCGCAGTACGGCGCTGGGATGATAGGTGGGCATGAGGGGTATTCCCTTGTACTCATAGAGGCTGCCGTGGATCCGTCCGATACCTTCGGAAACGCCGATAAGGTATCGCAGGGCGACGCGTCCCAGAGTCAGGATCGACTTAGGCCGAATGAGCTCTACTTGCTCCTTTAGGTAGGGCATGCACGCCGCCGCCTCCTCGGGCTCGGGATCCCGGTTATTCGGAGGGCGGCACTTTACGATGTTGGCGATATAGGCGTTCCTGTCCCGATAGACCTCTATCGCCGCGAGCCACTTGTCCAGGTACTGCCCCGCGGGACCCACAAAGGGGATCCCGTGACGATCCTCCTCCGCCCCGGGTCCTTCTCCGATGACCATCACCTCCGGATCGAGAACGCCGATCCCGGGAACTCCGTTCCTTCGCCCTTCGTGGAGGGGGCATCGGGTGCAGCTGAGAACCAGTTCCTCCAGGCGGCGAAGGCGCTCCTCCCGGGAGAGCTCGGTGCCGCCGGCGACGGGTGGCGCCGCCGGAGGCGCGACCCGGGCCGGCTCGAAGGGCTCATGCTCAACCCGGTGTCCCCGGGTAACCTGGTCCTCCAGGTCTTCTAAAAGATGGTAATAGCGTTCGGCAAAGGATTCAGACATCGTATGTTACATCCGTCAAAAAGAGGCCCTGCGGTGGTGCGGTCGGGCCCGCGAGGTTTCGGTCCCGGGCCTTCAGGAGCTCCTCCACCGACGGGAGCGCCCTGCCTCCTGAGGCCCCAGGGGCGCCACCGCGACGGTCTCGGTCCCGGTCCAAGAGGGTTCCCACGATTGACCGCACCTGTTTCCAGAGAAAGCCGTTGGCCCTGATGGAGAATACCACGAAGGGGGGCTCCCAGGTAAACCGGGCATTCTGTACTTCCCGGACGTTGGACTCCGTGCCCTGCCCCACGGCGGCAAAGGTGGTAAAATCATGCTCTCCGAGAAGAGCGGAGGCGTCCCGATTGAGCCCTTCTAGGTCGGGCGTCTCCGAGATCCGATAGGCGTAGTTGCGATACTTCGGAACCGGCATCGGCGCCACAAGAACAAAGTAGCGATAGGCGCGACTCTTCGCGCTAAACCGGGCGTGAAACTCCCGCGGCACCTCTCGACTCTCCTGGCCTTTGAGGTCCGGTGGAAGGTACCGATTTACCGCGAGGACAAACTTCTCAGCAGGGATCGTATCCAGGTCGGAATAGAAGTTGACGTACTGGGCGTCAGCGTGGACGCCTGAGTCCGTACGACCGGCGGCACGGACCCGCACCTCATGGCCGTGCATCTCTGAGAGAGCCGCTTCCAGCACTCCCTGCACCGTGCGCTCTCCCTTCGCCTGTATCTGATACCCGTTGAACTCCGTACCGTCGTAGGCGATCCTGAGAAGAATATTACGACTCATCAGCCTCGGGGTCGCTCTTTCCGTCCCCAAGCTCCTTGGAGATCTCCTCGTACACCTCCCGGGCGTTGTCGAGAATCGCCGCGGGCTTATCCTTGGATGCCTTGCCCATGCCAAAGATCCGTGCAATGGTCCGCTTTGCCCGGCCCAGAGCCTCCTTCCGGCGTTCCGGATCCTTCCGAGGTCCGAACTTGTATTCCAGGAGGCCCGAGAGGTAGAGAACGCCGTCATAGCCGTAATTCTTGTCGAGGTCGGGGCCAAGATTACCGGCGCCGGATAGAGGTTCTCGACCGGTCTGCTCCCACTCCACCGCGACGGAGTATAAGAAGCGCGCCTTTCGGTAGAGGATGTGCTGAAGGTAGTCGTAGTTCTCGCTCGGCACCTTTCGGTGGAGGTCCCCGGCAAGCCACGCCCCCCGAAGGGCCGAGAGCCCCTGTTTGAACTTCGGGGAAAACTGCTTCGGAAAATGGTCGTAGGAGAGAATCGCCAGGATATAGCTCGCGACACCTTCCTGCAGACGCCGGGGCTCGGTGAAGTCGAGGTAATCAAAGAGCTTGTCCACTGAGCCTTGCCGCTTCGCCCGCTCCTCCTGCAACGGTTCTATCGCTTTTTCGGGAACCGAGGAGAAGTCGTTCTGGAAGGCGGCGTAGAAGCATGAGGGACAGACGGTAACCGGATAGACCAGGGGATAGACTTCGCCGTACTGCTGACTCGCCTCGTAGTTCCTTCGCAGCTCCTTTGTGAGGTCCCCCGCGATCATCCGACCCCGTCCGGTGCGAATCTCTTCCCGGTAGAAGTTCTCGTCACAGATTGGGCACTCGATCTTGTTCTTGCTGAAGAAGGTTAACGTCGCCACCTGCTACTCTCCTTCTACTACGACCATAGCCACCGCGTGGGACTCCTCATGGCTTATGGATAGAAAAACCGAGTGCCCTCCCCGCTCGTGAAAGAGCACCTCCGCGGGACCGCTCATCTCTATGCTCGGCTTTCCGAGCCGATCGCTCCAGACGGTGAGATCCCGCAGCCCCATGTCCCGAAAGCCGGTCCCCATCGCCTTGGCAAAGGCCTCCTTGGCCGCAAACCGACCAGCAAGAGACTCCGCCTGTCCGTTGCCTTTGGCTCTGACGTCATCAATTTCCTGGTCGCTGAAATAGCGACGCAGAAGGTACTCGTCCTCGAGCCAGCGCCGGAACCGGGCCACCTCGGTAATGTCGATACCGATACCTATTATCATTGCTGCTGAGTCTCGCCGTGCGGCTCCACCCCGTCCGCAGGAGCAACGCTAATCTGCACGCTACTTGGCTCGTAGCGTAGGACAACAAAGCCCTGAGGCACCTGGGGCACAACCCGTAGCTCGTAGGAGCCGGGGTCCTCGATGGTGGAGGCGTCCACGGTGAGCTGAACGTCCGTGGCGGTGGTCTCATCCAGGGCGCGCTGCGTCGCCTGCACCCGAACCAGCCCGCTGGGCAGCGGTGAGGCGAGCTCGAGGTCCGGGTTCAATCCGAGCACCACCACTTCCACGGGCTCAAAGGTGTTCAAGATCACGCTCTCCTCAATAAACCCACGAAACTCGACGACGTTTCCTCCAGGAAACTGAATGAGCTCGTCCGGTCGAACGATGCGAACCCGTTCGGTAAAGTCTTCCCGCTTGCCCGCCAGGTCGATCTCCTCGGTGGTAAGATCCTCCAGGCTCTGGACGATACTCTCCGGCCCCTCCACCTGCACCGTGGAGGGATTCATCTGGTAATTGGTAAGCTCGAAGCCGCTGGGGGGAAAACCGGAGAGAGCCGGTTCCACCTCGATGCTGCGAACGAGCTTCTCCTCCAGAACCACCGAAATTTCCGGCGGCTCCACGTTGATCTCCAGGGGATCGATCCGGGCGGTCGCCTCGGTCTCGGCGATACGCACCGCCGCACGATACTCCCCCTCGCTGGTGTGCTCGCTGAAATCCGCAAAGGCGACAATGTTTTCTTCCACCACCCGAAAGACTTCCTCAGAATCTCCCCGAAGACGAACCCGCACCTGCCTCGGATAGTTGGATGCGGGAACAAGGCTTTCGCTCAACCGGAGTTCCAGGGGCACACTGAAGAATCGCTCCTCCAAGCTCGTGATATTGTGGAACACGAGGAGCATGAGGGCCGCAACAAAGGAGAGTACCTTGGCAGGCCAGTTGCGCAGGAGTCGCTTCAGACTACTCTTCAATGCGCTCTACCTCCTCTTCCTCCTCTCCCGTAGAGGAGACATTGAGAAGCCGCGTCAGGGATCGCCGCACTTCGTCCACAGGGAGATCGTAGTGCAGATTTGCGTCGTAAGCGAGGCTTATCGCCCCGGTCTCCTCGGAAACTACCAGAACCACGCCGTCGCTCTCCTCCGCGAGACCCAGAGCCGCCCGGTGGCGGGTACCAAAGCTCCGGCGCACGTCGAGCTGTTCCGAGAGGGGGAGAAAGCTCCCGGCGGAGACGATTCGCCCTCCGTCGATTACGACCGCACCGTCATGAAGAGCGGTATTGTGCGAGAAGATGGTGAGCAGGAGCGCCGAAGATAGCTCCGCGTCCAGGTATGTTCCGGTCTCGATAATGTTTTTCTGTCCCACGCTTCGGACGAAGACAATCAGAGCGCCCCGCTTGCGGTAGCTCAACACCTCCGCGGCGTTGAGAACCGAGTCTATTTGATACGGCTTGGAGCGTTGGGATATCTGCAGCCACCGTCCCTGACCGAGACGGGTAAAGATCTTTCTGAGCTCCGGCTGGAAAATGATGGCAATACCGATAACGAAGCTCGGCGCAAGGAGGTTGATAATCCAGAGCAGGGTCTGAAGATTGAGGAAGAAGGCGATGGCGTAGAGAAACCCGAGAAAGAGGGCTCCCTTGACCAGCTGCACCGCCCGGGTCTGCAGGAGGATCTGATACCCTTTGTAAATGAGAAACGCCAGGAGCAAGACGTCCAGCGTCGGCAGGACGAGCTCCCGCATGAACCAGATATTCTGCACCCAGTTCACGCCGCACCAACCCCCTGAATCCCCTGTATGACTGCTCGGGCATCACTGGTCGCCCTAACATCGTGAACCCGCAGGTACTCCACCCCCTGGAGGATGCACCAGGTATGGGCGGCCAGGGTTGCGGCCCCCCGCTCCTCCACCGGAGCAGGATGCTCCTCATCTAAAATCCGGCCGAGGAAGGACTTCCTCGAAAGCCCCACAAGAAGGGGAAAACCGAGCGCCTTGAATCGATCGAGCTCTTTGAGGATACGCAGGTTGTCGCTCTGCCGTTTGCCAAAGCCGATCCCAGGATCGAGAATTATCTTGTCCCTGGCTATTCCGCCGGCGACCGCAGTCTCGGCCCGTTCTTTGAGCTCCGTGGAGATCTCACCGACTGTGTCATCGTAGGAGGGGTTTTTCTGCATCGTCTTCGGCGTTCCTCGCATATGCATGAGGACAACTGAAACTCCCTCCCGCGCACAGAGGGGAATCATCTCTTCGTCGTCTCTCAGGGCGGAGACGTCGTTTACCATGGTGGCTCCGGCACGAATCGCCGCGGCGGCCACCGACGCCTTTCGGGTGTCCACCGAGACCGGGAGCCCCACCTCTTTCACAAGGGCCTCGATTACCGGCAGGACTCGGGCGAGCTCCTCCTCCGCGGAGATGTACTCGCTTCCGGGCCGTGTCGACTCGCCGCCCACATCTATACTATCGGCGCCGGCGGCGCGAAAGGCTAGGCCCTTCTCGACGGCGTCTCGAACCGAGGTTTTTCTGCTTTCCGGGAAAAAGGAATCATGGGTGACGTTGATAATCCCCATGATGTGTGGCTTCGCTATTCCCACTGCATGTATCACCCGTTACTCTTTGGCGGATGATACCATGCAGGGAAAGGCGAGTACAGAGGAGCTACTTCCGCTTCTTGTGGCGGTTCTTTCTGAGCTTCTTCTTTCGCTTGTGAGTTGCTATTTTTTTCCGCTTTCGCTTTCTTCCGCAGGGCACTGTTAACTATCTCCTTGAAAAGTTGGGAGTGCGTAGTATGCAGACTACATAACCAGCTGTCAAGACTCCGAGTAGAGAGCCTTCGCAGTCTCTTGAATTCTGCTCTCTTCACCAGGCTCGAGCCACCGGACCTCCGGAAGCCGACTGAAGAAAGTAATCTGTCGCTTGGCGTAGCGGCGACTGTTTTTCTGTATTTCCTCAGTCACCCGCTTTCGAGTCTCATTATCGAGACGCCCGGACTCGAGCTCAGCAACCGAGGCGAATTGAAAGAACTCGCGGTAGCCGATAGCGCGCATCGCCGGGCTTTCCGGGCCGTATCCGGCCTGCAGGAGACCGGCGACCTCCTCCTCCAGCCCGGAAGCGAGCATCTTCTCCACCCGCTCGTTTATCCGGCGATAGAGATGTTCTCGCTCCCGATAGAGGCCGATTGCCAGGAACCGCAGGTCCTCCCGTGGTTCCCGAGGCTCCGGAAACGCCGACCGGGGCTTTCCCGACTCATGGTAGACTTCCAGGGCCCGCAGAATGCGATACCGGTCCTTTGACTCTATCCGCCCCGCGCTCGCTGGATCCACCTCTTGGAGCTCCCGGTAGAGCGTCTCGAGGCCCTCTTGCTCCAGCCGTCGCTGGAGCAGACGCCTGGTTTCCCGACTCGCCTCGGGAGTACCCGGGAGGCCGTAAATCAAGTTCTTGAAGTAGAAAGCCGTGCCGCCAGAGACTACCGGAAGCTTGCCGCGATCCTGGATCTCCGGAATGAGCCGATTCGCCTCTTGGACGAAGCGCCCGACGTGAAACTGTTCCTCGGGGTTGCAGATATCGACGAGGTGGTGTGGTATACGTGATAGAAGATCTGGCGAAGGTTTCGCCGTGCCGATATCGAGGCCACGATAGACCTGCATGGAGTCGGCGTTGATCACCTCCACCGGAACGGTGAGCTCCGCGAGGAGGGCGGTCTTTCCGACTCCCGTGGGGCCGAAAAGAAAGAGTGCCCTATTCTTCGATCTGGTACTGGACGTCCCGGGTGAGGATTTCACGGATAGCCTCGGAGACAACTTTCTCGCCTTCTTCAGTCTCCCCGCTCTCCTCGTAGACTCGGGCTATGTCCGCAAGCTGCCGGGCTCGACGAATGGCGGCGCAGGTTACTTCGTACATATTGTCTGATTCGTTGATGAGAAGATCGAGGGGAATTGGCATCGTTACGTCGCTCCTGACTTTGGCATGTACCTTGCTTGACCGATAAGGTACAAGATTACGAGGAGAGAGTAAAGAGGGTCTACTTGACTATGTAAACCCAATTTGCAAGATTCTGCAACGGAAGGAACCGGTAAATGGCCCAAAAAGCTCTAGTCATCGTCGAGTCGCCTACCAAGGCGCGCACTATCAAGCGATTTCTCCCGAAAGGCTACCACGTGGAAGCGAGCGTAGGCCACGTCCGGGATCTGCCCCAGTCAGCCGGAGAGATTCCGAAACGGTTCAAGGGTGAGCCTTGGGCACGCCTCGGGATCGATGTGGAGAACGAGTTCAAGCCGCTCTACGTTACCCCGAAGGGCAAGTCCAAGGTTATCAACGAGCTCAAGAAGAAAGTGAAAGAGGCGGATGTCCTCCTCCTCGCCACTGATGAAGACCGGGAGGGAGAGAGTATCTCCTGGCACCTGATAGAAGTACTGAAGCCTAAGGTGCCGGTAAAGCGGATGGTCTTTCACGAGATCACCAAGCGAGCCATCGAGCACTCCATGGAGCACTATCGGGACATCGACATGAACCTGGTTCGAGCGCAGGAGACGCGGCGCATTCTCGACCGGCTCTACGGCTACACCCTCTCCCCGCTTATTTGGAAAAAGGTCGCCTACGGTCTCTCCGCCGGTCGGGTCCAGTCCCCTGGGCTGCGCATGATCGTGGAGCGGGAGCGGGAGCGGATTCGCTTTCACTCCTCGATCTACTGGGATCTCAAGGCGACCCTGGCAAAGCCCGAGGAGCGCTCCTTCGAGGCGAAGTTACTCTCGGTCGGGGAGAAACGGGTCGCCGGAAGCAAGGACTTCGACAGCACCAGCGGCAAGCTCAAGGACCCCGATTCGGTGCTCCTTCTCTCGGAGGAGGAGGCAGAAGCGCTTCTGTCCAGGATCGAGAAGTCGGATTGGAGGGTACTCTCCGTTCAGGAGAAGGAAACCACCTCCCGTCCCGCGGCGCCCTTTATAACCTCGAGCCTCCAGCAGGAGGGCAACCGAAAGCTCGGTCTTAGCGCCCGAGAGACGATGCGCATCGCCCAGCGCCTCTACGAAGAGGGGCTCATCACCTACATGCGGACCGACTCCCCTGCCCTTTCCAGCGAGGCGATCGGTGGCGCCCGGAGCGCCGTTGAGGAGCTCTACGGGAAGGAGTACCTCTCCGAGACGCCGCGGCAGTACTCCTCCAAGTCCCGGGGCGCCCAGGAGGCCCACGAGGCGATTCGCCCCGCGGGAGGACGGTTTGTCCATCCGGACAACACAAACCTCACCGGCAAGGACAAGGGGCTCTACCAGATGATCTGGAAGCGCACCATCGCCTCCCAAATGGCGGAGGCAAAGAAGCTCAGCGTAAGCGTTCGAATCGGAGCGGAGGACGCGGTGTTTTCCGCCACGGGAAACAGAATTGTCTTTCCCGGATTTCTGCGAGTCTACGTGGAAGGGAAGGATGACCCCGAGGCGGCACTGGAAGACAAGGAAGTGCTTCTCCCGCCCCTCTCGGAGGGCGACAACCTGGACGTAGTCTCCCTGCAGCCCGACCGGCACGAGACAAAGCCCCCGGCACGATTCACCGAGGCGTCTCTCGTGCAGCGTCTGGAAAAGGAAGGAATCGGTCGCCCTTCCACCTACGCCACCATAATAAGCACCATTTACGAGCGCGGCTACATTCGCCGTCAGGGAACTTCTCTGGTGCCCACCTTTACGGGTATGGCGGTGGTACAGCTTCTGGAAGAGCACTTCGATGACCTGGTTGACTACGGCTTCACCAGCTCCATGGAGGCCGCACTGGACCAGATTGCCTACGGGGAAAAGGACAACAAGGCGTATCTCAAGGAGTTCTACTTCGGTCCGGATGGACTAAAGGAAGAGGTAGAGCAGCGGGAGGCTGAGATATCCCCCGAACGCTCCCGGACCGTCGCCCTGCCCCAGCTCAAGGAGCACCAGGCGGTAAAGGTCGGCCGCTACGGCCCCTACATCGTCCACAAAGAGGGAGATGAGTCGATCCACGCCTCCATTCCCGAGGAGATTGCCCCGGCGGATCTCACCGAAGAGGACATCACCGAGCTCATCGAGGTGCAGAAACGCGGTCCCGAGCCGATCGGAACTCACCCCGAGAGCGGAGAGAACATTTACTGCCTCACCGGGCGCTACGGCCCCTACGTGCAGCTCGGCGAGGCCACTGAAGATAAGCCGAAACCGAAGCGGGCGGGCCTGCCAAAGGGGGTCAAGCCGAGTGAGGTCGATGTGGAGCTGGCTACCAAGCTTCTGAGCCTTCCGAGAACACTGGGAGTGCATCCGGAGACCGGGGAGGAAGTGGTAGCCAACGTCGGCCGCTTCGGACCCTTTGTGGTCAGCGGCGGAGAGTTTCGCTCGCTCAAGTCCGGTGACGACGTATACACCATCACCCTCGACCGCGCCCTTGAGCTCCTATCAGAGGAGAAGAAGGCGGGCCGAAAGCGATCTAAGCTTCTGAAGGACCTGGGACAAGACCCCAACAAGAAAAGAAAACTCGCCGTCTACGACGGCAAATATGGACCCTACATCAAGGCGGGCACCAAGAACGTCAGTCTCCCGGAGGAAAAACAGACAAAAGAGGCGATTGAGCAGCTCACCTTGGAGGAGGCCGCAAAGATCGTCGCCGCCTCGGGCAAATAGCGGTTTTTCCACAATTTCAGTGACACCGGCTCCTACTCTCACTACGTTAAACCCGTGGAGAGAAGGAGATGAAGAATCACACTGTCCTCGGAGTCTGTATTCTCGACGACGAGGTGATCGCCGGAGTCTATAGCGCAGCCGATGGAAAACTTCTTGCCAAGGCGAGACACTCCTTTGCCACCCCCAGCGAGGAGAACCAGTACCGGCGTCATCCTCGGGTGTACCTGGAGGCCACAGAGGCGGTCCTCTGCGAGGCCCTGGAGTGCGGTTTTCGGGATCGGGGCCTTTCAGCGGAGCAGGTGTCTGCGGTCGGCATTTCCGCCTCTCCGAAGACGGTGCTCCCGGTGGACGAGTGGCTCCTGCCCCTCGCCCTCAAACCGGAGCTCTCCTCCAACAAAGCTGCCTTTGTCAGCCTGCCGCAGGAGAGCAGCTCCCGGGCCGAGGAGAATGAGCTCAACATGGTCGCCCGGGAGCAGCGGCCCGAGTATCTGGCGCCGAGCGGCGGAGGGCCTCTTCCGGTCGCCTATTGGGCCCGCGTACTCAACGCCCTTCGAGCGGACCCATCGCTTTTCGCGGCGGCCCGGAGCTGGGTGGAGTTGGGAGACTTCATTCCGGCGATGCTCGCCGGGATCACCAACGCAGAGGCGCTACCCCGCTCCCTCTCCCTGGCGAGCCAGAGCAGCCTGTACAACGAGCATTGGGGCGGCTACCCGGAGGCAGGCTTTCTTTCTCTCCTCGACCCGCAGCTTGCGGAACTCAGAAACGGGCTCCCCGAGAAGCCTCTGCCTCCGGGAAGCCGTGCCGGGGGCCTCTGCGAGCCCTGGGCTGAGCGCACCGGTCTTCCTGCGGGGATTCCCGTTACCGTCGGCCTAGACGCCGGCCACGCCGCGGCCCTCGGTGTGGGCATAGAACCCGGCAGAATGGTCTCCATCTTCGACGGCGGGCTTCGGGACCTGCTTCTCATTCCCGGTACCCTCGAAATCTCCTCCCTCCCCGGCGCCTATCACATCGCCTCGGAGGCGCTCCTTCCGGAGTATCAGCACCTGGAAGCTAGCGCCCCTGGCTTCGACAACAGACCCTCGTGGATAGAGCACCCCACCAGAGCGGCCGATGGAGAGCGCACTCTGCCGGAAGGCGACGGCTCTATTCTGCCGGGCTCCTCGGGGCTCTTAGCGATACCTTACGCGACACCGCATACCACCCCGCCGCCGGAAGCGATCTTCGGTCTCCGAAAGGAAACGAGCCAAGGGGAGCTCCTCCGAGCCCTGCTCGAGGGAAGCGCCTACGCCGCTAGAGAGATCCTGGAACGCCTCGAAGATAGTGGAGAACGCGTAGCAGAGACGGCTATTGTGCGGGCAGACAGTGTCGACGAGAGACTCCTGCCCCGAATCCTCGCCGATGTGCTCAACAGGCCGATTCGCACCGCCCAGGAGGACTTCGCGAGCTGTGCCTGTCGCGGGGCCGCGGCGACCGCTCTCCTCGCCTCCGGTAACGCGGGCAGCCTTCAGGAAGCAGGGCTGCGACTGAGATCACCGGAGGGTGAGCTCAGCCTGCCGGAGCCCGAAAGAGTACAACTCTACGACAGAATCTACGAAGCCTATTCCGCCGCCAAGGCCGCTCTCGGGGAAGGCGCGGGCGATAACACCCTTGGTGAGTCGCTTCTTATGCTGGAAGAGATACGGAACGAGGTCCGGGGCGTCTAGGCGCGAGCGAGGCGCTGGTTCTTTCGGGCCCGTTCGATACGCTGCATCTTGCGATAGTACTTCGCCTGTTTCTCGATCTCCTCGAGATCCGAAACGTGTATGCGGCCATCCACGGACTTCACTTTCGAGTTCTTTAGAAGCTCTCGAACAGCCTGGTTCCCCTCGTTCAGGGGCATGCCGAGCATGTTCACCAGCTCCTTGGTACCAAAATCGAAGGTGTAGGAGTCTCCGGCGCGAATAGGCACGCGGTTCTTTTCCAGCTGAATGAGCAACCCGTCGTAGAGCCTCCCGACCTTGTCGGAGAG
>CAYZHV010000078.1:0-14678 GCA_964478055.1 uncultured Spirochaetaceae bacterium | reverse complement strand
GACGGTTGTTCACCAGTCTAAGATCACCGCTCAAAAAGATGTACTCGTTCCCCTCGGTGAAGTCGTAACCAAACTTGATGTCGAAGGGAGCGGGCCGGTAGACGAGTACTCCGTTCGGAATGCCGAAGGCAAGCCCGAGGCGATCGCGACCGCCTCCGAACTGGGCAAATATCGGTGTGGTCGCCACAACCAACAGCAGTAGACCAAGCAGGACGATTCTCTTTTTCATTACGCTACCTCTCCTAGGCTCCTTATCGGTGGTTTCCATAAGGTTGTTGATGCCCTTTCCAACCTCCAGACCGCACGAGTATGTTGAAAAGGGGAGTATAGAGATGAAGAATACCATAACCGAAGGGCTACTCACAGAACACCTGATAGAAGGACGCTTGGCACCGGGAGAAGAGATCGGCCTCAGGATCGATCAAACCCTTACCCAGGACGCCACAGGCACCATGGTCTATCTGGAGTTCGAGGCGATGGGGATAGATCGGGTGCAGCCAGAGGTGGCGGTGAGCTATATCGACCACAACATTATCCAGACCGACTACAAGAACGCCGATGATCACCGGTTCCTTCAGTCTGCGGCGAACAAGTACGGCGCCGTCTTCTCCCCCCCGGGAAACGGCGTATCCCACCACGTTCATCGGCAACGTTTCGGCATTCCTGGGAAGACCCTCCTCGGTTCCGATAGCCACACCACCACCGGAGGCGCCCTTAGCATGTTTGCCATGGGTGCCGGTGGCCTGGAGGTGGCGATGGCGATGGCAGGAAAGCCGTGTTACATAACCACACCGAAGGTTTGGGGTATCCACGTTACCGGAGAGCTTCCGGACTTCGTCTCCGGAAAGGACGTGATTCTCGAGCTCCTGCGGCGCTACTCGGTAAAGGGAGGCCTTGGTTATGTAATGGAGTTCTACGGCCCCGGGGTGGCAAACCTCGACATGGCGGCCCGGGCGACGATAGCGAACATGGGCGTCGATATCGGGGCCACCGCGGCACTATTTCCCTCGGACGAAGTGACCCGGGATTTTCTCGCCCGGAACAACAGAGAGGAAGTCTGGTTCGAACAGAAGACTCCGGAGGACGGTGAGTTCGACGCAGTGACGGAGATCGACCTGGGAACCCTGGAGCCCCTCGTGGCGTGTCCGAGCAACCCGGACAATGTGAGACCTGCCCGGGAGCTCGCGGACGTTCCCGTACAGCAGGTGATCATCGGCTCTTCCTGCAACGGGAGCTATCGGGATTTTACGATCGCCGCGGAGATGGTGGAAGGCAAGCTCAAACACAGGGACGTGAGCTTCGAGATCAACACCGGCAGTCGGCAGACCCTCATCAACATTCTCTATCACGGCGGAGTGGCAAAGCTCGTAAGCGCCGGCGCTCGCACCCACGAG
This sequence comes from uncultured Spirochaetaceae bacterium, assembly GCA_964478055.1. Classification (GTDB taxonomy): domain Bacteria; phylum Spirochaetota; class Spirochaetia; order DSM-27196; family Alkalispirochaetaceae; genus CAYZHV01. The sequence continues at coordinate 13,284 of CAYZHV010000078.1, read as the reverse complement.
CCGGGCTGTCTCGGCTGTATCGGGATGGGTCAGGCACCGGCAACGGGGACTAACTCCCTTCGCACCTTTCCCCGGAACTTCAAAGGCCGCAGCGGAACCAAGGATGATCATGTCTATCTCTGTTCCCCGGAGACCGCGGCGGCTTCGGCCCTGACGGGCCATATCACCGATCCCCGGGAGCACGGAACAGCACCGGTCATCGAGCTTCCGGAGCGGTTCGCCTATCGAGACGACTGGTTTATCTCGCCGAGTGAGGACCCTTCCTCGGCGGAGATCGTCCGGGGGCCGAACATAAAGCCCTTTCCGCAAATGGAGCCGCTGCCTGAGACTCTTGAGACCGAGGTTATTCTCAAGGTAGAAGACAACGTCAGCACGGACGTGATCATGCCCGCGGGGAACCGGGTTCTTCCCTACCGGAGCAACATCCCCGCCATTAGCGGGTTTGTCTTCGACGTCTTCGACCCCACCTTTCCGGAGAGGGCCGAGGCGGCGGGTAGCGGCGCCGTGGTCGGTGGGCACAACTACGGACAGGGCTCATCCAGGGAGCACGCTGCCCTCGCCCCTCGCTATCTCGGTATCAGGGCAAAGATCGCCAAGAGCTTCGCTCGGATACACAAAGCGAACCTGATCAACTTCGGCATACTGCCCCTGGTCTTTGTGGATGAGGAGGACTACGAGAAGGTAACCCAGGGGTCGACTCTCACCTTTCCCGGGGTGCGCAAGCTCATAGAGGAGGGAGCCACCGAAATACCCGTAGAAGTGGACGGGCATCGCTTCTCTACCCGCCTGGAGGTCTCACCGCGACACCGAAAGATTCTACTTTCCGGAGGCGCTTTAAATACTGTCTGAAGGACGGTGACCGGTCGGCGGCGGCGAGACTCAAGCGGCGGGGGCATGCAGACCGGCGGCGACAAAAGCCTCGCGACGACGAAGGCCCGGCGCCGCCGGCGGCACCGCTATGAAACGCGACTAGTCGAGTATCTCTTTGACCCGCCCAACCTGGCCGTCCTCGAGGCGTACCTTGATTCCGTGCGGATGGGTCGGTGAGTTCGTAAGGATCTCCGCTACAACCCCTTCGGTTCTTTTCCCTGTTCGCTGATCCTGCTTGAGAACGATAGCGACCCGTTGGCCGGGCTCGATCTCGGAGCGTCTTGTTCCGTCCATAAGCACTCTTTCCTATATCCCTAGATGGTGAGAAGCTTCGCGTCGCTCTTGAGGAGCTCCGTCAGGGGCTCCCCCATGTAGTCGACGTCTACCCCTAGATCCTCGAGGATCTCCGCAACCCCGAGTTGCTCCGCGCAGGCGCGGCACGCCCTTAGCTCCACTCCCGCCGCCGCAAGCTCCTTGAGGCGATTTCGCACCGCCAGGTGCTCTCCCACGAGACGGGTACTTCCACCCCATATGATGATCGATATTTGCTCCCACCACCCTTTCTTCGGGGCGTTAAAGGCGTACATCGCAACCATCTTGAAAAAGGTGTCCGGATCCGGTGACGTCCAGAGAATGTTGAGCTTCATCGTTGTTCTCCTCTCTGTAAGTCTACACGAGAGAGGGGCGATGCTCCATCGGCTGTACAGGGAGGTGAGGCGGGCGCTATACTCCCGGCTCACATGCACCGCTCCATGATGCTACGCATTCTCAAGCTCGGCGCCCCGCTACTCGCGGGCAACCTGGCGACCTATCTCATGAAGGCCGTGGACCTCGCCATGCTCGGACGGCTGGGCACCGAGACCCTTGCCGCCGCGGGGGTGGCTACCCTGGCCACGGGGGTGCTCTACACCTTTATCTGGCCCGTCTCCTTGGGCGTACAAGCACTGGCGAGCCGGCGCTACGGCCGCCAGGTAGCGGGGGGAGACACGGCGACGCTGCGTAGGGAAACAGCCTGGGTCCTCTCGAATGGTGCCATCGCCGGCTGGTTTACCGCGACCCTCGCCCTCGCCCTTTCAACGCTCATCGGCCCGGTCCTCCATCTCCTCCTCGCGGACGCGGGTCTCGCGGACCTTGCCATGGAGTACGTCCGGGTCCTCCGGTGGAGCATGCTCATTATGAGTCTCGGGATGGCCCATAGGGGCTTTATGAGCGCGGTCAATCGTACCGGAATCGTCATGGCCGCCACGATTCTTGGAAACGCGCTCAATGTGCTTCTCAACTACACCTTCATCTTTGGAAACTTCGGTGCCCCGGCCCTGGGGATTCAAGGGGCTGCTCTGGGTACCTTGTTGGCAGAAGCGGCGCTAACGCTCCTTTTCGTTCTCTATGGACAGCTTCATAGAGATATGCGCCAGTACCGACTGCTCCGTTTCGCTCATGTGCGGATGACCACCATCGAAGACATTATCAGGGTGATGATCCCGCCGGCGGTGCAGAACGCCGCGGCCCTCTCGATCTTCCTCACCTACCAGAGCCTCATCGGTCGTCTCGATACGGGCTACCTGGCTGTGACGAGTCTTCTCTTCACCATGTTTCGCATCAACAAGACCCTCGTTGGCGGTTTCGCCCAGGGTGCGTCGATCATGGTGGGCAACAGTCTCGGTGCGGGAAAGAAGGAGCACAGCCGCCGCATCTTCCTCGCTCAGGAGGGGATCGCCCTGATTATCGGCACCCTCATAGCAATTGCACTTCTCTCCGTTCCGCGGATGGTGCTGGGTCTCTTCTCCCTGGAACATGAGCTCGTGCCCCTGGGTGTGCAGGCCCTCCGCTTTTTCACACTCTTCTTCTTCATTGAGGTTCTCGGCTACTCCTTTGAGATCATCTTCTCCCACAACGGCTGGGGCAAACTCGTTCTTTACTCGGAGTTTTCCACGAACATCGTCTTTATTCTCGGATTTACGATCCTCGCGGTCTGGGTCTTCGACTTTGGTATCTTTGGCGCCTGGTCCGGATTTGCCCTCTACCAGGTCGCCCACGCGGCTATTCTTACGGCGGGATTCCTCTCGCGACAATGGATGGAAGTTGAAGTCGAGCGGCCGAGATCGGTTGCTCGAGAGACGGCCACGGTGGAAGCGGAATAAGCTTCACCACGGTGGTGGACAGGAGGTGTGGTATACTGCGGCCCATGGAAGTTACCCGTTGCCCCTGGTGTGGAGATGACCCGATTTACATCGAGTATCACGACAAGGAGTGGGGCGTTCCGGTCCACCAGGAGCGCCGTCACTTCGAGTTCATCCTACTCGAAGGCGCTCAGGCGGGCCTGAGCTGGATAACAATTCTCAAGCGGAGAGAAGGTTACCGACGCTGTTTCGAAGATTTCGATCCGGAACGGGTGGCCCAGTTCAGCGAAGAGGATATTCAGCGTCTCAAGGGTGACACCGGAATTATACGAAATGATCGCAAAATTCGAGCTGCCGTCAAGAACGCTCGCGCCTTTCTCGCCATTCAGGAGGAGTTCGGGAGTTTCGACACCTACATTTGGAGATTCGTGGAGGGGCGGCCCATCGTCAACGAGTTCAAGGAGATGGCGGAAGTCCCCGCGGAGACCGAGCTCTCCCGAAACATCAGCAAGGATCTCAAGAGTCGTGGCTTCTCCTTCGTAGGTCCGACGATTATCTACGCACATATGCAGGCGACGGGGTTGGTCAACGATCATCTCGTTAGCTGTTTCCGCCATCGTGAGCTTGCCGGGGCTACCTAGAGACCCTCGGTTGTGTCACTCAAATTGTTGAATCCCCAACTGGGGGAAGTGGCGTGGAGTAGGCAAATAACAGCCAGAGCGCCGCGTAGATTGACCATAATCGGCGCTAGGCGGTGTAAGTCTTGTGCCCGCAAAAGGATCTACTCCTTCAGTTCCACAAGCTTAGTGACACAACCGACCCTCCGCCGCCAAAATCGATGACTTTTCTCACAATTATGGTCATATTTTCCCGGAAGGAGGAGCAGTTATGGCTCATGGACGGACGGTTGGCCTTCTTCTCGGGCTCATTCTTCTTACAGCGTCACTCAGTGCAGAGGTTTTCGCCGACGCTACTCTGGTTTCAGGAACGATAAGGAGCGAAGAGGCGCGCTTTCGGGTGCGCCGTCTCGTGGGTGGCCTGGAACACCCTTGGAGCGTGGCTTTCGTTTCGGAGGACGAGATTCTCATCACCGAACGTCCCGGGAGGCTAATCCTCGTTGCGGACGGGAGGGTTTCCACGGTGGAGGGGCTCCCGGAGATCGCCTCCATTGGTCAGGGCGGGCTTCTCGACCTCGCTCTCGACCCGGAGTTCGAGGAGAACAGAACTCTCTACTTTACCTACTCCTCCAGGGAAGATAACGGCTTCGGCACTCGTCTCGCCCGGGGGGAACTGCGAGGCAACCGCCTAAGCAACGTGGAAGTGCTCTTTCGAATGGAGAGCGGCGGAGGAGGTGGTCGCCACTTCGGCTCTCGACTCGTGGTCGGCCCCGACGGGGCGCTCTACATGAGTATCGGTGACCGGGGCGATCGGTTCAGAGCGCAGGATCCGCGTGATCACGCGGGCAAGGTGCTGAGAATAGGCCGCGACGGCAGGGTACCGGAGGACAACCCCTTCCTGCGTCGAATGGACGCTCATCCCGAAGTGTTCACCCTGGGTAATCGAAACATCCAGGGCATGACGGTCCATCCCGAGACCGGGGCGATCTGGAGCCACGAGCACGGTCCCCGAGGGGGAGATGAAGTAAACATACTCCGCCCGGGGGTAAACTACGGCTGGCCCGAGGTCACCTACGGTCGCGAGTACTCCGGGGGCGAAATCGGTCAGGGACCCCGGGCATCGGGTTTCAGGGATCCACTTCTACACTGGACCCCCTCGATCGCCCCTTCGGGTATGGCGTTCTACCAGGGTGATGCGTTTTCCGACTGGGAGGGAGACCTTTTTGTAGGCGCCCTCGCCGGTCAGCACCTGCGGCGGGTCGAGTTTCGGGGCGACCGCCCGGTCTCCCAGGAGGAACTGCTCACGGGCACCCTAGGGAGGATTCGGGATGTAAGAATGGGCCCGGACGGGTTGCTCTATCTGCTAACTGACGCGGACAACGGCGGTCTCTTTCGCCTGGAGCCCTCTCGATAGTGGACAGTAGTCAAAGATTGAAGGTACCATCCTAGAAAGCTGAAACATCCATGCCGGGCTCGGTGAGAACCCACTGACGGAGGCCTTCGCTTGTTCGACAGACACCCATCCCTTCTCGTGCTCCTTGCCGCCTCGGTCTGGGCCACCAGCGGTCTCTTTATTCGCTTTGCCTCCCTCCCCCCGGCGAGTATGGCCTTCTTCCGTATGGCCGTGCCGACGATCCTGATCGGCGGCTACTACCTCCTGCGCCGCCACCGCATATCCAGAAGCTCTCTCGGGATTCGCCTTGTGGCTTCGGGAATAAACGCCCTGCGCATGCTGCTCTATCTGGTCGCCTTTGCTAACACCACGATTGCCAACGCCGTGGTAATGCTCTACACCTGGCCGGTCTTTGCCTCTTTCTTCGGGGTGATCCTCCTAAAGGAGCGAATCGATCTCCTTCAGAAGCTTCTACTCCTTCTCGCCTTTTCGGGAATTCCCCTTCTCTACCTTGGGACGGAGCTCACCTTTGCGGATCGGGACGTTTTAGGGATGACCGCGATGCTCGCCTCGGCGATCCTCCACGCCCTGACACTGATTCTGCTCAAACAGGCAAAGCCCGGAAACGACCGTTTCGAGTCCACCTTCTTCCAGAACCTTCTCGGCGCCCTCGTCTTCCTGCCGGCCCTCTGGCTTCCGGCCACCCTTTCCGCCACGCCGACTCGACTTGTCGCCGCCCTCGGCTATGGCTCGGTTATCGGTGTGGGTGGTTTTACCCTCTTTTTCGTTGCCCTCCACCGCCTTCCGGCTGCAGTCGCATCGAATCTGACCTACTTTGAAGTTGTGATGGCCGTCTTCCTCGGCTGGGCGGTCCTCGGCGAACCGGTAACTTGGAATACCCTTGTTGGCGGCGCCCTGATTTCGCTCTCGATTATCTTTGCCCAGCTTCGGGCGTACCGAGGGGAGACGCGGAGTGCCGTTGCCTAGAGCTCCATCAGAAGATAGAGTAGACCTATGAGCACAACTGAGTTTCCCACACTTCTCTCGAGTCTGGATCTCCCGGGAGGTCGGACGCTGCAAAACAGGATCGTCATGCCCCCGATGGTGATCTGGAGGGCGGACAAGAGCGGGAGAGTCAGGGACGAGCATGTGCGCCACTACGCCGAGTCCGCCCCGGGCACGGGCTTGGCGATCGTGGAGGCAACCGCGGTGCTTCCGGAGGGACGGCTGGCGGCCACGGTACTCGGGCTCTTTGATGATACACAGGTTGCCGGAATGGCCGACTTGGTCCACGCCCTAAAGAACGCTTCGACCCTTCCGGCTATTCAGCTTCATCACGCCGGAGCCAAGACTGATCCAGAGCAGACCTACGGGCTCGCGCCGGTGGCGCCTTCCCGCCTACCGGAACGGGATGATCTGGAGATCCTCGACGAGGAAGGGATCGAGCGAATTATCGCCTCCTTTGGCGAGGCGGCCCGGCGGGCGGTGGAAGCGGGCTTCGCGCTCATCGAGGTCCACGGCGCTCACGGATATCTGGGTGCCCAGTTCCTCTCTCCAAGGACGAACAGGAGAGAGGACGCCTGGGGAGGCTCGTTGGAGAACCGATTACGCTTCCTGCGAGAAGTGATTCGCCGAGTCCGCACGGTAGTGGATGGACGGGCCCTCGTTTCCTGTCGTCTCGGTGTAGCCGAGGGCGGGGACGGAGGTCTCACCGTCGAGGAGGGGGTCCAGGCTGCCAAGCAGCTCGAAAAAGAGGGGCTCGACCTTATCCACGTCTCCCACGCCGGCTCTCGGCCGGAGCCTTTAGAGAAGGCTTCTCGCTTTGATTCGTTGCTCCAACTGGCAAAGCCGGTCAAGGAGGCAGTGGCAATACCCGTCATAGGCGTGGGCGGAATAGCAGATCCGGCGGATGCGGAGGCGGCCCTTGCGTCAGGATACGGCGATCTTATCGCGGTGGGACGGGGAATCCTGGCCGATCCCGGTTGGGCTCGGAAGATCTCTGAAGGCAAAGCGGAGCAGATCGTCCAGTGCGTGAAGTGTCAGCCCCGCTGTTATCACCAGACTGATCCACGGCTCTGCCCGACGCGAAATCGCCTCGGCATCCAGCCGCCAGGCATGTGAGGATCCTATGAAACAACAAGGTTGGACCGTAACCATCCTGGTCCACAACTATGCGAGAGGTCGCGGACTCTACGGAGAGCACGGGCTCTCACTCCTGATCGAGCCCCCGGGAGAGGAGGAAACGGTACTCTATGACACCGGCCAGAGCGGCGAGGTTCTGCTCCACAACGCCAATACCCTCGGAATCGATCTCGACCGAGCCTCCACCGTGATACTGAGCCACGGGCACTACGATCACACCGGGGGGATGCCGACGCTCCTGAAGAGGGGGCCACGACGGCTCATCGCCCACCCCGCGGCCTTTCAGCCAAAACTGAAGGGTAAGGAGCAGTCCCGGGAAATCGGCTCCCCGGTTACCGAAGAAGATATCACCCGGGCAGGCTGGAAGGTGGAGCTTCCCCGGGAACCCGTGGAGATCCTGCCCGGACTCAGTACTACCGGCGAGGTGCCGAGGACCCACAGGTACGAGGAGGAAGCGGTGGCGGGGTTCTACAGCAGGAACCCGGAGGGAAAGGTGGAAGCGGACACGATTCCGGATGACCTCTCCCTCATTATCACCATTCGGGACCGCGGTTTCTTCCTGCTTTGCGGCTGCTGCCACGCGGGCCTCATTAACACCCTGGAGCACGCGCAACAACTAACCGGAGAGGCCCGGATTCTCGGGGTTCTCGGCGGTCTCCACACCATCGGCGCCTCCGAGGAGCGGCTGAAAAAGACCTTCGAAGCCCTGAAGAAGCTCAACCCGGAGGCGCTCTATCCACTCCACTGCGCCGGGGAGCGGGAGAGCATCCTCATGGAACAGCGGTTTCCGGAGCGCACGAGAATCCTTACCGTTGGAGAGCGGTTGCGCATCGAGGGGAGCTGACATCGGCCCCTGCTCCCGCGCCCCGGCACGGACTTCGGCTATTCGTCGGCCCGCCTTGGGTGGTACACTTGGAGTATCATGTTCGCACGACTCTTGGGGCTCTTTACCATCGTTCCGTTGGTGGAGCTCTACATACTTATCAAAATTGGCCAGCTCATTGGCGCTCTTCCAACGGTACTCATCGTTGTCGGCACCGGCATAGTTGGAGCTAGCCTCGCCCGGCAGCAGGGAGCTCGGGTCTGGTGGGAGATACAGAGAGAAATGGAAGTAGGTCGGTTTCCCGCGGACCGGCTTATCGACGGACTCCTTCTCCTGGTGGCCGGGGCGGTGCTTATTACACCGGGGGTCCTCACCGATATTATGGGTTTTCTGATTCTGATCCCCGTGACCCGAGCGCCGATCCGACGCTGGGTACAGCAGCGACTCCGTCGCATGATGGATCGGGGGGACGTTCACTTCACGGGCTTTATTCGCTGACCGTTTCTCGAGCCCGCGTATACGATTTTGGTGATCTGGCTACTTTACGGAATCCTGATTCTGGTATTTCTCGCCGGGGTTTCCCTCTTTTTCTCGGTCTTTCGACTCGGTGTACCACCAATGCCGAGCTCCCGAGGAATGCGGGAGGCTATGATCCAGGAAATCGGTGCATACACGGCCCACGGACGAATCGTTGATCTCGGATCGGGCTGGGGTGGTCTCGCAGCCGAGGCCGCGGCAGAGTACCCGGATCGACAGGTGATCGGCTTGGAAATGGCGCCGTTCCCCTATCTCTTCTCGAGGCTCTGGTACCGGGGGAATAGAAGGCCCGGGAATCTCACGTTTCTGAAGTCCGACTTTCGTGAGCTCGAGCCGGAGGAATGGACGATCTACCTCACCTATCTCTCACCCCTGGCCATGGAGACTCTCCGACGGAGATTCGAGACAAAACCTCCCCGCAACGCCGTCCTCATTTCCGCCCTCTTCTCCGTCCGCCCCTGGACGCCGGTTAAGAGTGTCAGGGCCCGGGATATCCACAGAACCAACATCCACGTCTACGAGATACGAGGCGTCGGAGCGCTCTAGACCAGCCGCGCCGCCTCGAGCAGCATGGTTACACCCTCCGAAATCGCGGCCCTTCCTTCTGCCTCACGCCGATCGAGAGCGTCATAATAGAGGTTCCACGCCTCCTTTTCCCGGCGGTAGGCCGCGGCTAGGTCGAAGGAGTCGCTATCCCCGGGAAGGAGGGAGGTGAGCTTTCTCCGGGCTATCTCGAGGAGTCTCTGGGCCTCTTCTTCCTCTCCCGCCGCAACCAGAGTCGCAGCTTTGAGAACGAGTCGGAGAAAAACAACGGAATACCGTCGGCGAGTGACGAAGCAGCCGGTAAAAGGATCGATTTCACTCTTTATCCTCTCGAAACCCCAGGGCAGCGCCTCGGCGTACTGTGTAAAGAGAAGCGTGCGGGCCAAATCTCCGACGAAGCGGCCGTGCTCCGCTGCGGCGATTGAGGCTCCCGCAAAGGCTTCCTTGTCGTGACGCATGATGAGCCCGGGCTTGTGGACGTACCGGAGAGAGGGAGGACCATCGTATAGCACCGAGAGCAGGTACGCCTGGTCCTCCGCCCGCCCCACGAAGGTCGGCGTAAAGGGACGATACCGCCTCAGAGAGTCCACCAGAATACCGTTGGTGCCACCGGTCACGTGGACCCGGTGGAGACAGCGTGCAGCGCCGTCGAGACCGGGCTCGCTGCTCCCATCGTACCGGCTCATCATCTCCGCCCTGGTACTGAGGGCCATCGGAAGCTTGTTGTAGAAGACCGCGGCCTCCCCGGCGGGGATCTCCTGAGGGATTGGTACATCCGGCGTAAAGAGACCTTTTCCGATATCCTTCTCGTTGACCAGTGCGCCGGCGATCATGCCGAGCTCTACCTCTTTTCCCTGGCCGTCGACGCCCCGGGCACCCCAGAGGGAGGTTCGAAAATGCTCCAGAGCTGACTCTCCTGACTCCTCGAGAAGCTCCCGCTGGGGAAAGACCTGGTCCAGATCGATTTTGAAGGTGCCTCGGACTCGGGAATCCACAAAGACGTGCCAGAATGCGGCAATCGCCTTGAGAAATGTGTAGTGTCGCCCGTACTCCCCATCAACGCCGAAGACCGCTGAGACCGCCTCCGCCGCCGCGGGACCCGAGAGGTAGGGCTCGAGCAGCTTTAGGAGCTGTCGGCACTCGACCTCGGTAAAAAGATAGACTTCGAGGTGCTCGAAAGGGGCTGCCTTTGCAAACTCCGCGGCGAGATACTCTCTGGCCACTCCGTGGAGACCCTGGTGGGTAACCGAGAGGCTCAGGATCACAGTTGCCCGAGCATCTGGCGCCAGGCTACCCCGGCTCTTCTCGAAACTGAGCGCTTCGTTCAGGCCTTGTAAGCCGTAGTACGCCTCGTTGGCCTCGAGCTCCACACCCATATGAATCGGGTGATCGTAGAAGTAGATCTGCGGCTCCTCCATTACCGCCTCGATCCGCTCCTTGAGCTCTTCCGGAAGGTCGAGGCCTCCTGCGACAGCTCGACTCTCAGGCACCGTGAGGAGAACGTTCGACGTAAAGAGCAGCTCCTCCGCGGGCTCGGTAAGGGGCTCCGGGTTGAGCTCTGTTAGTCGAACCAATCGACGCCGCCGCAGCTCCTCCACCGCACCGGAAGGGTCCTTCTCGAGCTCCGCCCCTTCCGGGAAGAAGAGGCGCCAGATCCGGCTCCTGGTTTCCTCGTTCCAGCTCAGGCCAGTGCGCCGCTCACGCTCTACGAGCTCCCGTAGCTGCGCTCTCAGCTCCGGCTGCTCCCGAAGAAGCTCCCGAAGCTCCTGGAGAATGAGCTCTGCCCCCCGGGCAAGAAATGCACTCTGTTCCCCCTCTTTGCCGTCTACTCTGGCCCCCGTGAGCCGTCGAGCAAAAGCGCGGAGCTCTCCGCCGACGCCACTTTTGGGCAAGCTCTTGAAGTCCACACCCCCGAGAGCCTCTCCTCTGCTCTCATAGAGCATCGCCGAAAACAGTATCGATAGATCCTCGGTCACCTGAGCCTCCTACCGGAGGGATTGTACCACACTCTGCAACGCCCACTGGCGCGCCGGCACGAGAGCGTGCACAATAGCGCCCATGGTAATCAGAGGAGGAACGGTACAGTTTCAGCATCGGCCCGGTGACAAGGAGTACAATCTGGAGCGTATTCGCCACTTTACCGCGGAAGCAGCTAAGAAAGGCGTGCAGCTCCTCACCTTTCCGGAGATGTGCATCACCGGATACTGGCACGTACGCCACCTCTCCAGAGAGCAGATCGCAGAGCTCGCCGAGCCGGTCCCGGCGGGAGATTCCACCGAGGTCCTGCGGGAGCTCGCCGAGAAGCATCGGCTCATCCTCGGCGCGGGCCTCATCGAGGCGGGCGAGGATGGAGAGCTCTACAACTGCTATGCGGTCTGCCTCCCTGACGGGACCGTACATAGACACCGTAAGCTCCACTGTTTTATCAGTGAGCACATGTCCAGCGGAAGATCGTACACGGTCTTCGAGACGCCCCTGGGGGTTCGTCTCGGCGTGCTCACCTGTTGGGACAACAACCTGGTGGAGAACGTCCGGATCACCGCCCTCGCCGGCGCCCAGGTGCTCCTTGCGCCGCATCAGACCGGGGGCACCGCCTCCCGGAGCCCCCACGCCCTGGGCCGAATCGACCTGAATCTATGGGATCGCCGGGAGCAGGATCCTGAGGCGATAGAAACGGAGTTTCTCGGGGACAAGGGGCGCGGCTGGCTGCTGCGCTGGCTTCCAGCCCGAGCTCACGACAACGGCATGTTCATTCTTTTCAGTAACGGCGTCGGCCAGGATGATGACGAGGTTCGCACCGGCAACGCCATGATAATCGACTGTTACGGACGCATTATCACCGAGACCTGGAGGGCGAAAGATGAGCTCCTCGTGGCGGATCTGGATCTCGACCTCATACCCCTCTCGACCGGTCGTCGATGGCTTCGGGGACGGAGGCCTGAGCTCTACGGAGCGATCACCGAGACGAGCGGCAGGGAACTCGATCCGCGGTCCGCGCGGTTCTCGGAGGATCCGACGGAGGAGTAAGGCTTCCGGTCAATCCGGGTAGAGGGACATTCGCTCCGCCTGGTAAACTCGGTATCCCGCCCAGGTCGAGCTGTCCTGGTCCTCGAAAATGAGTTCCGTGACCACCTGCGCCGGCTCTTCACCGGTGACCTCGATAACATGCGCGGAGATTTTCATATCATTGACCGTCCTTTCTTCCAGGTTGAAGAGGGAGCGCGGATTTCCCTCCCGATCCCGGGAGATGCCGCCAAAGGTGATCAACCTGTTGCCGTTCTCGAGATAGTCCGCATCTCCGATAAAAGGGGTAAAGAGCTCGCTCCCTCGCTCCTTGCCGTACTGCCAGAGCTGTCGCACCGTCCCCGCCTCGAGATCGACCTCGTACTCCACCGCTCGGGAGTAGCTCTCCACCGGCGGGAGCGGATTGTCGTAGGAGCGGTGATTGCCGTTGTCGTAGAGGAGGACTCGCCCCGGAAGCTCCGAATGGTACTCCGGGGCGTGCTGGCCCCAGGGCCACTCGAACCCCTCGCCCTCCGGCTCGAGGATGAGGTCATCAAACCGCTCCTCCCAATGCTCGTGATTGCCCAGAATCCAGCGAACCTCGCCGGTGGCTCTGCTTACTTCCACCAGTGCGCTCTGATCTCTTCCGGAAACGACGAAGGCGTCTTCCTCCGAGTCGTAGTCGATCCCGTTTAGATGGAGCCAGTCCGTATCGTCCAGATTGATCGGCTGCCGGGGCCGTTCCGGATCCAGGAGCTCTCGAAAGTCCCAGCTCTCCACGACGGCCCCGGCGGCCAGATCAACCTCCGCCACACCGTCGTCAACGGAGCCCGGCGCGGCGGTGAGGACCAGGAGATTCCCCTCCGGGAGCTCTACCGCGTCGTGGTGGACGCCTTCGGGAAGGGAGACCAACCCTCCCCGGGGCCAGCCGAGCATCGTGATCTCCTGGAGCCCCTCATCCTGCTCGACCACGAAATTGCCGTTCTCCAGCCGTAAAAGAAGGTGGCCGTAATCCTCCCGATAGAACCAACGCACTCGTCCGTGTCGATCAACGGCGGAGGCGAGGGGAATGTACTCCTCTTCCTCATCGTAGGCAGCGAGGTGCAGAAAAGTCATTCCGTCGGCGATGCGGTCAGGTAGGTTCCGCCTGAGTCTGACCTCAGGATAGATCTCAGGCAGAGGCCCAGTGGTGATCCTCCGCTCCAGCCCTGGGGCACCGGGCCGGTGGAACACCCT
>CAYZHV010000077.1:0-14758 GCA_964478055.1 uncultured Spirochaetaceae bacterium | reverse complement strand
ACTCGAACCCCTGTTGCCGGGATGAAAACCCGGAGTCCTAACCACTAGACGAAGGAGACGTTTCGATGCAGACCTTACTGAACGTTTTAGGGAACGTCAAGAGTCCGATCTACTGAGCCGCGCAGGGATCGAACCTGCGACCCACGCCTTAAAAGGGCGTTGCTCTACCAACTGAGCTAGCGGCCCACTCAGGTAGACGTAGGCTACACAAAAAGGGGGGTGAAAGTCAATCTGCTCTTACATCCGAAGAGCCACTTCGAGGGCCGCACCGGAGGTGGGACGGTCCCCGGGATAGCGCCCGAGCTCACGACTGAAGACGGAAAAGTGGGCTTCGAGAAAGAGTAGATCCATCCCTGCTCCGAGGGTCACGTACCCTTCGTTAACTCCCATCCTGAGGTCGAAAAAGTTGAGCAAGGTGACCTCCGTGCCCAGATGGAGTCTGGTCCAGAAGCTTCGCGCCTTCTCTCGATCCTGGTCGGTCAGTTTGAAGGGGTCCGTGACCTGGGCGTGCACCTCGGGGTCCACAATGTTGGAAAGTGCCCCCAAATCGGGTTGGTACGCCAGACCAAAGCTCAGCTCCATGGGGATGATGTAGTCCCCTGCGTCTATCGACGCCTGGGAGCTCGCAGGTAATCCTCCCTGACCGAGAGCGTCCACGACTTCTTCCGCGGAGTTGAGGGAGTATCGGAGCCGGGTGTTAAAGAGATCTCGTCCCTGAATACCCAGGGAGAAACTTCGATACTTGGCGATGATACCGGCGTCCACACCTACCCCCCAGCCGTTGAGGGCGTTGATGTTCTCCAGGACCGATCCGCCTTCCGTACCGGTGTCCACACCGGTGTAGTCAGTAATAATCGCCGCGGTGGTGTCCGAATTGATAAAGGAGTGAACCCGCAACAGTGGGCGCAAATCCGCCCCCGCCGCGATCTGCACTGGCCCCGCCTGAAAGGTGCGCCCGTATCCCGCGATAAAGGTGAGCTCAGTCTTTGACTCTCCGGTGAGTCCGAGAGGAAACGAACGGCCGTAGAAGTAACTGTCGATGCCGTAGCTCAGGCCGAGGGCGACGCGGTTTCCGATATAGCCGAAACCGAGAGCCGAGCCAATACCGAAGCCGTTTGTCGTCAGCTGCTCCTCCAGGAGGTTTACTACGGTTTCTTCAGTACTGCCACTCTCATCCTCGTTGTCCCCGTCGATCGCCGCGAGCATCGGTAGAATAGAATCGGGCTTCGCGTGAATCCACGTAGTAAAGGAGGGAAACGTCGCTTCTCCCTCGGTGAGGGCAAACCCTGCGGGATTGGTAAAGAAGGAGTTGTACCCTTCGGCTACAGCGGCAAAGGAGCCGCCCTGCCCGAGGACCTCGGGGCTAAACGGGATAAAAGGTTTCTCCTTGATCGGGTCGGCGAAAGAGGTGACAGCCACCCCCAGGAAACAAAGCAGGAGAAGAGGAAGGAGTCTCTGCTTCAAGGTCTCACCCTCCCTCCACGACGCTGGTGAGACCTGCGACGTCGAGTATGTTCCGAAGGGACGAGGGATTCTCCTCGGTACCTAAGGTATTCTCGGTAGGATCACTGTAGCCGTCGAAGCTATCGTTCTGTATATCCGAAACCAGTTGATCCGTTCCGCCGGCTTGATTGGCCAGTTCATCGATCAGTATCGCCACAGTTGCTCTCTGGGCGATTTCGCCGCTGTTTGCACCCTCAGGCACACCGCCCTCCGTGAGGCCATCGCCGTAGGCGTCGTAAGCATCCGCGGCAGTCTGAAAGCTCTCGATCTGCGCCTTGAGAGCCACTGGATCGTTTCGAACGGACTCGGGGAATATGTTTCGAATGAGGGTGCCGGGATCGGAAAACTCCTGCCCCTCCTCGTCCAGAAGAACGTCCACGACGTTGTTGACGATTTCACCGCCTCCGGTAGTTTCCATCTCAATGTCACCGGAAACGATCGCGGCGGTCCTTCGGTCCGATTCCGAGGCATTCGGGTCGTTGTAAATCTCCTGCAGGCGATTCTGGATCGCCTCTTTCGCCGCGGGGTCGTCCTCGAGCTCCTCAAAAAACTGGGGGCTCTCGGCGGCGTCGGCAATGTCCTCGGCGGATCCGTTGGCGAGCTCCGAAGCGCTCGGTGGGCCGTCGAAGTTCTTAAAGAGATTCGAGTCGTAGATATTGGCGCATCCGGCAAGGAGAACGGCTAGAAGCGCGGTCACCGTAATCCGGAGAGTCTCTTTTGAAATCATCTATTCTATACCCTCCTAGCGGACCCCTCCGATGGAAGTATCGGTCGAGTAACCGCTACCTATAGGAGAAAATACCGCAGAAGTTTGGATTTGTCCCAATTCGGGGGATGTGCGTCCGGATAAGGTTACAGCTGGTCTTCGATTCTGTCCAGGCCGCGGCGTGCCTCGGTGAGAGACGAGTTGAGTGCAAGAGCTTGCTGATACGCCTGTTCCGCGTAGGGAAAATCCCGGGCGAGCTCCCGAGCGTATCCGAGCCGGCTCCACCAGCGAGCGTTGTCACCGTTATGGTAGACCGCCGTGGAGAAGGCCACATCGGCGTTATTGTACTCTCCGAGGCGCATGAACACCTCACCCATAAAGAAGTATACCTGATCGATCAGATCACCGGTGGGGGCAACCGCAACATACTCTTCGAGGTAATCGAGGGCCTGCAGATTATTGCCACTCCGATAATGTGCCTCGGCGACGATCTGCACGATCCGACTGTCATATCGAGAGATCTCCAGGGCCCGCATCCCGTAATCCAGGGCGTCCTGATACCGTCCGAGAGCGAGAAGACTCCATCCGAGGACGGTGTAGGAGTTCATATTGCGTGGCGTCTCTTCGAGCTCCTGCAGGGTAACCTGGACCGCCTCCTCATACCGCCCCTGACGGTAGAGCTGCAACGCGTCCGGCCGTGTCTGTGCCCAGAGAGAGCCGACGAGAAATCCGAAGAGTAGAATCAAGGCAATAGAGCGTCTCATGATGACTCCTCCTCTTCCGCTACGGGGGGTTCGCTCTCCACCGGCTCAGGCGCCGGGGCCGTAGCCTTCGAAACGCTCCCGCCGGGCATGGAGCACTTGCCGTTGAGCATGCATCCGCTCTGAACGATCAGATCGGGGGTAGCGATGTTACCCTCCAGCCGGGAGGAGGCAAAGAGCTCGATTCGGTCTTCCGCGGAGACATCACCTCGAACCGTACCCTTAACCGAGACGCGATGAGCCGAAACGCTGGCGTCGACAATCGCCCCCTCGCTTATGAAGAGATCGCTCTCGGAACTAATCTGACCTGATACGTGCCCCTTCACCAGAAGAGGTTTTTCGAAGTGAATCTCGCCTTCGAACTCGAAATCTTCCGCCAGGACTGAGTCGAGGTCCGACTCGTCAATGCGACGGACCCGCAGATCTGCCATGGCCTCACACTACTCGCACCCCGGGGCGTTGTCAACTACTGCAGGTCCCGCAAGGTGGCTTCCAGAGCGCTGGAGAGCTCTTCTCGCATGGCGTTGGTGTAGGGGTTGTAGTGCTGCAAATCCTTGAAGAGCTGATAGGGATCGTTGCAGGTCTGTTCGATCACTTCCTGGATCTTCCGATACCCCAGAGTGGCGATGGCACTTTCCGGCAGCTCCAAGCGGCTGAGGACCCTGCCAACGAAGTGGGTTATCCCCTGGGTATACGCGGCCTCCTGATCGTGAGCCTCAGGGGTCATTTCAACGATTCGGAGTCCCATGGCACCAAAGCGGCCACGCCACTCCTCGTACTCATCCCGGGCGTTTCGCAGGGCGTGCATAATTATCGGAAGCCCCTGAACACCGTTGCGAGCGGAGTCGGGACCGAACATCGGATGCGTAGCGATCAACGGCTGCTCCGGGGCAAATCGCTCTTCCATAACCCGGGAGGGATACACCTTGACCGAGCAGGTGTCGAGAACGAGCTGCTCCGGCCGCAGGAGCCCGGATAAGGTCGTCGAACTCTCCTCCATGGCGGAGATGGCGACGCAGAGAAAGACCGCCTCCGCCTCGGCGAGCTCCTCCGGGGCGCACTGGGTCACCCCTTCCGGCAGGTCATTCTTCCTGGAGCGACTCGCCCCGATGACCCGCATTCTCCGAGAGAGGAGATCCGCCCAGAACCGACCGAATCTGCCGAGACCATACACACCGATGAGAGGAGTCCGTGCCGACATAGCCGTCATATTATGCCAATCCACACCCTCCTGTCACGATCGTCGGGTGCTTCGTCGAGGTTATCCTTCCCCGGTCAGGTATGATACCCTTAGAGACAACACCCTCTAGGAGAAAGCTGATGGCATTCATAGAACAGATGCGAGAAAAGGCGAAAAGCCTCAAGCGAAACCTGGTCCTTCCGGAAGGGACGGAGCCGCGAACCGTGCAGGCCGCGCGGATCCTCGTTGATGAGGGGCTTGCCGGAACGGTAACCCTCATCGGCAAGCCCGACGCCGTGGAAGCGGTAGCCAAAGAGCAAAACGTCGACCTCAAAGGCGTCGAGGTTGTAGATCCCTCTGCCAGCGGAGACTTGGACGAGTTTGCAAAGGCGTATCACGAGCTTCGCAAGCATAAAGGAATGGACGAGACGACGGCGCGGCAGGAGATAATCGATCCCCTCAAGTGGGGCGCCATGATGGTGCGCACCGACAAGGCGGATGCCATGGTTGCCGGGGCCGAGAACGCCACCGGTAACGTTCTCGTGGCGGCTTTTACCATTATCAAGACCGCCCCGGGTACCAAGTTCGCCTCCTCCTGCTTTGTTATGCAGCATGCGGACACCAAATGGGGCAAGGACGGTCACCTGATCTTCTCCGACTGCGCGACCATACCCGATCCCACGGCGGAACAGCTTGCTGAGATCGCTATCGCCGCGGCCCAGTCCTGTCGTAACTTCCTCCAGACCGAGCCTGCGGTGGCGATGCTCTCCTTCTCCACAAAGGGCTCTGCCAAGCACGAGTCGGTGGACAAGGTGCTCGAGGCACTGCGGGTGGTAAAGGAGAAGGAGCCCGGTCTAAACGTGGACGGGGAGCTCCAGCTCGACGCGGCGATTATCCCCTCCGTGGGCGAGAAGAAAGCGCCGGGCTCCGACGTCGCAGGCAAGGCGAACACCCTGGTCTTTCCCGATCTCAACGCCGGAAACATCGGCTACAAGCTTGCCCAGCGTTTTGCAGGCATGGAGGCGTACGGCCCCTTCCTCCAGGGCTTCGCCAAGCCCGTGAGCGACCTCTCCCGAGGCTGCTCCGTGGAAGACATCGTCAATACCTCGGCGGTCACCCTCTGCCAGGGAGTCTGAGATGAAAGTGGTTCTTGTCGGCTACGGCCGTATGGGACACGAAGTGGCCCTCTCCCTCCAACGGAGGGGGCACGAGCTCCTCGCCTCGGTGGACCCCAAGAGCCCCGAGGCGAGCCACCGGAGCGTGGCGGAGGCTCCCCTGGACCAGGCGGATGCGGTGATCGAATTCAGTCTTGCCGAGGGCGTTGCCGAGAACGCCAAGCTCTACGCCCAGGCGGGAGTCCCGGCGGTGGTAGGAACGACCGGCTGGGAGGAGAACGAAGCGGATGTACGCGCCGCCGTTGAGGCCGGGGGGATCGGTTATCTCATCGGGGCAAACTTTTCCATCGGGGCAAACCTCTTCATGCTACTCGCGGAAGAGGCGGGACGCCTCATTAACGGCCTCGAGGAGTACGATCCGATGCTCTGCGAGTACCACCACGCCGGCAAAGCGGACTCGCCCTCCGGCACAGCCCTTCGCACAGCCGAAGCGGTCCTCGGCGCCGTGGACCGAAAGAAACGAATCCAGACGGAGACCCTCCACCGCCGGGTGGATCCCGGAGAGCTCCATGTCGCCTCGGTCCGGGGTGGCTCCATACCGGGGACCCATACGCTCACCCTTGACTCCGCGGCGGATTCAATTGAGATTACCCACAGAGCTCGCGGTCGCTCGGGCTTCGCCGACGGCGCGGTCCGAGGAGCGGAGTGGATTCGGGGGAAGAAGGGATTCTTCACCGTCGACGACTTCCTCAAAGAGCTCATGAACCGATAAGGAGGAGTAAGACAGGTGTTTTCCGGAACCTATACAGCCCTCATAACCCCCTTCAAAGGGGACGAATCAATAGACGAGGACGCTCTGCGAAAGCTCGTTGACGCGCAGATAGACGCCGGCGTAAACGGGCTCGTTCCCGTCGGTACCACCGGCGAGAGCCCCACGGTTACCCACGAGGAGAACCTCAAGGTTATCGAGATCGTCGTGGAGCAGGCGAACGGCCGGGTACCGGTAATCGCCGGAACCGGATCCAACTCTACCGCCGAGGCGATACAAATGACCCTAAAGGCGAAAGAGATCGGCGCCGACGCCAGCCTCCAGGTGGCTCCCTACTACAACAAGCCGAATCAGGACGGCTTTTACCGCCACTTCACCGCCATCGGTGACGCCGTGGACCTACCTATGGTGGTCTACAACATCCCCGGCCGTACGGGAAAGAACATCGAGACCGATACCCTTATGCGTCTGGCGGAACACCCGAATATCGTGGCGGTCAAGGAGGCGAGCGGCAGCATTCCGCAAATCATGGAAGTCGCCGCCCGGAAGCCCGAGGACTTCGCTCTCCTCTCCGGGGACGACAACCTCGCCTTCTCCGTTGTGGCTCTCGGTGGCTCCGGAGTGGTCAGCGTGGCAAGCAATGCCGCCCCTGGTCAGGTAGGCAAGATGATCAAGCTCGCCCTGGACGGCAAGCTCGAAAAGGCCCGGGCCGAACACTACCGGCTTCTGCCGCTTTTCAAGATGGTCTTCTTCGACACCAATCCGATTCCGATCAAGTACGCAATGTCCCTGCTCGGCTACTGCGAGGAGGTCTACCGCCTTCCGCTCTGCGAGCTCTCGGCGGACAACAAGGATAAGGTCAAATCGGTCCTCACGAATCTCGGTCTGCTCGAGAATTGAGCCCCTGGGCGAGGAAGCGATAGGTTTCCAGGGAGAGAGTTTCGCCCCGGCGATCAGCGGATACTCCCTGCTCCTTTAGGAGGGCGAGGAGCCGCTGGGACTCCTCCGGTGAGAAACTCCTGCGCAGGGCGTTGCGAATGGTCTTTCGTCTCGAGGCGAAGAAGCCCCGGGCGAGTCGGGAGAGCCTCTCCCGTTCCTCTGGTCCCGGGGCGTCCTCCCTCGGCGTGAGGGTAAGAACCGTGGATTTTACCCTCGGCGGCGGGAAAAAGGCGTCCGCCGGCACGTCCCCTCTTAGCTCTACCAAATAACTCGAGCCCACAAGAACGGTAAAAGAAGAGTACGCCTCACCCCCTGGTGCGGCGGCCATGCGCTCCGCGACCTCCCGCTGCACCATAACCACCATTGCCGGTGGCCGGGATAGGTCGGACTCGATAAAGGAGGCGATTATCCGCGCTCCGCTGCTGTAGGGGAGGTTTCCCACCACCTTTTTAGGCGCCCCGGAGCGTTCGAGCTCCTCATGCCAGCTTCGAACCGCGTCCCCGGGGACTATGCGCACCGCATCGCCGAACCGATCCTTCAAAATCTCGATGAGGCCGTGGTCGATCTCGAAAAGCGTGAGATCCGCCCCGTACTCCACCAGTCCCTCGGTGAGAGCGCCAATACCCGGCCCTACCTCCCAGACTTGCTCCCCTGGCTTTGGGTCGACGAGCTCCACGATCCAGCGACGCCAGCGTGGCTGAAAGAGAAAGTTCTGCCCCCACCGTTTCTTGAGGGTAATCTCCTTCTGAGCAAGAAAGTCCCGGATCTCCCGGGGAGAGCCGAGATTCAAGTGCCGTGGTTCCTCGCCCATGCCACTACTCCCGCCCCGCAAAAAGGCAACGGATCCACGGCGCAAGCAGGAGGAAGAGCACCGTACCCATAGCGAGAGCCCATATGAGACCCGCCGAAGCCCCGGAGAGCGGGCGGAGTCGGGCGAGCACCGCGGCGCTTTCCTCGAGAATGGCGTAGAGAGCCCCGCCGAGGCCCCCGAGGGGGAGGGTGAGCCCCGGAGCAAGAGAGAGGAGCGGTACCGAGAGGAGGGCCACCCAGATAAAGAGAAGGACCAGGGGGGTCAGAAGGATACTGCTCAGGATGCTGGCGGGGTACGCCTCGCCGAAGGTGGCGAGAGAGGTTGGCGTGGTCGCCAGAAAGGCCCCCAGAGAGACCCAGAGGAGGGACCAGAGTCGCCTCGGGGGGAGCGCTGGCCCTCGGGCCCAGAGGGGAACGCCGATCCAGAGAATACCCAGGAGAGCCAGGGTGGAAAGGCGCCAACCGAGACTCGTGGCGAGGCTCGGGGCCAGAATCAAGCCGATGAGCAGAGCCCCCGCCAGGAGGGACCGGGGATCTACTCTGCGGCCGGCAAGCTTCACCGCTGCTCCCAGACTAAACATGAGTAGCGCCCTGAGTAACGATGGAATGGGTCCGACGATCCAGAAATAGACGGCCAGGAGAAGACTCGCGACCACTCCCGCGGGCCGACCGATCAGCGGAAAAAGCATCATACCCAGGAGCCCCGCCAAGACCGCCAGATGCATCCCCGAAAGAGCGAGGAGATGCATTGCCCCGGCTCGCCGCACCAGCTCCAGGAGCCCCGGATCAACGGCGGATCGGTCCCCCAGGAGGAGCGCTCGCCCCAGGCCGCCGGCAGGTGCTCCCAGGCGTCGAAGGGAGTCGACGATCCCGAGGCGCAACCTCCCCCGTAGCCTTGCCGCGCCCGCAGGCGGCGGGGTAAGAATGATCTCCGAGCGATCCAGGGAGAGGCTCCGCCGCCCCGCGGCCAGTGCCTCGAGCTCCTCCGGGCCGAGGCGAAGGGAGACTCCCGTGCCCCGGGGCACGGTGCCGCCGCCGCGAATGCGCAGCTCCAGCTCCCCGGAAATCGGCAGCGACCCGCCGCCGCGCCCAGGGCCGGCGAGCCCGGCGTCGGAGCTCCCGGCGGTCGAGGCCGGGGCGGAGGGGCCCGCCTCGACGGGGGTGAAGCTCTCGAGGCGCAGCGGCACCACCACCTCGCTGCCCCTCCCCTCCCGGGCGTCCGCGGCGACTGTGCCCGTCACGGTGCCACCGGCAGCGGCGGGGATTCTCGGACGCCCGAGGGCGCTCTCGTGGTCGAGGCGCAAACCCGCGGTACCAGCCAGGAACCAACCGCCTCCAAGAGCGAGGACTATGAGGACCGCCGGACGCCATCGACGCTGCGGAAGCAGGGTTACCCCCACTCCCGCCACCACCATTGCCGGGAGAAGCCAGACGAGGGAGGTCTCTAGACTTCCGGCATCGAGAGCCCGTTGCAAGAGAGGAAAGCCAAAGAAAGCCGCACCTCCCGCCCAAATCAGGGGGCGGTGATGCGGCTCCAGGTAAGAAAAGGGAGAGTGGTTATCGGGAGACGGCACGCATCGCCTCTCTTGCTGCTTCCTTTACTCGGTTAGGATAGTCGAGGAGGGTGCAGTAGAAGAGGGCGTTGTAGGAGCCGGGTCTGCCGAGGCGCTGGAGGTTCCGAATGACCGCCATCACAATTTGTGTATCGTAGGGCCGGTCCAGCTCGGTATAGGTATTAAGAAGCTCGAGGTAGTCTGTGAGACGCACCGCTGCTTCGTCGGTGTCCATCGCTCCAAGACCCGCAACCGCCTCGAGTACTCGCTGCCGGGTGGTCACCCCTCGGTCATACTCGAGGACGGTCTGGTTGAAGTGACGGATCATCGTCCGAGTAGCCTCGCTGTACTCCGCGTCACTAATCACCAGAGCCGCCTCGTACCGAAGCTGTCGAAGCTCGGCAGTGACCGTGGGCTCGCTTACCGTCGCCTGCAGCGCCTGGTTCAAGGCGGCCTGGGCGATCAGAGGCTCCTGCTCCGCGGTGTAGAGACCACTCTGAACAAGGAAGCTGAACGCCTCCATCTTGTCCTCCGGGTCCCGCTCGGCAAGGGCATCAATTGCAAGTTGGACCTGATCTCCTTCGAGGGACTGCATCGATTCAACCGCGGAAGTACTGATTCGCTCGGAGTACTGCTGGAGGCGTGCCTCCAGGAGCACTGGAAAAGAGGAGGTGCTCCCGAGCTCTCCGGCGGTTACAACAGCCTGATGGAACACCTGAAGGTCCACGTCCTCTCCACCAGCTTTGAGCCGGTTGCGATCAGAAATCCACTGATTGAGGTTAACAACCACCTGTTGATTTCCCTGGCCGGTGGCGGAGATCGCCTGGAGAATCGAGACCCTGGCGAGAGACTCCTGCCGGTTGAGAAAGAGCTGCCAGAGGGGCTCCGCCGCGGGAACGTACTCCGCTTCGGTTATCTTCTCCACGACGAAGTCAGTCATCTGTTGAAGCGTCGTGTTTCGTCGAATATCATTGGCATTGCTCACCAGATAGGAGAGCGCGTCCGCGTAGAGGGGCGCCATTTCCTGGAGCGCTTCGTCTTCGGAAGCTTCGAGAATGGCCATCTTCGTCTGCAGGTTCGCATTTCTGAAGTTCGATATGTACCGCTCTACGAGGGAACTCTGGTTATCCGGCTGACCTTCTCCGTCCTGCGCAAAAGCGGCAACAGTGATCAGGACGAGAAGCAGAACGAGTAGACGTTTCATGTATATCCCCCTGTGCTAAAGGATACTACTCGTTTTGGGCTGAGAATTCAACGTAGTTCGTTTTCCTCTTCGCCTTTGCGAAAGAGGTGATAGACGAAGGTAAGAATCTTGACGCGCATCGAGGTCGAGGGCTTTACCGCCTGCATGTGGAGAACCGAGACGTTGTTCTTCTGCTTGTAATTGGCGGACTTCACCGTCCCGCAGAGGATGACTGTCTCGTTGGAGAGTCGGGTCTGCACCTTAACCGGTAAACCCGCCTTCGCCTTGCCACCGACCACCATCGCGGCCCCATCCTCGGAGATGTCGAGAACCTTGCACTTGTAGCCCGGGCGCTTCTCGATCTGCTCGTTGGCGCTCTCAATGGAGCGAAGCGGATAGAGCTGTCCCGCTCGATTTACCTGCGCTCGGACGGAGTTTCGTTTCTGCGTGCGGCTGAGCTCATCCGAGTGCTGCAGGTGCAAAATGGGGACTTTGCGATCGAGGTAGTCTCCGAGCACCTTTGTCTCGAAGTAGTATCCCGCATCATCCTTTCGCCAGAAGTACACCGCCACGTCCTGCCCCCGCCAGGATGTTCCCGGAGGCAGACTCTTCGGGCCCGTGGGGTAGGTTACCGCAAGATGCCGCCGGTTGTTCTCGATAACCCGAGAGAAGAACGCTCCTGCCCCCGGAAGAGTGAGCTTGAGGGTTTGCCCCGGGGCCAGACTTCTTGTGGACTGTATGCCGAGCTTGTACTTAGGTTGATCAAACTCCACCCGCTTTCGAAAGTCAAAGAGGTGGTTGAGAAAGTTGAGCGCCTCCGGAGATTCTTCTCGTTCCTCCGAGCGAAAGCGAATGATTGTAGCGCGAATGCAGCGGTCCAAGGCGCCCAGGGACCAGAAGAGGGAGGTTGGATTGCTGAGGCGGTTCTCCACGGCGATACGCCGCATGAGATGGGTCTCCTTAAAGGAGAAACCGGACTCCTTGCCCTTAACGTAGAACGGAATCCAGGGAAACCCCAAACCTCCGGCACGCTGGAGAAGAACAAAGAGGAAAATGACTACGATAAGTACAACCACCGCAATCAGGAGTCCAGACATTGGTACCTCCCTTACTATATCGGTTATCCTAACAACACGCTATAGTATCATTTAGATAGGATTCAGTATCTTTAAATTGTAGGAAAGCAAAAGTACGTGGAAGAAGATAGAAGGATTCGGCGGGAGTTTCTTATTCTCCTCGCCATATACTTGCTGCCGGCGATCTACACAGGAACAGGGCCGGTGGATAGCTCGCTTTTCGAGCAGCCTCGGGCGCATCTTGGACTTCTCATACAGAATGTTCCGCGAATACTCCTGCTTCTCTACCTGATGGAGATAGATGGCGGAGCTTGGAGCCAGCGGTTCGGTCTTTCCTGGAAAGCCTCCCGGCTGCCGTTGCAGGCTCTCGGGATCGCTCTGGCTCTTCTTATTGTATCGGTGGTCACCAATCTCGTTTCCCGGACCCTCGGTTTCGGAGGGGAGCCGCCGTTCCGGTTCGATTCCGCCTCTCCCCTGGCCTATCTTCTGAGCGCATTCTCCCTTCTTTCCGTGGGCTACATGGAGGAGCTCTTCTTCCGCTCCTACGCCATTACCCGGCTCGAGCAGCTTGGACTCTCTTCAACCATGGCGATTCTCGTCTCGGCGCTGCTCTTCTCTCTGGGACACTCATACCAGGGAGTGCAGGGCCTCCTCTTCGCTCTTCTCGCTGGCCTCGTCCTGGGATACCTCTTTCAGAAGATTCACAGGATACACCCCCTTGCTATTGGACACGCCGCTTACAACTACGCTGGGCTGCTCTTTTCCGGTCTCTTCTAGGCTCACCGTGACGACCGAAAGATTTACTTGTAATTACAATTGCTTTCAAACCTGGTTGCATTATTTGTATATAGAGGTTACGTTATACAACGGAGTATCAAGAATGAAACGTACCGTGATTACCATACTTATACTGTTCCTGCTGGGGGGCCTCCTCTTCGCCGGGGGTGCTCAGGAGGCGCCGACGGAGTCCGACGCAGAGGCGCCGGTCACAACAGAAACCGCCGTCCCCGAGGAGAGCGGGAACCCGCCAATCGGCGCGGAAACCCAGGCCCTACTGGAAGCCAGCGGTCTGCGAGTCTTCCAAGAACGGATACCATCTATTGACTTCTCGCTTCCCCGCCTGGAAGGGGGAGAAGCGTCCCTCTCCAGCCACCAGGGGTCGGTGGTTCTGCTCAACTTCTGGGCAACCTGGTGCCCGCCCTGTCGGGAGGAGCTCCCCTCAATGATTCGCCTCCAGGAGGAGCTCGGGGATGAGAACTTCACCATCCTCGCGGTGAGTCTACAGGAGGAACGTGATCTCGTTGCCTCTTTTCTCGAGGATAACGGCTTCGAGCTCCCGGTCCTTCTCGATAGGACCGGTCAGGTTGGGGGACAGTACGGAGTCCGGGGCATACCCACTTCCTACGTCCTCGACACAGAAGGGCGGGTCCTCGGAATGCTCGTGGGGGCCCGGGAGTGGGACTCCCCGGAAATAGTGGAACTCATGCGCCATCTCGGAGCGGAGTAGAGGGTGATGGGAAGCGACATTAACCTCGCAATCGCCTTTGCCGCGGGGGTGCTCTCGTTTCTTTCACCCTGCGTGCTGCCACTCATTCCTTCCTATCTCTCCTTTGTCACCGGGGCCTCACTCTCAGAGCTCCAGGGAGAATCGACCCCTCGAATGCCGATCTTCCTGCGGACGCTTTTCTTCGTTGTCGGCTTCTCGCTGGTCTTTGTGGTACTAGGGGTGCTCTTTAGTGGCTCCGGATTCCTTCTCGCCGGTGCCTCCCGGTGGATAAACGGCGTCGCCGGTACCGTTGTTGTGCTCTTAGGGCTCAACGTCATGTTCGACTTCGCAAAGAGTCTCAACTTCGAAAAGCGACTCCACGTGAGCTCTCGGCCGACAAGCTACGCCGGAGCTGGTCTGGTGGGCATGGCCTTCGGCGCGGGCTGGAGTCCCTGCATCGGACCGATCCTGGCGGGGATTCTATTTATGGCCGGCAGCTCCGGAGCGGTCGGACGAGGGATACTCTACCTTTCGATCTACTCTATCGGCCTGGGCCTCCCCTTTCTCCTGGCGGCGCTCTTTTTTACCCGGGTCTCCACCCTCCTGAATAGGATCAAGCGGTACCTCGGGACGATACGCGTCGCCAGCGGCCTTCTTCTCGTCGCCTTGGGGCTTCTTATCGCCTTTGGCCAGTTCCAGGCACTAAGCGGCGCCATCGTCTCCTCCGGAGTCCGCCTCGAGCAATGGCACAGCGCCAACCCCGGCAGCTCCCGTCTTCTTTTTGGAGGGGTACTCTTCCTCTTAGGAGCCCTCTGGCCGGTAGTTCGTCTCCTCCGGGGCAAAGACCTCCGTCGCCCCCTGGGCGCGGGCCTCTCGGCGGTGTTTGTGGGTCTCGCGGCGCTGGAAGCGGCGGGGGTGACGGAAGTCGCCCTTCTTTTCGCCAAATGGCTGACGTTTCAGGGGATTTAGACTGGAAACCGGCTCGGTAAAGAAATGCGGCCCGGCGGGTTGGTGAACCTACCGGGCCGTTGTTTTTTCTAGCTCATCGGGTTCGCCGATGAAAATGACGGTTTACACGCCTCCGATCACATCAAAGAGTGCCGTGATGCTACGGAAGTCCTAGGCGCCGCTGCTCGTATACTGATCGCCATCAGTAAGAACGATTACCGCTTGGGCAACGGTTCTACCGATCTTTGCGTCGACCGAAGAGACCGCGCTTCTCGCTGCGCTCGAAAAAGACTCCCAGGGATAGGACTTTCTCCGAGCGCTCTCGTAAGATCTGGTCCATCTTTTTCTTTGAAAGGAGGCGGTAGGCGTCGATAACTTCCTTCTTTATACGCTCGGACATGCGCTGCGGGTCCTTGTGAGCGCCACCGGGAGGTTCTGGTATGACGGAGTCGGTAATGCCGAAGGACTTGAGGTCCTGGGAGGTCATCTTCATGAGCTCCGCGGCCTGCTGTGCCTTCTTGGCGTCCCGGAGCAGGATCGATGCGAATCCCTCTGGGGATATGACCGAATAGACGGTGTTCTCGAGCATGAAGACTTTGTCCCCCACGCCAATCCCCAAGGCACCGCCGGAGCCTCCCTCACCGATTACCACGACAATAATTGGTGTCTGCAGCACCGAGAACTCTCGCAGGTTCCGGGCGATCGCCTCGCCTATCCCCCGCTCCTCAG
>CAYZHV010000076.1:0-14806 GCA_964478055.1 uncultured Spirochaetaceae bacterium | reverse complement strand
TGCTCTCCGCTGTTGATTTCCAGGCAGACCGGATGGCCACAGGCGGCGCAATCGAGACCCGGGACCGCCGCGTCCTTCATTCCGATAAGCACCACCGCCCCTGAGTTGCGCACGTTGGCCCCGTCGCGGTCGAAGTTCTTCTTGCCCGACTCTTTGCCAAAGGCTTCCATATCATCCGCAAGGCGCCCGATTTCCTCGCCTTCGATCGTCTTGGTTACGATAAAGTTTTGTCCCACTGCCTTGGGCGCGGTGATGGCAGAGACCTCCATCAGCTCCGCCACGGTCTTCATGGCTTCCATGATCTCCTCCTGGATCTGCGTGTTTACGTATGCTGGGAGTGTAGCCCGACCTCGAAGCGGGCGCAAGAGAAGGGAGTGCCAAGTATATTGTTTAACAACATACTGTATGGCTTCCCTCGCCATCTCTCCGGATAATATAGGCAAATCTAATTCACGGGAGGCGTGCAGATGAAACGAATCCTGCCATTCGTTCTAGTCGGAGCGCTCCTGCTTCTAACCTTCTCCTGCAGTGATTCCAGTGAGTCCAAGGACGAGTTTCGAGTGATCTACGACGGCAACGGCCAAGACTCTGGGAATCCGCCCATAGACGATCAAACCTACAAGAACGGCGAACTCTTCGTGCTTCCGGACTGTGGAAACATGACCAAAAACGGACACTGTTTGACGCGGTGGAGCTCAGAGCCTGATAGAGAAGACGTGCCTTGGGGCGAACCAGGAGACATGTACACGATGCCCTACGGTGGCGTGACGCTCTACGCCTATTGGGAGGGAGATCCCGGAGCCGTGGACACCAGTTTTGACATCGGGACCGGCCCAAACCAGGACATCGACGCTTTGGCAATCCAAGCGGACGGGAAACTTCTAGTAGCGGGAGATTTCACCTCCTTCAACGGAACGACCCGTAACGGTATCGCCCGACTCAACACCGACGGTAGTCTCGACAGTTCCTTTAACCCGGGAAGCGGCCCCAACGACGTTATCCGAGCGATCGCGGTGCAGTCGGACGGTAAGATAGTTGTCGGAGGATCCTTCACCACCTTTGCAGGTTCAGCCACCGGATCTGGAGTTGTTCGGCTTAACAGTGACGGAGGAATCGACAACACCTTTGACGCGACGCATTCCTTCTTCATTGTACACGCCGTCGAGATACAACCATCAGATGACAAGATACTGATTGGCGGTTCTGACGGGCTACGCCGACTCGAAACGAACGGCAACAACGACGCAACTTTTGCAGCCACCATCACCGGAACTGTCTATGACATCGCTTTTCAAAGCGACGGAAAGGTGCTGGTAGGAGGGGCCATCACGCAGTGCAACGGTGGCGCTATCGAGAACTTTGTTCGCCTCGATACCGCGGGTGTCACCGACAATACAGTTGTGCAACCCAACGACGCAGTCTGGACGATCCACGTGTCCTCTGACGACACCGTGTTTATCGGAGGGGAATTTGACACGATCTCCGGGCACGCGGCTAACCACGTCATCGGCATTGACATTCAGGACAGCTGGTACTACGTCGACTTTTCCGCAGGCTATGGGACAAACGGTACGGTGTACTCTATCGCCGAGCAGTCTGGAGGCGAACTAGTAATCGGCGGCTGGTTCTCGAAATACGACGCCGAGGATGCACCGAACGGACTGGTTCGGATAACCGAATGGGGAGGCATCGACGAGAACTTCTATGCTGACTATGCAGGTCCGGCGCCTCGGATGATGGTGCTTCGCGGCGACGAGCGGGTTATCGTTGCGTTCGGCACCGATATCTTCTGCCTCTGGCTCTAGAGGGCGACGGCGAACTCTTCTTGGTCCGGCAGCGGGGGGACCTACCGCCGGCACGGCCGTCCGCGGCAATGGGCGGAGGCGGCTTGGTTTCCCCACCCGCCTAGAGTGAAAGCCCCATCTCCCCAATCTGCTCCACGAGCCGGTCCTCGAGGCGGTCGAGCTCGGGGTCCACTTCCAGGCCATCCCGCTCCCAGGACTCGACCACCTCTTCCAGACCTGCGGCGAGGTCCGTCTCGAAGGTGAAACCGGGAGCTACCTGTCTCAGCTTGCTTCCGTCGAAAAGACCGGGGTACCGCTTTTCGAAGTAGATGTGCCCCGTCACCTCCGGGAGAGCTCGGTAGAGATTCGCCGAAGGAACGAAGGCGAGAATGGGCTCCTGACCGACGAGGTTCCCGAGTTCCTGGTATAGGTCCAACCAGAGGGAGGGTTCTTCGCTGGCAATGTTGAAGGCCTCGCCGAAGGCCCCGGGAACACCGAGGAGATTGGCGATGCCCCGGGCAACGTCGTTGGCAAAGGAAAAGGCCCAGAGCCCAGTGCCGTCTCCAAACATGACAAGTGGCTTCCCAGCGCTGATCCGGGTGAGAATGTTGCGATTCTGCCGGAGTATGCCGACGTTACGCGCTCCGGGACCGAATGTGAGAGAGGGGCGCACGATGGTAATTGGAAGATCCGAGCGGTTCTGACCGAATAGATACTCTTCCATCCGCGCTTTGCCAAAGCCGTAGGCGTAGGCCGGGTCGTCACAAAGCGCCTCGGCGTCCTCCTGGGTAGGAACGGTCCGGTAGGGTCGTTTATAGGCCGCCACGGAAGAAACCACGAGAAGGTGGTCGCACCGGTCCTGAAAAAGCCGCACCGACTCGGCGGCCTCCTCGGGCCCAAAGCAGATCATGTCGATGACGGCATCGAAATGGCGGACCCCGAGACTCCGGTCGAGCTCTTCCACATTGTGCCGATCCGCCTCGATTGCCTCCACGGAGCGCGGCACCACACCCGGTCGGGTCCCCCGGTTGACTACCGTTACCCGGACGTTCTGATTGAGAAGCTCCGTAACCAGGGCCCGGCTAATTACGCCGGTTCCCCCGAGTATGAGTGCGCTCTTTGCTCCCATCACGTTACTTCCTATTCTAATCCATCAGATAGCCACCGTTGAGATTGAGCACCTCCCCGGTGACAAATCCAGCCTCCTCCGATGCTAGGTACAGGGCTGCCTCGGC
This sequence comes from uncultured Spirochaetaceae bacterium, assembly GCA_964478055.1. Classification (GTDB taxonomy): domain Bacteria; phylum Spirochaetota; class Spirochaetia; order DSM-27196; family Alkalispirochaetaceae; genus CAYZHV01. Next base: position 11,787 of record CAYZHV010000076.1, on the reverse strand, counting down.
AACTTCCTCCGGGGCACAGAGCCGCCGTAACGGAATGGACTCCACGATCCCTCGCCTCTTCTCCTTAGACCACTGGGCACTCATGTCCGTTTCTACCGCGTGAGGAGCAATCGCGTTGACGGTAATCCCGTGTGCCGCCAGTTCTCGGGCTAAGGACTTGGTGAGGGTGTTAATCGCCCCCTTGGAAGTACCGTAGGCGGGTGCTGCGGTTATGTCGCCCATCTTCCCGGCGATCGAAGAGATGTTGACAATGCGCCCATAGGAGCCGCTGATCATGTGCGGCACCGCAGCCTTGCAGCAGTTGAAGGTGCCGTTCAGGTTGACGTCGAGCACCTTCCGCCACTCATCGTGGGTCAGGGTCTGAATGGTCCCCCGGGCGATAATTCCGGCGTTGTTTACGAGAAAGTCCAGGCGGCCGAACTCGTTGACCAAGCCTTCGACTTTCGCCTCCACTTCCTCGTGGTCGGTTATGTCGATGGTCACTCCCCTCGCTTTGCCGCCGGCCGCTTCGATCTCCTCTACCACGCCAGCCGTGGGATCCCGATCAAAAAGGAGTACCGTGGCCCCTTCCCGGGCGAAGGATCGGGCGATTGCCCGTCCGATGCCCCGGGCCGCGCCGGTCACTATACCTACTCGCTTTTCCAGTTTCATCTTCAAGCTCTCCTACCTAATTCCCATAGAGGAGCCTCGGAATCAGGAGCACCACATCCGGCAGAAACACCAAGATTCCGATCTGAATCAGGAATGCCACAAGAAACACAAGAAACTCTCGGAGATACTCCCGGGTTGGGCACTCGAGAATCGAGCAGACGGTGTACATGGAGATACCAATCGGCGGCGTCAACAGGCCCATGGTGATTACCGAGCACATGATGAGACCGAAGTGCACCGGATCCACACCGAGAGTCTCCACCATCGGCAGCAGTATGGGGGTGAGAAGAAGAATCGCCACGGAGCCTTCCATGAACATTCCCACCAGTACGAGGAAGACGATAATCACAAGGAGCACGATATTCGCGTCCACCGAGACACCTGTGATGAAGCTCGTCAACGCCTGGGGAACCCGGTCCACTGGGATACCGTAGGCAAAGATCGCCGAGAGAGAAATGATGAACATGATCGCCCCAATATCACGTATCGTTGTGTTGAGGGTCTCCTTCAGCCGCTCCCAGGTGAACTCCCGGTAGACAAAAACTCCGACCACGATCGCGTAGACGCAGGCAAAGGCGCCCACCTCGGAGGGCGTAAAGAGACCGAAACGGATACCGACGAGGAGCAGTATCGGAAAGACCAGGGCCCAGACGGTCTCGCCCAGGGAGCTCATGATTTCCCGAAAGCTTGCCCGCTTTTCCCGCTCGGGTTTCCAACCGCGGACTCCGGCTGTCACACGCACGGTCGCCATCATCACGACCATCATGATGAGCCCCACCATGAGACCCGCGGCGAATAATCGGCCTATGGAAACCTCTCCGACGGTCCCGTAGATGATGATGCCGATCCCAGGCGGTATGGTCGCCGTTATGAGGGAAGTAAAGCCGATGACGCTGGCGGTATAACCTCGGGTGTAGCCACGCTTCAACATCCCTGGCCCGAGTATCCGGGACTCCATCGCCGCGTCCGCCGTGGCTGACCCTGAGACGCCACCCATCAGTGTACTCAGGACCACGCTCACCTGCGCCAGGCCACCCTTCATGTGTCCCGTAAGGAGGGTTGAAAGCTTGACCAGTCGCTCGGTAATACCCGTGGCGTTCATGAGATTACCGGCGAAGATGAAAAGGGGAATCGCCAGCATTGGGACACGCTGGGTCTGGGAAACCGGAAGTTGGGCGATCATGGTGAAAGGAAGCTCCGGGTGCTGCAGAAAGAACGCCGTCCCTGAAATGCCGATGGCAAACGCCACAGGCATCCCGATGGTCAGACAGATCAGAAAGACGATGACTACCAGTACCATCTCGCCCTCCCTTCGTCTCTGTGCGGCCTAGCCATCGAAGTGCTCCTCGTCGATCTGCCGCTCCTTACCGGCCAGGGGATCCCTGTTTCCCAGAAGCACGGCAATCTTCTCAACCGTCGAGCGGGTTAAGAGCATTGCCCCGATCGGGAGGCTCAGGGTTATCCAGGAGTAGCTGAAAGAAGGAATACCCTGAAACGCCCGGGCCCGGGTCTTCCAGGCGAGAATGAAGCCGTAGTAGATGAGCGCCAGAAGAAATACGAGAATCACGGTGTAGATCAGCAATTGCAGCGTCTTCCGCCCCTTCTCAGGCAGGGCGGAAATCAGAAAATCCAGGTTGACCAGCTTGTCTTCTCGATACGCCACATCTGCGCTCAGGAAGGTCGCCCAAGCAAAGAGAAAGAGTGAAATATCCAGGGACCAGTTTATCGGTTGGGAGATGGAGCGCATCACCGCGGCGATAAAGATGAGCACCGTGGAGGTAATGAGACAGAAGGCGGCTATCGCCGCCTCGCCCTTCTCGATGTGTCCTTCGAGTCGTTCGAGTTTCATGTTTTAGTCTATGTCTATCGATACGTTATCTGCACGGGGGCCGATTGCCAGCCCCCGTGCCCTGCACATCCGATGAGATGGTGCCCTACTTGCCCATTTCCTCAAAGATCTGGTCCCGGACGTCCAGGAGTCCGAGAGCCTCGTAGGCCTGGCGGGATCGCTCCTTGAAGGCGTCAATGTCGATCTCGTCGTGAGAAACGATCGTCATGCCCTCCTCCTGGAGATTCTCCTTCGCCTGGTCGGCTAGTTGCCCCATGATCTGCTCGGAAACCTCGAGACCGGCGCGCTCGCACTCCTCTTCGAGAATCGTCTGGTACTCAGCGGGGAGCTTGTTGAACCACTCGGAGCTGACAATGGCAAAGTTGATCAGCATGATGTGCTGGGTCTCATTCAAGTAGTCGAGGACCTCATACATCCGGGTACTGTAGGTGGCGGGATAGACGTTTCCGGCGCCGTCTACAACCTTTGTCTGGACTCCCGTGTACACCTCGCCGTAGTCCAGAGCGACCGGCGTCGCCCCGAGGGAGCGAATCGATTCCATCCAGATCGGGGCGTTAGGCGAGCGAACCCGCAGCCCCTCCACGTCCTCCGGGGCGTAGATCGGCTTGTTGGTCAGCAGGTTTCGGAACCCCTGAACCCAGCTAAAAGAGAGAACCTTAATACCGAACTCCTCCGCCAGTTGATCCTTCCAACCCTGCACCGTGCTGAGGGTGTTCAGAATCTCGACCTCTTCCAGGGAGTCAGCGAAGTAGGGACCGTTCATCACCGCTATCCCTGGAACGTAGTTACCCAATCGAGCGGAGTCGGTGTTCTGACCGATATTGGCCCCCTGCCGGATCTGTTCGATAATGTCCTCCTCCACACCGAGCTGAGCGCTGTGAAAGACCTCAATGGTGAGATTGCCGTCAGTCCGTTCGGCGACCCGCTCCGCCCATTTCAGGTAGGCAGCGTGGTAGGGATCTTTTTCGGTTAGAACGTGATTAAACCGGAGCACGTACTGCTGCTCCCCATCGCCTCCTTCCTGGGCTCCCGACGCAAAAGCCACGGCCCCTCCGAGGAAGAGAGCCACCAGGACGAAACATAGAAACCGTTTCATAACTACCTCCTTGGAACTGATATATCAGTTTCAAGAAAATCTTAGACCCGGTTGGGCGAGCTGTCAATCAACAATTACAGTTCCGGACTATTAAGGGCGAAGCGAGGCGTCTTTCCGGAGAAAAACTCCACTACCGCCTCCGCCGAGAGCTGCTGCATTCCAGCTTTTCCTCCGTCGGTGTCACTTCCGACGTGGGGGCTGACGGCGATGTTCAGTCCTTGCAGCGGGAGGTCGGCATGGGGCCAGACTTCGTCGAGTCCGTAGCCGAAGAGTCGCCCCTCCTTTACCGCATCGTAGACCGCCCGGTTGTCAACAAGCACTCCCCGGGCGCAGTTAATCAAGGCGGTCGTCGGTTTCATAAGCTCGATTTCCTGAGGTCCTACGATCTGCTTCTTCGTGGCCGCGTGGAGCGTGATAAAGTCAGCTTCCCCGCAGAGGGCGTGGAAATCCACGTAGGTGACGCCGTTGGCTTGCGCCCACTCTTGCTGAGGATAGGGATCGTAGGCAATGACGCGCATGTTGAAGCCCCCAAGGAGCTCCGCCACGGTGCGGCCGATAGCGCCGGTTCCGACGATGCCCAAGGTACGACCGCTCACATCCAGGCGAGAGGGCCCCGCTTTGCTGAGTCCTTGAGAGGCGCGCTGATGGTGCGGCACTCTCCGCCCCGCTATATCGAGTATCGTCGCCACTGCCCACTCCGCCGTGGGCACCGTATTGGCCCCGGGGGTATTGGTGACTGTGATCCCCGCCTTCGTCGCGGCGTCCAGGTCCACGGAGTCATAGCCCACTCCGTAGCGGGCGATCAGTTCCAGGTCCCCGCCGCCTTTCGGCCCGACCCGCTCCAGGAGCGAGGCAGGATACGTCTCGAGGTCAGCGATTACTGCCCGTACGCCGGCAAGCTCCTGAGGCGTGAGCGGCCTTGAGGGGTCCCTGTCGCAGTTATAGGTCACCTTCACCTTGCCCGCGGAGCTGTCTGCGAGCTCTCCGAGCAGACGCACTCCTTCTCCGGAGCCCGGAGGCTCCGTGGAAAGATCATCCAAAAAAGAGGTTGCGAAGACGACAACATTTCCAGCTTTCATATGCAACTCCTTCACTCCAGCCTACACCGACTTTTCCTTGCCCTCAACTGATATATCACAATGGCCGAAGCCCAGGCAAAAGACTTGTCTCCTCAGCAGCCCTCATCGTATACTGTGGGGCAACGTGCCGATACAAGAGACCCTGAGCAAAACAGACAGGCTCTCCTCCACCGAAGGCTCTAGCCTTAGCGATCAAGTATATGATTATCTCGCGGACCAGATCATAACCGGTAAGATTTCCTTCGGTGATCGCCTCAATATCAAGCAAATCGCGGCGCAGCTCAACGTAAGCACCATCCCCATTAGAGACGCCATAAAAAGACTCGAGCAGGAAAAGGTCGTTGTCGTCATGCCGCGAAGTCACTGCTACGTGCGGATTCCGACGAAGAAAGCGACCCTCGACGCCATCGACTCCCGCCGAATGATTGAGCTCTTCGCCATTAACGCGGTTGTTGAATCCACGACCGCCAGGGACCTGCAGCAACTCGACGCCGTTGTAGAATCGATGCGTCCCCTGGCGGAAGAGAGCCACATAGAAGAGCATCCCCGAAGCGTCTCGGAGTACATTGAGCTGGACCGTAAGTTTCACACTACCCTCGTCGGCCTCTCGCAGAACGAGTACATCATGGAGTTCTACAAGCAGGTGAACATGCACCTGAGCATGAGCTTCAGCTACGGGATCGGCGTCTGCCACGGCATCGCCTCCACTTTCGCAGAGCACGAGGCCATCCTCGACCACCTGCACCACAACCGTCGCGAAGCGGCAGAAGTACTCGAGAACCACCTTCTCAAGAGTCGCGAAAATATCCTCCGAGAGGCGCGGTTTCAGTCGCTCTCCGAGTGAGTCCCTGCTTTCCCTCGTTACTGTCCACAACCCTGCGGGTAAAAACGAAATGACTCCTTGAACTGAGGGGGCTCGGGGCTGCTCATCCCGGAAAACGCAGTTTGGTCCAGAGAAGGGTGCCAAACCCTATGTGTGGCCAAGGCCTCAAACCAACCTACCCGAGGGGTTGTGGACAGTATATACTCCTGGCGATGGAACTCCTGAACAACCCAACCCTATCGCTCTACATCACACCCATTCTTATCTTCTTTATGCGTGTGACCGACGTAAGCATCGGTACCGTGCGAATTATTATGGTCTCTCGGGGTCGGAAGCTCGTCGCGCCCGCCTTAGGATTCGTCGAGATCATGATTTGGCTCTACGCCATTAGTAACATCGTGCAGAACGCCGACAATATCTGGTTTTACCTCGCCTACGGAGCAGGCTTCTCGGCGGGTAACTTCCTTGGGATTCTCGTGGAGGAGCGCCTCGCCCTGGGGGTAGGAATGGTTCGAGTTGTCACCCGGACACGAGCAGCGGAGCTCATTGCAAGCCTCCGCTCCTATGGATACGGCGTGACCACCGTCGTCGGCGAGGGTGCCGAGGGACCGGTGGACATCATATACACCGTCGTACAGCGCTCGGAAATCCCGAAGGTCCTGGAGCAGATCCAGAAGTTCAACCCGAGGGCGTTCTACGTGGTTGAGGATGTCCGTTCTGCCAGCGTCATTCATGGTGGGGCCACTCCGGGCCTGGGGACGAACTACCATGGACTTCTGAGGAGGAGAAAGAAGGAAAAGGGGTAATCCCTCGGAACCCGCAAGGGGCCGAGGGTGTTTACGTCAAAAACTCGCTGAATGTTTTCCTCGCTGATGTCTTCGACCCGCTGCTCGTTATCAAAGGTGCTTACACCGGCGTTGTTGATGAGGGGTAGCGTCAGTCGATGGTGCCGATGTAGGGAAGCCAGCGATACTTCTGATCGAAGTCGATGCCGTAACCAACGATGAAGAGGTCCGGAATTTCCCGACCGACGTACTTGACCGGGACATCGACCTGCCGGCGGGCGGGCTTGTCCACGAGGGCGCAGATTTCCAGGCTCGCCGGGCCTTCCACGAGGAGCCGTTCCCGGATCTTGCTCAGAGTGAGCCCGGTGTCGATGATGTCCTCTACGATCAGGACATGCCGCTCGTGAACTGACTCATTGAGCCCCTTCAGGATAACCAGCTCACCGCTGCTCTCGGTTCCTACGTAGGAGGTTGCGGCCATAAAGTCGACCTCCGTGGGCATATCCAGGACGCGAATGAGATCCGCCATAAAGACAAAGGACCCCTTCAGCAGCCCCACGAGTAATAGGTCCTTTCCTTCATAGTCAGCGCGAATTCGCGCCGCAAGATCAGCGGTTACTGACTTCAGTTCCTCTTCGGTAAGGACCGGATGTAGTTCAGGTTTCATGGCAGGCATCTTAGCCGAGGAGCTTGGAGGATGACGAGGGCCCCCTCGAAGTCCCTTGCGTGTTCGCCCGCACCGAGGGTGCTATAGAAGCGCCACTGCCGCGATGACGACACCGGCAAGAGTAGCTGAGAAGCCGAAGCTCCAGAACATGAACCGACGCATACCGACGACCAAGGACTCGATCCGACCGTTCATCTCGGTGAGTCGACCGTTCATATCTTCGAACCGTTTGTCGACCTGCTCGAATCTCTTTTCGATCTGCTCGAAACGTTTGTCGATCTGCTCGAATCTCTTTTCGATCTGCTCGAACCGTTTGTCGATCTGCTCGAACCGCTTCTCCATCAGGTCGAAACCCTGTTGCATGAGCTCCTGGACCTTCTCGAGGCGTTCCTCCACCCGGACCACGCGCTCCCGAAGTTGCAGATCTCGCTCCAGAAGCTCCTCGGACCGCTCCTCCCGGAGCCAGCTCCTGAGGTTCTGCCTGACGTACGAGCCGATCTGCTGAAGGGCCTCCTGGGAAAGTTCCATTGCGTTACTCATAACAGCTCCTCCTGCACTTCTCAGTACGTAGAAGCGGAGCTGCTGCTTCAATTATACCGAAATAAGAAGGCTTTGGAAGTCTGGTTTTGCCCAATGAGCCGTGGTTAGCACCCGGACTAGGCGCCTTTGAGCCTCGCTTCCGCTTCCAACCCCGCCTCGGAGAGTTCTTCGAGCTCCGGGCCTGAAAGGCGTATCTCCAGAACCTCCGCGTTGGACTCCGCCTGCCGCACGGAGCTCGCCCCGGGGATTGCCACCACGAGGCGGTTATGCTGCTGCACCACCCAGGCGAGGGCGACCTGCGCCGGCGTCGCCTTGTGGGTCTCCCCGATGCGCCTGAGGGTTTCCACTAAGGGGCGGGTCGCCTCGAGCCCACCGGTCTTGAACCGCTTCATGTGCTTCCGAGGGCCCGATTTGCTTCGGATGTCCTCCTCGCCGTGAAACTTTCCGGTCAGGACGCCTTGCGCCAGGGGCGAGTAGGCGATAATCGAGACCCCGAGTTCTTTCGCCGCATCTAACACACCGTTACGCTCGATCTCGCGGTCGACGAGGCTGTAGAGCATCTGGTTCGAGGCCAGGGGAATATCGGCCTCGGCCAACCGTTTCTGGGCGGCGCGCATCTTCTTCTCGTCAAAGTTGCTCACCCCGACGGCCCGAATTCTGCCCTCCCTGTGAAGGGCGGCCATTTCGTCCATCTGCCGCTCCACCGAGGAGAAGCTAAAGGGCTGATGGATCTGGTAGAGATCCACACTGCGACCACCGAGGGCTTCCTCGCGACGGCCAAAGGTCTTGGGAATGTTCCCGGCAAAGCGGAAAGCGGGAAACCACTTGTCCGCGATTAGGTAATCCCCGCGCTTCGCTCCGGCAGTGTCGAGGGCCGATGCGAGGGAGCGCTCCGAGGCTCCCCGCCCGTATACTTCGGCGGTGTCGAACCAGTTCACTCCCTTGGCGAGGGATATGCGCACGATATCGTCCGTCACTTCCTGCGGCAGGTTGCCCCAATACTTGCCGACAAGCCCCTGCCCCTGGGAGAACTGCCAGCAGCCCAACCCTATTGGTGTGACTTCGAGATCCGTCTGTCCGAGTTTGTACGTTTCCATGGAAAGTGAAGGTACGCATTCTTTCCCCTGGGCGTACAGCTAACCATCCTTGAAACCAGATGCAGAATATGGTGATCTTTGAGACGTGAGTGAGTCGTTTGATCAGGAAAAGAGCACTCTAAACGTTCGCGCGATTCTTCGTCGGTTTATTTGGGTTTTACCGGTTACCGCGGCGGTGAGTGTTGGGTTCACGCTTGTAACCACGGACGGCGAGCAACTCCTGCAACTGCGCAACTTCGCTTTGCCCTTTCTCGCCGCAGCCGCCCTCCTCCGCCTCGTGCCATGGGTTACAAAAACGCTGCGCCTAACCAACTGGCTGCGCTTTCGCGGCCACCCGATGAGCCTGGGGGAGGCGTTTCGCCTCACAGTGACAAGCGAGCTCGGATCTCTCATAAGCCCCACGGTGGTGGGGGGAGAGCCGATCAAGGCGGGGATGCTCTACGCTCGCGGCATATCTCTCGGCGAGTCCACCTCCCTCACCACCGTCGAGGCGGTGGAAAACATCACCCTCTACGCCATCGGCGCGCCGATTCTGCTCTTCTTTGTCTCCCGCCGGGTCTTTCGCCGTCTCGGAGCGGAGCTGAGCTCCCAGGCTGAAGGGGGTGCGGCGGCCTTGAGCGGGGTCTGGCTGTACCTCCTGATCGCGGTCGTCCTCGGCGCCGTCGCGACGGGTCTCATCATCGCCAAGCGCCGGGGTCTTCTCACCCGCCTCGTGGTAAAGCTGCGTCTTTTCGGCCGTGATTTTCTGCGGCTCTATCGGGAGATGATCCGAGCCGGTAAGCTCAGATTCGCGGGAAACCTCGTTCTGGCGGCGGTGCACTGGGCTGCGAGATACTCCGTGGTCACAGCCCTCGCCTTCAGTCTCGGTTATCAGGTTGATCCGCTGACGGTAATCCTTCTCCAGTGGATACTGTTTGCGGTAATGATGGTGGTCCCCACGCCGGGAGCCTCCGGTGGCGCTGAGGCCGCTTTTCTCATCCTCTTCAGTGGCATCCTGCCGGCGGAGGCGATCGGCACCATACTGATCGGCTGGCGCTTTGTGGATTACTACCTGGTTAGCATAATCGCCCTTGCCGTGGTCTCGATGGCGGGGGTAGGTCCGAACAACAAGGGAGGAGTTATGACCGAAGAGCAGCCCGGCAAGCCGTCAAGCCACGGCGCGGTCGGCCGGCTCTGGATAATCATCCGGCTTTTCTGGAAGTACCGGCAGTTTCACAAGGCGGTGTTCTGGAGCCTACTGGGGCCGCCCATGTTTCTCCTCACCCGGATCACCCTCGCTCTGGACCATCTCTTCTTTCCAAAGCTGCGAAAGGTACGTATAGACCGACCGGTTTTTATTCTCGGCCATCCCCGAAGCGGAACCACCTTCCTGCAGAAGCAGATCTTCGGCTCCCACACCGCGGGGATGTTCACAACCTGGGAGCTCTTTGTTCCCTCCCTGACCTTGAGAAAGGTGGTGCACCCGTTTGTTCGCTTTCTGAACCGGTTCTTCCTCGACGTGGTGCAACCCGCCGAGCAGGGGCACGAGGTTCGACTGGACGGAGTAGAGGAAGATGAAGGGCTTTTCATGCACCGTCTGGATACGGAGATTCTTACCTTCAACTGCCCCTGGATCCTCACGGACCCAAAATACCGGAATCTCGGGCTCTATCTCGGGCGGTATGGCCGGGGAGAGCGGCGCCGGTCGGTCAAGTTCTACCGGAAGGCTCTTAAACGGCAGTTGCTGGCGACGGGGCATCGGCGGATGGTTCTCAAAACCAACCCTTCGGTCTTTCGGCTGCGGGAGCTCTTTGAGCTCTTTCCGGATGCCCGGGTGGTCTACGTTGTCAGATCGCCGGAGGAGAGTATCCGGTCCCACCTGGAGTTTTCCAAGGGCTTCGCGGAGGCGAGGCTGACCAAGGCGGAGCAGGGGCTCTACATTCAGCAGAAGTATCGATGGAGCGTGGATCTCTACAAAGAGTTCGAGCGCCTGCGCCCGCAGATCCCGGAGAGTCAGGTGATGGTCCTCCCCTTCTCGGAGATCAAAGAGCGCCTACCGGAGGCGTTGGAAAGCCTGTTTCGTTTCGCGGAGCTCGATCCAGGGGAGCAGTTCTGGAGAAACTTCAACTCCCGCCCCCATCGGAAGCACCGAAAACGGCATCAGAACCGCCCGCTTCGCGCCTTTGGATTGAGCGCCGAGAAGGTTAGGCGGGATGTTCCCTTTGTCTGGCGGCGATACCTCGGAGAGCGGCACTCAAGGGATGGGGAGCTTCCGACGGTTGAAGGCTAAAGAACAGGCAAGTCGTGAGGCTTCGACCTCCTTCTGAGGTCTCCCCTGGAGGGCCGGGCCCGATGGAACCCCCTCGGTTTGGTTTGGTTAGCTATGCTTTCTCTCGTGCAAATGACGAACCCGGGCCGCAAGCTCTTCCACAGGCCCCTCGACTCCCTCTTCGGCGAGCTCCACCGCCCGCTCCAGGTATCGCAGATCCTTCTCAGTAATCACCAGGCTACATCTCCCCGGTGGCGAGCTCTCTGAAAGTGCGGCGGAGAGCCGCCTCACCCTGGGCGCCGCTGATCTCGTTAACCAGGTTCCCTTCTCCATCAATGTAGAGAAGCGTGGCCCTTCTGGCACCGGTGTAGCGACTGGCAAACTCCAGTCCCTCCTCGGTGTGGACGTCCGCTACGCGAATGAGCAGGTTCTCCTCGGAGAAATCTCCGTCAATCCTGTCTACCGTCGCCCGCAACTCCGAACAGACCGGGCAGGTGTGATCATGCACCTGCACCACCGCCGGCACTCCCTGGCCAACCTGGGAGAGGTCGTACACCGCTTCAGCCCGACGCTCGAAGATTGTTAGCGCAGCGCCTGCAGCAAGCACCACGATTCCCGCGATGGCCACGGAGAAGATCACCCTCTTCCGCTTTTTGACCTGCGCCGCCTTGGCACGCTCCTCTCGCTTCTTGGCTCGATTCTCAGGAGACCCGGGCTCCTGGCTACCGTTCTTCTTTGACATAGGCGTATTCCTTACGCTACTTGTAAGCTTTCTAAAAGGTAGCACTGAATACACCGGAGGCCAAGAGGAAAGCATCGGAACCAGAGCACTCCAACGAGCGTCCAGCTATAGATCAGAAAGGGAACAACCAGGCGCTTGCAGCGCCTCGACTACCGTCGGACCAACTTGTCCGCCAACCGCGTGGGCGCCGGCCCGTGATATTCGGCGTCC
>CAYZHV010000075.1:12434-14857 GCA_964478055.1 uncultured Spirochaetaceae bacterium | reverse complement strand
CCTCCCCTTCGATAAGCTTTTCCAAGAGCTCGCGCCGTTTGGACCGGTCGAGCTGGAGACGATAGCTCTCGAGCTGCTGCGCCCGGCGCACCAAGGTGATAACGATGCCGAGGCCAAGGGCGAGAACAATGACGAAAACCGCCCCGAGAATCTGAATACGCTCAATATTGGTGTCGACCTCACTGGCGATCTGTCTATTGACGCCGCGAATGAGCCTGCTGAACTGGGTGCCCGCAGTGTCGAGGATACCTATTTGGTTGAGGAAGTTGAGGACCAGGGCGGTCTCCGAGACCCCGAGCCTTCCAGTCAAGAGTTGCGAGTAGAACTCGTAGAGCAGGCCGGACACCAGCGCGTCATTGAACTCCGTCTCTACAGCTATCTCCTGCAATGTCCGTTTCGCGTCCAGGAGATTGCGCTTCGTGTAGTTCCAGGAGTATCTCGCATCTTCGATATCCGTAGCCACCTCCGGAGTTACCTGTCGTAGCGCCGGGTGTGAGGCGAGTCCGTCGAGAGCTGTTTCAAAGGAGTCCATACGATCCGCCAGGTCGTTCTCCAGGGCGAACCAGCTCGGTCTCCCTTCGAGATCCATGCTCGATCGGCTGAGAAGTATGTCGTTTGTGGTCAGATCCAGGCCGTTCCACTCCGCTAAAACCATTGCTGACTGCAGGGAAAGATCCTTTAGCAGAACGATCCGGGCAGTGAGGACGGCGAAAAGAGAGATAACGAGGACAAGGGCCGCAGTCACACCGATGCCAATTGTAGGAGCGATAGAGCGAATAACTCTCATTCCTTCCCCCGAGGGTCATCATGATAGCACTGCGAATGGCCGCCCGCAATTGCCGAATGCTCCTACTCTGAAGGAATGTGCGAAATACAAAGACCGAATGAGCACAAATGCGAAGAAAAGACAGGATATAAAACTACCGAACTCGCCGGAACGGGTGCAGGATGATAGTGGCCCAGAGGGGCAACCATACTATCAGGGAGGTAGTTTATGCGACGGAGTATTCTGGTTCTGACACTGCTGCTGTTGGCGGTCGTCTTTATTCAGCCGGTTCTAGCCGGAGGACAGGAAGAGGCGGAGATGACCGAGGAGGGGGTCCCGATTTTCACTGTTGGACTCTCCTGGAACGAGCGACTCCACGCGCTGATCCAGGCGTGGGAAGACTACATGAAGCAGTACGCCGAGGAGTACGGAGCTGAGAACGGCATTATGTTCGAGTGGGTCGTGACGGTGGCGGACAGCGATCCTTCGCAGCAGGCGTCCAACATCGAAGACCTTCTCAATCAACGGGTGGACGTGGTCGTGGCAAGACCCCACGATGCAGCCGCCATCGGAGCTTCTATTCGTGCCGCAGAGGAGGCGGGGATTCCTTTTGTGACCTTTGACCGGGTCTCCTCCAACCGAAAGCCGACTGCGCACGTGGGTGCGGATTCCTTCACCCAGGCGGTGACCACCGCTGAGGAGTTTGCGGATCTTCTCGAGGAGAACGGGGTAGAAGGCAAATGTATCGAGCTCATGGGCGACCTTCGAGACGTCAACGCGGTTAACCGTTCCGACGGTTGGCACAAGGTCGAGGATGAGCGGGGCGTTTGGGAGACGGTGATCCAGGTGCCTACGGAGTGGAATCCAGAGAAGTTCCGTTCCGGAACGGCCAACGCGCTGCAGGCGCACCCCGAGGCGAACTGCATGTTTATCGCCAGTGACTTTGCCTTTTCAGCCGTCAAGGCCGCGCTGGAGGATGCCGGCCGCTATCACCCGCGTGGTGAAGAGGGGCACATGTGGATAGCCGCCCAGGACGTGAACCCCCAGGGTTACGACGCCATGGCCGAGGGCTATATTGATGTGGCTACTACCTATGACGCTTACTTCCACGCAGTCGAGCTCGTCGAAGTACTCGGCAAACTCGCCAAGGGGGAGGAGCTCCAGAAAGATGAGTACCTCGTCCCGGGCCGTGTTGCGACCCCGGATAACGTTGACGAGATGGAGTACCTCTGGGCTCGGGACTACACTGACTAGGCGTAGCACTCATTCGTACAAATCCGTGTCACTCCGGCGCCCTCAAGGCGCCGGAGTGGCGCTCACTTTGCACTAAAGAGAAACGAGGTATGGGATGGTAGAAAAGAACGAGAAGGGCACCGAAACCGAACGAAGCGTCGGGCTCAAAGCCCTGTTCCTTCGTTATCCCCGGGTATCGAGGTATTTGCCGGTGGCCGCGCTTTTTCTCGTGATTCTGATTGTGGGACTCACGGTACCGTACTTTCTCACCGGGAGAAACATAATCAGTGTCCTTCGCCAGGCATCGGCTTTGGGCCTTATGGCCATTGGAATGACAATAGTTCTCATAGCCGGGGGAATCGACATTTCGATCCCCGCCGTAATGGCTCTGAGCGGGATCCTTGCCAAAGATATACTGATACTG
>CAYZHV010000075.1:0-12424 GCA_964478055.1 uncultured Spirochaetaceae bacterium | reverse complement strand
TTCCATGTATATGCTGACCGGGGTTTCGCCGGTCTTCGCCGTTCTCCTGATGGTCGTCATCGGAACGGCTCTGGGCATGATAAACGGATTCGCCGTAGCGTATCTGAGAATGGTGCCCTTTGTTGTCACCCTCTCGATGATGGCGATCGCTACCGGTGCTTCGGTCTGGGTCACCAAGAATATTAGCGTTGCGGGGTTTCCCCTGGAATACATAGATACGATTATGGGGCGCGTCGGCTTCCTGCCGGTTCCGGTGATTATAGTGTTCCTGATTGCCCTGGTTTTCTGGGTGCTCATGAAGCGGAGCTTTCTCGGGCGATGGCTATACGCCGTGGGCATTAACCCGAAGACCGCAGAGGTATGTGGAATTCCCCGAAGAAAGGTGATCTTCGGAACCTACGCGCTCTCAGGATTCTTTGCGGGACTTGCGGCGGTTATCGTTACAGCACGCCTCGAGTCCGCCTCGCCAACCATGGGAGATGAGGGGGTTGTGCTCAATGTTATCGGATCTGCTGTAGTAGGCGGCGCCAGCATTTACGGCGGTGTGGGTAACTCCATTGGTGCCGCGGTGGGCGCGATCTTTATCGTGCTCATTAGCAATAGCATGACAATGATGCACATTCCCTATCATACGACCCTCATAGTTAAAGGACTCGTAATTGTTGCCTTTGTCGCATTCGACTCCTACAACCGTCGCGTATTGGGGAGCCTCTCATGAGTGACGCGTATCTCAAGATCCAAGGCGTTAAGAAGGCGTTCCGAAGCGTTCAAGCCCTAAAGGGCGTAAACCTCGAGGCCCACGCCGGGGAGGTCCTCGCCCTCATTGGAGCTAACGGCGCCGGTAAGAGCACACTTATGAACATCCTCGGTGGTGTTCTGCAGCCTGACGAGGGGACGATCTACTTTGACGGGAAGGAGGTATCCTTCTCCAATCCCCTCGACGCGACCGCTCAGGGTGTGTCGTTCGTACACCAGGAGATGGCGCTCCTGCCCTCGCTCACCATCGCGGAGAACATGTACATTTCAACGTTTCCCCGGGGTGCGGCAGGACTCATCGACAAAAAAAAGGCGCACGCCGAGGGCCAGGAGGTTCTCAACAGTCTCACCGACGGCCTCGACCCTCGAACGGAGGTTCGCGCTCTCAGTACCGGGGATCAACAAATGGTCGAAATCGCCCGGGCGCTGCTGACAAATCCCCGTCTGATCATCTTTGATGAGCCAACATCGTCGCTTACCGACTCGGAGAAGAAGCGACTCTTCACGGTGATCGAGAAACTGAAATCCCGGGGCGCTACGGTCATCTACATTACGCACCTTCTCGACGAGGTCTTCACGATTTGCGATCGGGCTGTGGTCCTCAGGGACGGTGAGGTCGTGGGGGGAGGCAAGCTCTCCGATCTCACCTACGACGACATCGTACGGCTCATGATCGGTAGCGAGGAGTTGGAGCGCTACTTCCACAGAGAGAGCCACGCTCCGGGGGATGTGGTGCTCAAGGTAGAGCGGCTACGAAGCGAAGGCATTCTCAAAGAGGTGAACTTCGAACTCCGGGCCGGCGAAGTTGTCGGTCTCTGGGGACTCCTCGGTGCGGGTAGAACCGAGTTGGTTCGCGCTATCGTCGGCCTGGACCCAATAGATGGCGGTACTATCCAGCTCGAGCGCTCAGGAAAGCTTGTCGAGATGGCACCGAAGGAGGTTCTCCTGGAGGTCGGCCTCATCACTGAGAACCGGCGGGAAGATGGTCTGTTGTTGCCCCTCTCGCTGCGGGAGAATATGTCTCTGGCTAACCTTCGAGCGCTTCTCAAATTCTGGCCCTTCGTTGATTTCGAACGAGAGAAAGAAGTCGTCCAGAAGTACGTCGAAAGACTCGGCATCAAGGCGTCGAGCGTCGAACAGTCCGCGGGCACCCTTAGCGGCGGAAACCAGCAGAAAGTTGTAGTCGGGCGATGGCTTCAGAGACAGCCCTCCATTTTCCTCATGGACGAGCCGACTAGAGGCCTGGACGTAGGTGCGAAATCGGAAATCCACCGTATTATCGACGAGCTCGCCAAGGAGGGGGCAACGGTCCTCTTTATCACTTCCGACATCGATGAGCTCGTCGGTCTAAGTGACCGCTACCTGGTCATACATCAAGGCGAGCTGGTCGCCTCACTTCCGCAGTCGGCGAGCAAGAATGAGCTCATGCTTCAGGCAACGGGTGCAGGAAAAGCAACGGAGGCTTCTACATGAAAGGCCCAAGAAGAAATTCCCGCAGGAGCGTAAAGGAGCTCCTCCAGCTATACGGCTTCGTCGGTGTAATGGTCCTGGTCATTATCGCGCTCTCGCTTTCCACGAGAAGCTTCCTGACCGTTAAGAACATTGTCGCTCTCGTGCATACAGCTGCTCCTATGCTGATTACCGCTGCGGGGCTTGCCATGGTTGTAATGACCGGGAAGCTCGACATTTCGATCGGCTCGGTATCCTTTCTCACCTCCACGGTCGGCGCGATCCTGATGGTGCGAATGGGCGTATCTCCGGTTCTAGCCATCCCGGTGATCTTTCTCCTCGGAGCGGTGGTCGGGCTCATTACCGGTTTCTTTGTGGTTCACCTCAAGGTGAATCCGCTTATCGCCTCTTTGGGAATGCTCTTTGCGGTCAGAGGCGTCGCCCTACGGCTCACCGGCGGACGCGTCATAAGCATGCCTGCGGCGATCGCGGAGTTCGGGAATATGACGATTGGCCGCTTTCTCTACGTCGACATTGTCATCGCTCTTATCTTTCTAGTCGTTGTGCACCTGATCCATACGCGGACCTACTACGGCAGGCACATCATGGCTATCGGAAACGATGAAGAGACCGCAAGACGTCTCGGCGTGCGGGTGCAGTCGGTTACGATGACAAGCTTTGTGGTCTCCGGTTTCTGTGCGGCCATCGGAGGGTTCTTTACCGCGGCGCAGATCGGGGCGGTGACGCTCCACATGGGTCAGGGGCTCGAGTTTACCGCGATAGCCATGATCGTTGTCGGTGGCATCAGTCTCTTTGGAGGTGAGGGCAGCATACTGCCAGGCTTCTTTCTCGGAGTTATCACCCTCAACCTCATAGAGAACGGGCTCAATCACCTCGGTGCCTCACCCTACCTCTACCCCTTTGTCCGGGGAGGTATCATCTTCGCCGCCATGTACGCTGACACTCTCAAGAGCCGTGTACGTACCCGAGTCAGGGCCGCGGTAGAGGCCGCGTCCTAGGCCCTCCTAAAGGAGATAAGTATGCGCAAGTACAAAGTCGGAATCCTTACCTTTTCGGACGAACGCCCCTATTTGCACAAGTGGCACCTGGAGACTAACGGGAGGTATCAGCAGAGGTTGAAGAAGGCGCTCGAGGCGACAGGAGATATCGAGGTCATCGAGGGGCAGGAGATAATCGGGAGCTCCGTTACTGCCCGGAAAGAGGCTGAGCGTCTAAACCGGGGCGGCGTGGATCTCACCATTTTCAACTACGCCATTTGGTGCTATCCCCGTCTCTCCGCCATCGCGGCCACCCTCCTCAAGGGGCCTTTTCTCCTCTTTTCAAATCTCCACCCGTCTCAGCCGGGCATGGTCGCGATGCTTGCCGCCGCGGGCACCCTCGATCAGCTCGGATACCCCTATGAGCGGGTCTGGGGGGACATTGAGGACAAGGAGGTCTTCAAACGCGTGCTCAGTTTCGTCCGGGGTGCGGCGTCAGTAGCGATGCTAAAGGGGCAAACCTTCGGTACCTTTGGTGGACGCCCTCTGGGAATGTACACCGCCACCGCCAACACAGATCAGTGGCAGCGAGAGTTCGGTATCGACATCGACTTCCACGAGCAGTGGGACATTATGCGCTATTCCGAAGCGGTGCCTGAGAAACAGGTGCTGAACGCCCAGAAATGGCTCGAGGATCGGGTCGGAAATATAGCCTACGACGGAAAAGCGCTGACACCGGAGAAACTGCAACTGGCCATCCGCTCCTACTACGCCCTGCGACGACTGATCGACGAGCGGAATCTCGACTTTATCGGCATAAAGGCCCACGGAGACCTGACCGACCACTTTGTGACAATGGACGTAGCCGAGGCGTTTCTCAATGATCCCTACGACTGGGACGGGCCTCACGAGCCCATTGTTGCTGCCACTGAGTCGGACATGGACGGAGCGCTGACCATGCAAATACTCAAGCAGATAACCCGTGGTAGCACCGTTCTTTTCTCCGACGTTCGTCACTACGACAGCGAGCGAGATGTCTGGTTTTTCTCGAACTCCGGGACCCACCCCACCTTCTTCGCAGGCAGGTCCCTGAATCCCGAAGAGAACCTCCACAAGGTCTCCTTTCTTCCTGAGGTGCCGGACTTTCCGGCCGGCGGACCGTCGGTACACCACTTCGCAGCCCCGGGGGAGATGACCTTTGCGAGGCTTGCCCGAAAAGAGAGTCGATATATTCTCTATCTTGTTCCCGGAGAGCTCGTTTCCTTCCCCAAGGAGGAGGCCACCGCCATGGGGCAGACCGTTACTCCGCCCTGGCCCATAGCATTCGCGAGGATCGAGGCGAGCCCTGAAGAGTTCTTGAGTACCTTTCCGTGCAATCACGTCCATGGAGTCTACGGTGACTACTACGCTGAGCTGCGACACGCGGCCTCGGTACTCGATATCGAGGTACGAACCATCTCTTGAATCGTGTTAGAATGGGGCGCTACGGGGGTCGGCAACACTCCATGACGCTTACCAGAGAAGAGAAAAGACGAAAAGCCTTCCGCCGGGGTCTAGGCTCCACGGTGGGACTTCTACTATTGCTCGGTTTCGGAGTCTATCTCTTCTTTGGTTGGTGGCGGGGTGGCGCTGCTGCTCCGAGAGACGAAACCATCGACGTGGCCTTCTCTTTCGGTGCCGAGGACATCGAGGTTTACCACGGCATGGAGATTCTTCTCAATCGCGCCATCGAAGAGTCCGGCAAACCGATCAACGTCACCTACTACTTCGCCTACACCGATCTCGAGCGAGAAGCTGAGAACATACGTGAGGCGATCCGTCGGGACCCGGATGTCCTCGTCGTGATGCCCCAAGACTCTCAGGCGATCCAGAAGTCCATTCGAGCCGCCAACTCCGCGGGTATCCCCGTAATCGCCTACAATCGCGCACCGGACCCCGCTCAGGGTGCCGCTCCGGCAGCCTTTATTGGCCTGGATACGGTTGATCAGGCGTACACCACCTCCCTCGTCCTTTTTCGCAGGATGGTCCAGGAGGGGGTTCCTCTCAAGGTCATAAACGTTATGGGTAACCTCGTCGACCGTAACGCCGTAAACCGAAACACCGGCCTGCGACGAGCTGCCAGGGAAGCCGGCGCGGAGATCGTCGACTCCGTCGAGACCAAGTGGGAGCCCGAGCGAGCCTATGAGTTACTCACGGAGAGCCTGGAGGAACACCCCGAGGCGACTGCTCTCTTCTGCGCCTCCGACTGGCTTCTCAGTGGAGTAGAGCGAGCTCTCATAGAGCATGACCGGTGGCACCCCTACGGTCACCCAGAGCACTTCTACGTCGGAAGCCAGGACGTCTTCACCGTCGGCGCGCGGCTCATCCGGGAAGGTTACGTCGACGTAGCAACCGCCTTTGATCTCTGGCCAATGTCCACGACCCTCGTCCAAACGATCCTCGCCGTGGTTCGGGGTAGAGAATTGCAGCAGAATGTGATGCTTATTCCGGGCCGTGTCATAACCGCAGAGAACATCGACTCTCAGCTCGATCTCTGGCATACGCACTTGGGTGAGCGGTAATCGATCAGCGCCGACCCGATCGAGCCTCCACTACATAAGCCCTTGGCAAGAGGAGAGCAGAGCGCTTGGCGGTTACGTTCTCGACTCTCTCCGGCAAAGAGGTGAAGGCTTAGATGAATGCTTCGTTCCTGAGGGAGGGCGCCCAAGCGCTCAAAGCTAGCCCACAACGCTACTGTGCCGGCTCGATCCTATAGAGCCCGCCGCTATCGGCATCGGTGATTATCCAGAGATAGCCTTCCGGCCCTTGGGCGACATCCCGGATGCGCCAGCCCCGTTCCTGTAGGAACTGCTCCTGCTCGGTAACCGCGCCGTTCTCTATCTCCAGACGGCGCAGGTGGGTTCCGGCCAGGGCTCCGAGAAAGAGATCCCCTCGCCAGCCGGGAAACCTGTCGCCGGTGTAGAAGGTCATGCCGGAAGGAGCGATGGAGTCCGGCGACCAGTGTACCAAGGGAAGGATGACTTCCGGATGCTCCTCCGGTGGGTCGCCGATGGGCTCGCCGGTAGAGTACTCGCGGCCATAGGTGACGATTGGCCAGCCGTAATTCTCACCGGGGCGAATGACGTTGACTTCATCCCCTCCTTGAGGACCGTGCTCGTGCTGCCAAACCTCTCCACTCACCGGATTGACCGCCATGCCCTGGGCATTGCGGTGGCCAAAGGAGTAGAGCTCCGGCAGCGCCGGATCGGAAAAGGGATTCCCCGGCGCCGGGGCCCCGGTCTCCGTAAGCCGCAATGTGCTACCGGCGTGGTCGCCGGTGTCCTGGGCCCGGTCCCGGGCGCCACGATCACCAATCGACATATAGAGGTATCCGTCCTCACCGAAGACTATGCGGGAACCGAAGTGCCTTGTCGTGCCCGTTGGCTCAGCCATAACAAAGAGCTCTTCCCAGTCGGTGAGGGCGTTACCGTCCAGTCTGCCCCGGCCGAGGGCAGTAGCATAGCCTCCGCCTGCGGCGGTGGAGTAGGTGAAGTAGATCCATCCGTTTCCAGGAGAGCCGTAGTTCGGGTGTAGCTCTACGTCGAGGAGCCCCCCTTGTCCGGCTACGGCGACTTCGGGAGCGCCGGTTACCTCCACCTTCGTCCCATCCTGCACGAGTACAATCCCGCCGGGTCGTTCCGTTATGAGGACCGAGCCGTCCGGTAGAAAGGCCATGCCCCAGGGGTGAGCCAGGCCGGTCACGATCTCGGACACGACGATTTCGTGAGTCTCATCGGTCTCCCAGGACTCCTGGCCGTTGGAGTTGCAGGCTGAGAGAGTAAGCAGAACGAACCCCACAGCCGTAACCACCGGTCTTACGGTTTGGAACACTCTTCTCATAGGGGCCAGAAGTTACTCTTAGAAGACTGCACCGTCGAGAGGAGCCGAACCGGGCCTATTGTGAGTCAAAGGACCTGGCCGCAAACTTCAAGACGAGGAGTGGTGTCGGTCCCAGATTGACACGGGGCCTCCGGTATTTTAAAGTAAACGTTGTCGGAAATCCTACGTTTGGGCACGAGGTCACCGAAGCGGTTGGCGCGAGCTTCAGTGCCGGCGTTTCTTTCCCCGGCGCGCCTGACTATAGAGAGGGCCGACTTGCTTTGAGACTTCTTATTGGAGACCTTTTGTGAGTCTCGCGAGGGTTGTAAAGCCACGAAGCGGCGAGTGAGGAGAAGAAACTGAACAGCACAGCAGGTGGTCCCGAAAGAGCGAAAGCACCTACACTCCGGGATGTGGCCAACGCTACTGGGGTGTCGATCAAAACTGTTTCCCGGGCGATCCATGGGCAGTCGGAAGTGAGCGAAGCCACGAGAGAGCGAATCCTTCAGGTTGCCAACGAGCTCGGATATTACCCAAACCTTGCAGCTCGAAGCCTGCGCACGAGCAAGACCTACACCGTCGGCTACGTGATTCCGGATGTCACTAATACGTTCTTCGGTGAGGTCGCTGTAGCCATGGAGAAGTATTTCTCTCCTTTGGGGATCTCCATACTGGTCGCCTTTAGTCATGGTGAGGAGGAGGATGAGCAGGAAGCGCTCCGAAGTCTCGTAGCAAAACAAGTAGACGGCATTGTCCTGGCGACGGTAGCATCCCCGGGAGAACACGTTGCCTCGGAGGTTCTCGACCGAGGGACTCCCCTCGTTGTGATCGATAATATTGTCCAGGGCCAGGAGACTGACCTAGTCTTGCAGGACGACGTCCATGGCGCCCAACTCCTAACGCAGCATCTTTTGGACCAGGGGTATGAGCGCATTGCTTGTGTAACGGGGCATCTTTCCGAGACCTCCGGCAGCCGCCGGCTAGAGGGATACAAGCAAGCCCTGCAGGAGGCGGGACAGCCGATCGATCCGAGCCTCGTTGCTGAGGGAGACTGGACTATTGCAAGCGGGTACGAAGCTACCCGGAGGCTCATTGAGGACAATGCACAAAAGCCAACGGCGATCTTCTACAGCAATTCCCTCATGGCCATGGGGGCCTACAAAGCGTTAAAACAACTCCGTCTTCAGATACCTCAGGAGATCGGAATCGTGGGCTTTGATGAGCTCGAAGTGATCGAAGCCCTGGACCCATCTCTAACTACGCTCGGTAAGGTCGACGACCAGATAGGCGAGCTCGCGGCAAAGAGACTCTATGAGCGTATGTCCAGCTCGAAACCGATGGAAGCGGAAGAATACCTCATCCGTGGTGAGTTGCAGATCCGCGACTCTAGCTGCCCTGCCGGTTGAGCACTCTTCCACGACGAGCCGAGATCGAAAAGGCTGCGTAGGTAACCACCACTACTAGCGCTGCGAGCAGCACCTGAACGGCGTGATAGAACGATAGTCCTGATTCAATGAGCAGGGATCCGACTACTGGTCCTGAGGCAAAGCCTAGTGCACCCATACCAATTATCACCGCAGTTTTGCCTTCCGAGACAAAGGTCGATGAGCTCGTCATGACAATAACGGGCCACATCGGTCCCGCCGAGGCTCCGAGGGCGATGACGGCGACTACCTTGACCGGCAAGGGCTCGAAGACCCAGAGAGCCAGGGCTGAGCTGAGCAGAAGGAGCGTTGTGATGAGCATCGTCGGCCAGAGGGTAAAGCGCTTGGGAAGCAGGACGATGAAGAAACGCCCGAATACCATACCACCCCAGAATCCCGCCAGGACAAGGGAGGCGTTTCGCGCCCCCATCGTGAACTCCTGTTCGAAGACGTAGGCAAGCCACGCCGCAGAGAGGCTCTCCAGGGTGACGTAGCAGAGCATGAGCAGCATGAGAAAATAGAAAAGCAGGTTCGATGGGGCCCCCTTGCCTTCGGCTGGGTTCGCTTCACCGGTGATGTGGCTCTCAGCCTTTGCGGGTGCAAATCGCTTCTGTGCCAGGAAGAGAAAGAGTGCCATGATCAGCCCCGAAAAGAGGGCAAAGACGAGAAACACGCCATTCCAGCCGAGGCCCAGACCAAGGCAAACATAGACAAGCTGTGGTGCCGCAAAGGCGCCGAGGGAGTAGAAGACCTGAGACAGGCAGAGGTTCTTGCTCGAGTCAGTATCGCTCAGGGCGGCGATTTCGATCGAAGAAAAGGTCTCTACCGACCCTCCAGAGAGCCCCAGGGGAATCACCCATAGGACCAGAGAAAGCCAGCTCCGCAACAGGAGACTCCCGACGACAAAGGAGACTGCGATAACCACTAGCCCTAGGGAGATTAGGGTCTGGTTGGAGACCCCGAGACGCTCCCGGACGGCTCCCCCCGCGAATGAGGCGACGGCAAAGGCGACGAACTGCAGGAATAGAAAGAGGCCGAAATCGGAAACTCGAATTCCCGTGTCTGCGGACATAGCCGAGATGAGGGGCGGGACCGCATTCGCCGAGACCGCAAAGGCAGCGAGGGTGAAGAAAAGCGAAGCCAGCGTAACGTTTTTCTTGGTCGTTTCTTTCATCGCATCAATTCCTGATTGACAACCGGACGAACTGTGGTAGTATAGTAAACGTTGACGTCAACGTTGTCAATCCGCTAAATGGAGAGAAAGCTATGGCTGACAGAGTAATGATACCGGCGAATGAGTACGCCGAGCGTATTGAGAAGGCTGCAAAACTAGCCGGAAACCGGGGGTTCGACGTTCTGATCGTGAACTCCACCGAAGCTGACTACTCCAATGTCCGGTACTTCTCAGGCTTCTGGCCGCTCTTTGAAACCGCAGGAGTTGCAATTACTCCTGCAGGTAAGGCCGCCCTCATGGTTGGCCCGGAGAGTGAACAGTACGGCAAGGACAGGAGTTACATCCCCGACGTCTTTCCGATGAAGGAATACCGAGAATCTGCGGACCCGCAGTATCCGGAGCTGGAGGTGTCTACCTACAAGGACGTACTTCAGTTTCTTGGGGTCACCGGCAAGCGGCTGAAGATCGGTATTGGTGGATACCTGGTCACAAACCCGATTCAGCTCGAGGGCCTTTCACAGAGCTTTCCGGAGGCGGAAATAGTCCGGGCTGACGACCTCATGACCCAGCTCCGCAGTGTCAAAACCGAGAACGAGCTCGCCTGCATGCGGGAAGGGTACCGGATTACCGAGCTTGCGATTGAGGAAGTTTTGAAAAACCTGAAACCCGGGATGACCGAACTCCAGGCGGTGGGTATCGCCCAACGGGTTATCTACGAGAACGGCGCCGAGTACGAGGGGTTGCCGATGTACGTATTCTGCGAGTCCTCAACCAGGCACGCAATTTCGCGATCCACACACCGAAAGTTCGAGAAGAACGATCTTGTGCAGCTCAACCTCTCCGCCAAGGTGGACGGCTACTCACCGAGCATCGGCATCCCGGTCTGTGTTGGCAAACTAACCCCGGAGAAACGAGATCTGATCGAGTTCGGCCTGGAGGCACATCGGTGGACCTATGAGCAGCTCAAGGCGGGCGTCAAGGCGTCTCAGGTAGCCCAGGACTATATCGAGTACTTCCGGAAGAACAAGCGGTACGAGAACTACCTTTACGGCCCGTGCCACGGCACCGGCCTAATAGAAGTTGAGCCCCCGTGGATGGAGACGAACTCGGAGTACGAACTCGAGCCGGGGATGACCTTTCAGGTAGACACCTTTGTCTCGGGCCCCACCTTCGGACTTCGCTGGGAGACCGGAGCGGTGATTGAGAAGAGGGGGATGAAGCTGCTCTCCAAACCGATCGGGAAGATTCACGAACTGGGGGCGTGAAGAGTAATGAAGGAGCAGTTGGGTCGAAGAACCTGGGTATTCCCGGACGCGGAGTTGCCCCCTCCCGGGGACTCTCTCCTCAAGGGGCATGAGGCGCTTATCGTTCTGAACACGGGAAGCCAGCGTGCCATTCTCACTATCACATTCTATTTCACCGGGTCCGAGCCCGCCGAATCAACACCGATCATTGTGGAGCCTGAGCGAGTCAGATGTGTTCGGCTGGACAGAGAATCTGATGTTGGCTTTCGAGTCCCCTTGGAGGAGCAGTATGCCTTCAAGGTGGAGTCGAATATACCGGTAGTTGCTCAGTATGGTCGTTTGGACGCGCGGCAGACGAACCTCGCCTACTACACGACCATGGGCTACTCGGCTTAGTGCTGGGAACCTCACCCCGGAAGGGTGAGTCATATAAATCTATCAAGGAGGTAGGTTATGAGAAGAGCTCTATTTGTGCTGCTCTGGTCGGTGCTGTGCCTCTCAGTGGCATTCGGCTCGGGCACTCAGGAAGGAGCCGCTGAGGACGCCGTGGACATCGAGGTCGTCAGCATGGGGTTTCAGCATGAGTACTGGCAGACAGTACGACTCGGTACGCAACAGGCTGCGGAGGAGCTTGGTCTGGTGGTTCCGTTCTATGGGCCCGCTGTAGAGACCGAAGTGGACGTGCAGATGAGCATGGTGGAAAACTCCATCGCCAAGAAGGTGGATGCCATCCTGCTCGCACCGACGGACTCGGAGGCGCTGGTTCCTCTGGCCAAGAAGGCGACAGAACAGGGCATCGCCGTAGCAACTTTTGATGTAGACATCAACAATCCGGAGTACCGCATCAGTTTTATCGCCACAGACAACTACGCCGCTGGAGAGCTGGCAGGCGAAAAGATGGGCGAGCTTCTTGGTGGAGAGGGTAAGGTCGGGATTATCGGCCACATTGCTGCGACCATGGACACTCGGGAGCGAATCGGTGGTTTCGTGGATGCGATTACCGAGAACTACCCGGACATCGAGCTCCTGGAGCCCGTCTATGGCGACGGCGATCACCAGAAGTCCATGGACAAGGCAACGGACATGATCACGGCACACCCGGATCTGGCAGGTCTCTACGCGACCAATGAGGGCGGAGCTATCGGAGTGGCCCTGGCGGTAGAATCGGCGGGGAAGGTCGGCGACCTCACGGTGGTCGGATTCGACTCTTCGGAGCAGGAGATTCGCTACCTGCAGGAGGGCGTGATCAACGGTTTCGTTGTTCAAAACCCATTCCAGATGGGATACCTCGGGGTCAAAATTCTCTACGAGCATGTGATGGGGATCGAGGAAGCTCCTTCCCGAGTCGACACCGGTGTCGTCTGGGTAGACATGGAAAACTTCGAAGATGAGGACATTCAGAAGGTTCTCTATCCCTTGGGTAAGTAGGCGATAGAATCGAGCCGGAGGGGGCGCTCGCCGGCGCCCCTTCCGGAGAGCCGACGAAAGGTAACGACGAGACAGCGATGAGCGAGCATCCTT
>CAYZHV010000074.1:0-14898 GCA_964478055.1 uncultured Spirochaetaceae bacterium | reverse complement strand
CCTCTTCAACATAGTCTGCAGTGCCTTGGCGATCTGTGCCGGATCGTTGCCGGAGTCAAAGCCTTCAGGGGCGGAGCGTTTGGAGGAGGAACCGGAGCCGTAATCAGAAAGGGAAGACTCCTCGCCACCGTAGCCTTCGCCATTTGCTCCGGCGGAACCGTCTTCGAAGGCTCCTTCGAACCCTCCGATGTCGGGCAGCTCATCCACGGACTCGAGCTCCTCCGACTGGGTCTCCTCCTCGTCGAACTGGGATGCTGCGGTCAGCTCCTCGTCCGGAAGGGCGGCCTCTTCCACCTCCTCTACCAAGGACTCGGTGATGTCCTGCTGGGGCGACTGAAGAGGAGGCGCGTTATCCGTGCCCTCCTCCTCTTTCGGCCCAACGGATTCGATATCTTCGGCATCGAGAGAGGCAAGCCCCCCTTCTTCCTCAGGTTCTCCCGAAGACTCCGGGGTTGCCTCCGCTTCCTCCTCGTCCCCGACGGTAATGTCCACTCGGGGCTGCGCCCTGCCGCCGCTCTCCCCCGGCGTCTCCAGCAGCTCCGGCAGCTGCCTCTGCACGAGAAATCCGATGCCCGTGCCCAGGGCGCTAAAGAGCGCGCTGCCAAGAATTGCGCGCAGCAGGAGGACTACAAAAGGCACTCCCGCGAGAATGCCGCTCAACAACGAGAGTACAAAGGCGACTACCGCCGGTCCTGCTGCCCATCTCCAATCCACGTTCATTAGCGCTCAATATCCAATATTCCAAATTAAAGGTTAGGCGAAACGTTTAGTACCGTCAAGCTACGTTTCTCCCCCAAAAAGCCGCTTCAAGAAGCTTCCGATGCCGCTGCCCTCCTTGTATTCAACCTTCTCCAGACGACTGGCGAGTTGTCGTATGCAAATTGAAGCCTTTCCCTTCGGATCAAGAGCGACAAAGGGCTTCTGCTTGAGGATGGCCTGCTGCACACTGTTGTCGTCGTAGACATATCCGAGATAGTCCACCTTGAGATTGAGAAACTGCGATGCGATATTGATCACCCGCTCGGCGACTTTCTTACCCTCGGTTACCGACTTTACGCGGTTTACAATGAGCTTGAGGCTCAGGTTGAGGTTGTCGATCTCCGTGGCAATGATCTTGATAATGCCGTAGGCGTCGGTTATTGCCGTCGGTTCCGGGGTGGTGACAATAATCGCGTCGTCCGCGGCGGCGACAAAGGAGAGAACGTTGTTCGAGACCCCGGCGCTGGTGTCTATTATGATCACATCCGCGTCAGAGAGGGTGGAGAGCTCGTCGATAAAGGCGCGTCGCTCCTCCTCGCTCAGGTTGGCGATCTTGGCAAAACCCGAGGCCCCGGCGACAATCTGAATACCGTAGTTGGTATTCATGATTATCTCTTTCATGCTCTTCTGTCGGCGAATAAGGTGATAGAGGTTGTACTTCGGAATAATGCCGAGAACGACGTTGACGTTTGCGAGACCGAGGTCCGCATCCATCAGGATCACCTTTTTGCCCATTTGCGCGTAGGCGAGGGCCATATTCGTCGAGATGTTCGTCTTTCCAACGCCACCTTTGCCGCTGGCCACGGTGATTATGCGAGTCTTCTTCTCCTCCGAAGAGCCGCCTCGGGTGCGCATCATTTCGCGCAACGTCTCAGCCTGGTCGGTCATGCCGCCCCCCCGAATCTCTGTTCTATATACGCTCTGTCCACGCTAAAGCCTTCCAGATAGAGAAGAAGCTTTAGGGGCGTCGCTTTCGAAATATCCTGAGGTACCTTTTGCCCATCAGTGACGTAGCTCAACGGCTTGCCACGCTCACTCAAGACGCTAATGATGTTGCCGATTCGAGCGGTCTCGTCGAGCTTGGTCAGCACCACCGACTTATACCCGAAAGGCTCGAAGTGGCGCATAATGTCGTAGATGTCACTGGTCTTGGTGGTGGCGCTCACCGCCAGGTGAACGCTCCCGGTGGCGGAGCACTTCTGCAAGAGCTCGTTCATCTCGCCGAGCTTGGCGAAGTCTTTGGGGCTCTTGCCTATGGTGTCAACAAAGATAACATCCGCCTCCTTGTTGAGGGCTAGCTGTTTCTCCATTTCTTCCTTCGTCTCCACCGAATGGACCGGAATGTACATGATCTTGCCGTAGGTCTCCAGCTGCTCCCGGGCGCCGATTCGATAGCTGTCAATTGTCAGAATGCGCACATCATCCTTGCGCTCCGGCACCGCTCCCCGGAGGGCGGCGAGCTTGGCGATGGTGGTGGTCTTGCCCACCCCCGTGGGTCCCACGAGGACAAATACCTCCTGCCGACCATCCTGATCGGGCTCATAGGTTTGAATGCTCTCGCCGATCCACTCAACCACCTTGTGTTCCACCGCGGCCCTGTCCTCCAGAGCTTCCAGGGAGAACTCCGCCCGGAGTCGTTTCATCATGGTGCGAACATAGCCCGGTGAAAAGTCGTTTGCCGTGAGGAGCTCTTCTATGTGCTGCGCAGTGGGATGGAGATTCTCCGAGGGTTCCACCGACAGGCTCCGGGACTCGGAGAAACTGCCAAACTGCTCCTTGAGCTCCTTGAGTTCCGAGAGCACCTCCTCGAGGGCTGCGTTGCTCTTCTTTTCCTGTTTGCTCTGCTCGAGGATCTTGCGCTTCTCCTCCTCGAACTCCTGCTGCTGCCGGGGCTCGACTCGGCTGGGAGAATGGGAGCAGTAGCCGGTAACCTCCACCCCCTTCCGGGAAAAGAGGCCGAGGAATCCGCCACGCTGAATCGACTTGCGGGAAAGAATCTTTGCGCGCTCGCCGTACTTATTGCGTATGAGGGCGTCAACCTCGTGGTCCGTCGCTGCTTGTTCGATGAAAAAATCCATCTTGCTTACTCCTATTGCTCGTCCAATCGAATTTCACCGAGACTTTCAACACGTATGTCCGGAACTATCTCTGGTATGGAGAGTACCGCCAGGTCACGAAGCTCTCGTTCGGTGCTTCCCTTAACAAGGGGCCGAGCAGCCTCGGAGCAGAGCACCACCGGAAGGTATCCCTGCTCCTGCACGGCGCTTACCGCCTGAGAAAGGGCGTGAATCCAGGCGCGCTGCCTGTCCGGCGGGAGGGCGCTCACCACCCCGGAGGAGGTCTCCACCCGGGAATCGATGATCTCCTGCTCCAACCCGGGCTCGATCGTGAGCACTCGCAGCACCCGCTCGTCCCCGGAGTACTGGAGGGAGATCTGTCTCCCCAGGGCTTGTCTCACCTTTTCTACCAGAAAACCGGTGTCCTTGGTAACCGTCGCGTAATCCGCCAGAGCCTCCAGGACAACCACCATGTTTCGAATGGAGACCTGCTCCCGCAGGAGACCCTGGAGCACCTTCTGAATCTCTCCGACGTTGAGGGCGCCTTGGACCTCTTCCACCACCGCGGGATAGTCCTGCCGCAGTGTGTCGAGCATGGAGCGCACCTCCTGCCGCCCGAGGATTTCATGGGCATGGCGCTTGATGATCTCGGTCAGGTGGGTCGCGATAATTGATGGAGCGTCCACCACGGTGTAGCCGGCTCGCTCCGCTTCCTCACGCTGCTCCTCGGAGATCCACTTCGCCGGGAGCCCAAAAGCGGGATCCCTGGTCTCCTCTCCGGAGATCTCCTCCCGGGCACCCCCGGGATTGATAGAGAGATAGCGCCCCATACGGATCTGTCCGCGGCCCACTTCCACACCGCGAATCTTTACGCAGTACTCCGAGGGCTCCAGGCGCATGTTGTCGATAATGCGGATCCGCGGCACTACCAGGCCGAGGTCCAGGGCCGCCTCCCGACGGATGCCGGTAATGCGGTCCAGGAGCTCCGCCCCCTTCTCCTTGTCAACCAACGGAACAAGTCCATAGCCGAGCTCCAGGGAAATCGGGTCCAGGGGCGCTACGGGAGAAATCTCCGCGGGCCGCTCCTCCCGGGCCGCCTCGGTTCGCTCCTTCTGCTCCGCTTCCGCGGCTTCCGCGCTCTGCCGCCGACCGATTACAAATCCCCCGAAGGCCGAAAGGGCTCCCATCGGAATGAGAATGTACCAGGGAAAGCCGGGAAGCATGGAAAGAATGAAGAGAAAAACCGCGGCGATCCAGTAGACCCTCGACTGCGCCGAGAACTGCTTGGAGACGTCGTCGGCGAAGGTACCGTCGGAGACCGCTCGGGTAACGATGAGACCGGTGGCTGTGGATATAAAGAGCGCCGGAAACTGCGAGACCAGACCGTCACCGACGGTGAGAGAGACGTAGGTGTTGACCGCGCTCTGCAAGGACTCCCCGTGAATGGTGGTGCCAACTACCAGACCACCGACTATGTTCACGATGGTGATGAGAATACCGACCTTAACGTTACCGGAGACGAACTTCGAGGCACCGTCCATGGCACCGTAGAAGTCCACCTCCCGCTCCAGCTCCATCTTTCGACGACTCATCTCTTCTTCCGTGATGGATCCGGAGTTGTACTCCGCCTCGATGGCCATCTGCTTGCCCGGGAGAGAGTCCAGGGTAAAGCGGGCGGCAACCTCGGCGACTCGGGTGGCGCCCTTGGTGATGACAATAAACTGCACCGCCACGATGATGATAAAGATAATGAGCCCGATCACCAGACCTTCCTGGCCGGCGGTACCGACCACGAAGGCGCCAAAGGCCTGCACAATCCGCCCGTCGAACTCCTGACCGAGGGAGAGAATGAGTCGGGTGGAACTCACATTGAGGGCCAGACCGAAAACTGTCATCACCAGGAGCAGGGTCGGGAACACTGAAAAATCCAGCGCCTGCTTAGTGTAGAGAACAATAAGTATCGTCAGGAGGCTGAAGACGAGATTAGCCGTCATCAGCACGTCGAGAAGCACCGTCGGCAGCGGGATGATGAGCATCATGACGACGATGATGACACCCACGGCCACCATCGCATCGTTACTTATGCGCGGAACGGCGACGCCGAAGGCGCCGGTTCGATCAGCCATAGACTACCTTCTTACCTTTCATGCGGTAAACCTCCTTGAGAATCGTCACGAGAGCCTGATAGTACTGCTCAGGGATCTCGTCCCCGATCTCCAGTTCCGCAAAGAGCGCCCGGGCCAGGGGCTTGTTCTCAAAAATCGGGACTCCGTGCTCCTCCGCCACTTCCCGAATTTTGAAGGCGATGTTGTCCGCACCCTTGGCCACCACCGTCGGTGCCTGCATGCGCACCGCGTCGTATTGCAAGGCCACGGCGTAGTGGGTCGGGTTTGTCACAACCACGTCCGCCTGGGGAACATTCTGAATCATGTTCTGCGAGAGGAGCTCCTGCATCCGCTGTCGGAGGCGGTTCTTTACGAGGGGGTCACCTTCGTACTGCTTCCGTTCCTCTTTGACCTCCTGTTTTGTCATCTTCAACTGCTCGAGATGCTGCCGTCGGGACCAGAAGTAGTCCACGATGGAGAGAATCAGGAGAATGATCGCCGCCTGGAGCACCAGAGAAAAGGCGGCCCCGGCGACCACCGCAAAGCCCTGGTTAAAGGGCATGTTGACCAGGTTCGCGAACTGGCCGATCCGGGCTCGGATGTTGATGTACGCCAGGGCGGCGATAATCACGACCTTTCCCAGGGACTTGAAAAAGTTGTAGAGCGCCTCCACCGAGGCAAAGGAGCGCTCGAACCACTTGCCGATCTTCGGGGAGGCCTTGTTGAAATCCGGAGTGATCGGTTTGGTGGTGAAGAGAAACCCGACCTGCAGGACGTTTCCGAGAAATGCGGCGATAAAGGCGACGACGATAACCGGAAGGGTGAGAGGTACAAAGAAGCCGAAGAAGGCGTTGTACGCCGTGGTGTCCGTGGTTATGTCGATCTGCGCCGCCGAGGCGTAGTAGAAGCGCACCATGTCGAGCATCCGGTTGTAGATGTACTCCGAGGCGATCCAAAGAGCGATGACCGAGAAGAGGAGCACCACCGCGGAGGTGACGTCCTGGGACTTGGCGACCTTACCCTCTTCCCGAGCCTCCTGGATCTTATGCTCCGAAGGCTCTTCGGTCCGTCCCTCGTCCTCAGCGGCAAACCACTGGAGATGGAATCGCGTCAGCTCCGCGGCGAACTGGCTCTTCGGGTCTCTCGGGCGAACCGAGGGCGGCGACTGCGGCAGGTCGGTTGCCTCCAAGCCCTGAGCGTTTGTCTCGTCGTTACGGGGAAGGGAGTCCCAGGGATTGGACTCCCCTCCGGTTGGCCCTATTCCGGCACGCAGCAAGAGATCCAGAAAGAGCGCGTTCCGTGAGTCACGAGCCCAGCCGCTCCAGAGAGCTGCATCCCGTCGAACGCACCTACTCATTCGGGGCCTCCAGGACCATGTCGAACATGATTCCGAGACGCTCGAAGCTCCCGTTGATCACCGACGCGAACCCCTCGAGGATAAAAGGGAGGGCCAGAAACATAATGAGATACGCCAGGCCGATGTTCAGCGGAAAACCGAGCATGAGAAGGTTCATCTGTGGAGCCGCCTTGGCCAGCAGGCCCATGGTAACCGATGCGAGAAAGAGGGTACCGAGAATCGGCAGCGCCAGCACCATGGCCTGCTGGAAAAGGGAGCTCAAAGAAGAAACCACGAGACGGACAATGTCGTTGCGATGGATGACGAAGTCGATAGCCCGCATGGAACGAAAGGAGTAGAGTACGCCGGTGAGAAAGATCTTCTGAAACCCCTCGATGGTCACGAAGATCAGCATGGCGATCATGTTGAAGAACTGGCCCGTCAGCGGAATGGAAACCTGCGCCAGAGGATCGAATACCTGGGAGGCGCCGAATCCCATCTGAAGAGAGAAGAATTGCCCGGCGGTCTGAAAGACCGCGAAGAACGCCACCAGGAGGAAGCCGATGGTCAAGCCGATCATCCCCTCTCCCACGAGCAGAAGCACGTAGGCGAGGACATTCTCAGGGATGGGATAACCCGCCCGGGCTACTCCGGGGAATACGAAGAAGGCCGCGAAGAAGGCGAGAGCGATGCGAGCAATGCCGGGAATAGCTGTCGAATTGAGCAGGGGCGCCACGGAAGCGAGCACGATAATCCTGGTAAAAATTAGGAGGAAGAGAGGTGCTTCTGCTGCGATCCGTTCAACCATTCCCACCGTCTATCCCACCATATTTGGTATCTGATTGAAGAGGTTGATCGTAAACTGCCGCAAGGTGGTAATCATCCAGGGCCCGAAAAAGAGGAGCGCCACCAGAATCGCCGCGATCTTTGGGACGAAGGTAAGGGTCTGCTCCTGAATCGAAGTAGTCGCCTGGAAGATCGAAACGATGAGCCCCACCAACATTCCCATGAGAAGTACCGGAGCGGACATCAGGAGAAGCTGGAGTATGGCGGTCCGAAAGATATTGACTACAAACCCAACGTCCATTAGAAGCCTCCAAAGCTGGCGACCAGCTGCTGCGTAATGAGACCCCAGCCGTCCACGAGGACAAAGAGAATAAGCTTGAAGGGGAGGGAGATCATGATCGGCGGCAGCATGATCATACCCATTGACATGAGGGTCGAAGAGACGACCATGTCGATAATGATGAACGGGATAAAAAGCAGTATGCCGATCTTAAAGGCGACCGTGAGCTCATGGAGTATGAAAGCCGGGATGAGCACATGGGTCGGCACATCCGCCAGGGTCTGCGGCCTCGGGAGGTCCGCCATCCGCATAAAGAGCCCCACATGGGAGGGATCCGCCGCCATCTGTCGATACATGAACCGACGCATGGGAGATTCGAACTCCTGGTACGCCTGCTCCAGTCCGATTTCCCCCTCCGAAAGGGGTCGAAAGGAGTTTTGGTAAATCTCGTCCAGGGTGGGCCACATGATAAAGATCGTGAGAAAGAGCGCTATGCCCATGAGCACCTGCGTAGGCGGCACCTGTTGCAGAGAGAGAGCCCTCTTTATGAAGTCCAGGACTATGGCTATCCGCAAGAACGAGGTCATTATGATTATGATCGAGGGAGCGAGGCTCAGAACAGCCAGGAGGAGCAGAATCTGCAGAGAGAGGGCCACCTCCTGATCGCTCTCGGGTTGTCGGATAGTTAGGTCCACAAAGGGTATCTGGAGCGCCTCTTCGCCCTGCACGGGCTCCGCCAGGTCCGTGGCACTTTGAGCAAACCCCGGGGGAGCAACCGCCAGCAGCAGGAGAAGGAAAAGCAGCAGACCGCCGGGGAGCCTCCTCATGAGTTGAGCCTCCTCAGACGTTGCCGCTGGCTGGAGATGTACTCGAGTACTTCCTGTTCCGCCCGAGCCTCCGCGGAGGAGGGGCGTCGTTCGGCACTGCTGGCCCGGGGCGCTTCGGAGCTAACGGAGCTATCGGAGCTATCGGAGTCAGCGGCATTAACATCGGCGGGACCGGAGTCAAAGCGCCCGCCGGCGCCCTCGGTCTCGCCGTTTTCGGTGCTCCCCTCTCGGCCAAAGCTACCGAGCATGGCGCTCATGAGATCGGAGAAGCTCCTACGCTCAGTCTGAGGTATCTCGGCTACCCGGAGCTCCACCTCGTCCCGGGACTCCTTGTCGTCTATCTCGGTGAGAAGCCGCAAGGAGTGCTCGGAGCTCCCGAGCATGAAAATCTGGGTACCCACCTTAACAAGGTGGACCATTCCGTTACCCGGGAGACTCTGGGTGGCCAGAACGTTAATTACCCCGCTCTGCTCACTCTGGCTACCCTGAGCTCGCTTGAGCAGAAAGAAGAGACCGTAAATGAGGGCCACCACCAGGGCGAGGACCAGCACCATCCGAACAAAGTCCCAGATGGAAAGATCCGTGACTGGCCGTATTTCCTCCCCTTCGGTCGCGGGCGCTTCCGCATCAGCAAAGCGTAGCTCACTCTCTTCAGGGGCGCGGCTCTGGGCGCCCTCTTCAGGGGCGCCGCTCTGGGCGGACTCCTCTATTGTCGAGCCGTTGGTATCTGAGTTTGATTGCGCTCCCTGACCAGCATCCTGCGTATACGCAAAAAGCGGACACAGTGCCGCTAGCAGTAGAGCAAGTAGTAGACGTTTCAGTTTTTCCCTCCCAGTTTTTAACACCCGCCTTGCGGCGGAAACCCTGTTACGTCATGTTACTGACCCGCTCCATCGGAGAAACGATTTCGGTGACACGAACACCGAAGTTCTCATCTATAACTACAACCTCACCTTTCGCGATGAGTTTGTGGTTTACCAGTATGTCTACGGGCTCACCAGCGAGCTTATCGAGCTCGATAATGGTGCCCTCTCCCATGCCGAGAATCTCTTTAATCAACTTTCGGGTCCGGCCGAGCTCGACGGTCATCTCCATGTAGACGTCCATCAGGAGCCCGATGTTCCCCTGCTCCTGAGACTGACCACCCTGCTGAAGATTCGGAAACTGCACCGACTGCACGCCGGGACCGCTCATGCCGCCTCCCTGTTGCTGACCGCCGCCGAGGCCTCCCATCATTTGCCCGAAGCCACCCTGCTGCTGTTGCTGCTGTTGTTGCTGAGGCTGCTGCGCCATGGCGGCGAGGCCGGCCATCGGGTCTTCCTGCTGGCCACCGGCGGGCTGAACGAGCTCACTGACGATGGCGGGATCGAAGATCTCCACCACGGAAGCCTGGTTTCCCGAGATGGAGAGGCTATAGGTCACCGCGACGAAATCCGGTGCGGGAAGGTCTATAGAACCGACATCGGTCTGCTGCGCCTCCGCAGGCTCCGGCATAACCGTGGTTCCCGCCTTTTCGCCGAGGGCGTTGAGCACCGGCCCGGATACTTGCGAGAACGCCTCCTGAATGGCGTTTAGGGCCGCGTCATCGAGCTCCACGTCGTCGAGACCCATCATGCCGCCCGCAAGGATCAGGGCATCCTGCTCTGAGAGTACGTAGAGATGGCGCCCGGAGAGCCCTTCCTTGAGGTTGTAGTCCACCTGCACTACGGTTCCCGAAATCCGGGTAGAGAGCGCCTCGGCGGTAATCGCTTCTACGTTCTGAATCGAGATCGACGCCTCCGCGGAGAGGATCATCGAGAGATTGGAAGTCTGGCCGTCTACGGTCTGTCCTATCAGCTGCCGAAAGGAACCGATCTGTTCCGGTGAGAGGCTCTGGTTTGTGTTCGCCGGCTCGCCGAAATCCATGTTTCCGGAGCCCTGGAGCAAAGCATCTATTTCATCTTGAGAGAGGGATCCGTCACTCATGTATCACTCCTCCTCCTCGGCGAGCTCTTCGAAATCTTCCTCGTCAAAATCTTCTAGCTTTCGAAGCACCTGCACCGCGAGTTTGTTACCAATCTGCCCCGGCTTACACAAGAATTTCTTTCGCGCTCCCACGCTCAGGTACATCGGATCGTTGATCCGTGTGTTCTGGAGCCGTATCACGTCTCCCACCTGGAGGTTCAGGACGTCACGAACCGTAAGATCCATGCTCCCGATCTCCGCCACCACGGTAACATCGATGGTGGAGAGCCGCTCCCGGAGAATATTGAGGTTCTCCGTGGTCGTCCCGCGACGGACCGAGGAGTACCAGTACTGGGCCGAGAGCTTCGAGATAATCGGCTCAATAGTAAGGTAGGGAATGCAGAAGTTCATCATTCCCTCCACTTCGCCGACTTTCGTTTCCAGGGTGACGAGGACCACCATCTCCGTGGGGGGCACTATCTGGGCGAACTGCGGATTCGTCTCGATCTGGCCGAGCCGGGGCCGCAGGTCGATAACCTGGCTCCACGCCTCCCGCATGTTGCCCAGGATTCGGACTATTATCCCTTCCATGACCGACTGCTCGATGTCGGTAAGGTCCCGGGTTACTTTGGTTCCTTCGCCCTGGCCTCCGAAGAGCCTGTCGATAATGGAAAATGTGATAGCCGGGTCTATTTCGAGAATCGCGGATCCTTTGAGAGGATCCATGTTGATTACCGCCAGAGTCGTGGGGTTTGGGATTGACCGAATGAACTCTTCGTAGGTGAGCTGGTCCACCGAAGCAACATGGACCTGTACGAGGGAGCGGAGCTGGGCGCTCAGACTGGTAGTGGTAAGACGCGCAAAGGTCTCGTGCATTATCGAGACCGTCCGAATCTGCTCCTTCGAGAATTTATCCGGCCGCTTGAAGTCGTAAATCTTGATCTTACGCTGTTCAGCCGGCTGAGAGATTTCCTCAGTTTCTACGTCCCCCGATGAGATCGCCGTTAGCAGCTGATCTATCTCATCCTGAGACAATACTTCGGTCATGTTAAGTTACACCCTCCCAGTAACTTGGCGAAATTCTCGCACACTTCTCCACCTTTTTCAAGCTTTCTTCTAAAAGTCAAGAATCTGGTATGAATCAAAGGCGACTTCGCGAATCTTGTTGCGCATCATCCGGTTGATTTCTTCCCGGAGCTCCCGTTTTACCCGCTGCCGGTTATCAGGCCCTTCGAGCTCCCGGGCGTAGTGGCTGCCAAAATAGATCGCAATGGTCTCTTTGATCTGTATCTCCCTACCAATGAGCTCCTGCAGGGTCGCTTCGCTCTCTTGTTCGTAGCCGATCCAGGGAGCCACAATAAAGGTCATGCTCGGCTCGTCCCGGGTCTGTCCCCGAACCTCTCCGAGCTGGCTGAACCAGGCAAGCTCCGGTGGCACCGAGTCCTGGTACTCCGAGACCCGCGGGACGTCCGCGAGCTGTCCGCCCTCGCGGCGATCCAGGGTGCGAACGGTTATCACCACTACAACAACAATAAAGATAATGGCGCCGACAATAATCGCCGCCCACTTGAGAATATCGATGACCACCGCCGGCAAGAATCCAATTCGTTTCCTACCGGCCTGCGGTTGCTCGTCGCCACCGCCTACCTCTTCTTCGGTATCGAACATTTCGTCGGACATAGCGTTACCTCACTATGGACCACGCCATCTTTTCAGGCGTGGCTCCTGGTTCACCTCCTCAGAGGTGGCCTTCGGTTAGGATTATCACATCCACCCGCCGGTTGTACGCCCGGCCTTCGGGGGTGTCATTGTCGAAAAGGGGCTCGGTGTCGGCGAGGCCCATTACCTGGAACTGATTCTCCCCAACGCCAAAATCAGTCAGGTATCGGAGAACCGAGAGGGAGCGAGCCGCCGAAAGCTCCCAGTTGCTCTCCCAGGGTCCGGCGGGGTCCACCGGGGTAGCGTCCGTGTGCCCTTCGATCCGGAAGGTTCGATCCTGAAGATCCGGAGAATTTAGGAGCCGCGCCAGGCGCTGCAAGATACCCCGGGTCTGTTCTATGTTAATCTCGGCACTGGCGGGGTCAAAAAAGGCGTCCGAGGCGAGGGAGATTACCAAACCCCGCTCGTCCTGAGTGATACGAACCATCTGGTTACGCACCTCGGGCTGAAAAATCGAGATAGCTTCCCGGCGAGCCTCGTCGAGCGCTCGTCCACGCTCCATGGAGGGCAGCGCCTCGATCGTGTTGCCGAGCTCCGCTAAGCGTCCCTCTTCCAGGGTGTTACCCCCCTGATATGCCCCTAAACCTGGAAAAGCCGCCAGGATCAGGCGGAGCTGGTAGCCGTCGATCTCGGCGGGGGTGAGGAGCATTACAAAAAACGTCAAAAGAAGTGTCATCATGTCACCGTACGTGAGCATGTAGTCCGGAGTACCTTCCGGGGGACACTTCTTCTTTCGCTGTTTATCTGCAGGCATGTTGGCTACCTCGTCTTCCTACTCAGCTCCCGCCTCCTGTCGTACCGCCTGCCGCTGTCCAGGGGGCAGGTAGGAAATGAGCTTCTCGAGAAGGATTCGCGGGTTGTCACCGGATTGGATGGAGAGCACCCCCTCGACTACTATCTCCTTCGCCCGAACTTCCTCTTTGTCCTTGCCCTCTAGCTTTGACTTGATCGGCATGAGTAGGAGGTTTGCAAGGAACGACCCGTAAAGAGTGGTTACAAGAGCGGTCTGCATACCGCGACCGATAGCGGCGGTATCGCCACCGATGCTACCGAGCATGGCGATAAGACCGATAAGGGTACCGATCATGCCGAAAGCCGGGGCGATCTTTGCCCAGTCGTCGAATATTTTGATACCCGTCTCGTGGCGGGACTGGATCTCGTTGAGGTCGGCGTAGAGGATGTTCTTGATAATATCCGGGTCCGTACCGTCAACAACAAGTTGAATGCCTTTTCGCATGAACTCGTCTTCCACGGAGTCCAGGTTGTCCTCCAGCGCCAGAAGCCCCTCTTTTCGTGCCCGGTCGGAAAAGCCGACCAGGGTAGTGATGAGCTCTTCCTCGGCCCAGCTGGTGGTCTGGAAAACGTGGCTCAGGTAACGACCGATTCCAAGCATCCGGGAGAGCGGGTTCGCCACGAGCATCGCTCCAAAGGAGCCGCCGAGAACAATAAGGACCGAGTCGAAACTGATGTACGGTCCCATGCCGACGCCGCCCAGAATGATACCGAGGGCCACCATGACGAATCCGAGTCCAATGCCAATTATCGTGCCAAGATCCACGGCAACCTACTCCTCGTTCTTGAAAGCGCCGATCCGTCGTCGATATTCCACAATACGATCAAAGATCGTCTCGTAGTCCTCACGGACAACCAACCGCTTCCCGGAAAGCATTATCAGGGTCGTATCAGGATTCGACTCGATGTACTCGATCTGATGCGGGTTAACGTAGAAGCCCTTTCCATCGAGTCGGGTCACTTCAATCATCGTCGCCTAGGATACTACTTCCTTTACCGCTTGAGTGTTAAGAGTTCCTGCAGCATCTGATCCGAGGTCTGGATCGTCCGGCTGTTTGCCTGGAACCCTCTCTGTGTCACGATCATGTCCGTAAACTGCTCGGCGAGATCGACGTTACTCATCTCGAGGGTGCCGGACATGATGTTCCCCTTCCCTGCCACACCGACAGGACCCACATTCGCCGTTCCGGAGTTGATCGACTCGGAGAAGTTAGTGTCGCCCTGCTTCTCCAATCCTCCCGGATTGGTGAAGGAGGCGAGAGCGACCTGGCCGAGGGCCCTGGTATTACCGTTGGAGTATATACCCCGGATCTCACCGTTCTGGTCGATCTGGTAGTCCTCGAGGTAACCCATGGGGAAGCCGTTTTGCTCGTACACCTTGGTCGAGCTCGCCGAGGCGAACTGAGTCATGGAGTCCGTGAAGGCTCCGACTTCGCCGAGGTTGAGGGTGAATGTCTGCTGTTCTGGACCACCGGGGAGCCCGGTCTGCTGGTCCACCGGTATGGCGGTTTGCGGAACGTTGTAGGTTACATCTATGGATAGCTGCTCCTCGTTGTCGAGGCCGCCTTCTCCGTTGAAGACTCGCAGGAGCGTCCCGTCATTGGAAAACTCGAGATTGAAGGTCTGATTGTCGGCGCTCTGAATCCCGCCGACGGCGACGTTCTGGGTGACCGGGGTTTCCGCCTCGGGGTCGATATCCACCGCCGCCTGCCAGACGTTCTCCTGTCCCTCGACCCGAGTAAAATTGACTCGCAGGGTATGAGGACTGCCGAAGGAGTCGTAGATGTCGTACTCCACGGTCCAAGTGCCTTCCTGCACCTGAGCGGGACCCGCGTCGGCTCCGATTACGGGGGTGAGCTTGTTGAGGTTACTCGCCAGGAAGACCTGGGTCGTCTCGGTGGCCGGGTCCTTGCTGCCGATCGGTATGACCAGGTCTTCGAGAGCTCCGGAAGTGTTGATCAGTGTCTGTCCCTCAACTTCCCGGGACTGCCATCCCTGGAGACGCATGCCGTTTGCGGGGTTTACGAGCATCCCCTCGGAGTCGAGTCCGAAGGCGCCGTTTCGGGTGTAGAGCTCTTCGTCACCGTTGCGCATGATAAAGAAGCCCGCCCCCTGGACGGCAAGGTCGCTCTTGACCCCGGTGGTCTGAAGGGAGCCCTGTGTATGGATTGTGTCAATCGTGGCGACCTGCATACCGAGGCCTACCTGTTTCGGGTTTGTGCCACCGACTCGCTCGTTGGGACGAGAGGGGCCCTGCATGGTCTGGGAAATGAGGTCCTGAAAGTTGACCCTT
>CAYZHV010000073.1:0-14946 GCA_964478055.1 uncultured Spirochaetaceae bacterium | reverse complement strand
AATGTGCTCCTGCTCCTTCAGGGCGCTGGCAACCTCCTCCCGGCTGACGCCCTGCTCGACAAGCACCTCCCCGATACGTTTCTGCAGGGAGACTGCACGCTCTATGGTCTCGCGGCTCGCCGCGCCCCGCTCCATGAGAATCTCGCCGAGGCGCTTTCCCTCTTGCCCCTCGGTTTCGGGCTCGAGCTCCTCGATTACCTGGACATCGATGTTCGCCCGGTCCTCTACAAAAATGAAGACGTCGTAGATATCGTTAATGGTGCAGCGGCTGGTAAGAAAGATCTCCCAGGATATGACTGACTTTTCCGGATCGAGCTTGTCGAGAGCGGGAATTTTGCCGATCCGCGGAAGGGCGGTAAACTCCCCGAGGGCCTCGAGCTCTTCCAGGAGGAGGAGCGGGTTGGTCCCGGAAAAATAGATATCCTCCTCAGGCTCGAACAGAACCCGGTAAATTCGCGGAAAGTCGTGCTCCTCCGCTGCGGCCTCGGCCGGGGCAAGACCGGTGGCTCCCCCTTCACTCTCTTCGGTTCCGATGCCACTGGTCGGCGGCTCTTCCTCGAAGCTGTGGGCCCTGGGAGTAGGAGTGTGCTTCTCCCGAAACGCTGTGAGTCCCGAAAGTACCTCCTGCTCCAGCGTCGGGTCCGACTCCTCCACGAGGAGGGTACGAATGTGGTCCCTGGCCTTAAGAGTAAGGTTTATCAACTCCGAGGTGACGGGAAGAGTCCCGTCTCGCACCTCGTCGAGAATGTTCTCCACGTTGTGCGCAAAGCTGGATATTCCATCGAATCCGAACATCGCCGCGGAGCCTTTGATGGTGTGCATAGCCCGGAACACCGCGGATACTTCGTCGGGGTTGTTCGGATTCGTTTCGAGCTCCAGAAGGGATTCTTCCAGGCTGTTGAGGAGCTCGTACGCTTCTTCGCGGAAATTCTGTTTAAACTCGTCTTGCATCCTCGTTCTACTCCGGTAGCGGCAGGAGCGCCTCGTCCACATCCCTGGCAGCGGCAGAGATATTTCCCGCTACAAAACCGCCGGTTTGCAGCCGCTTCAGTACGGTCTCCTGAAATGTACCGGTGAGGCGAAAGACCTTCTTCTTCTTCTTGGCAAAACGCCGGGCAGCGTAAAGAAGATGAACAAAAGAGAGGTCGATGTCGCTGACGTGCGAGACATTGAGGAAGACCTGTTCGTGAGAAGCTATGGAATCCTTCAGCTCCGTGCGAATATCCTCGGCCCCCTGGACCCGGACTTCGCCCTCCAGGCTGACGACGTACATCGACTCGGCCAATATTCCTTCCTTATTATGGGTTCCGGACAGTATACCCTACCCGCCCCTCAGTATGATAGGGGAATCTGAGGGGCTTTCTTAGGTGAAGGATACTAACAGTGGTGGGTCTAGATAAAATTGTCCGTCTCGAGGTAGGCGCCGAGCTGAAGTCCAGTTTCCAGAAACCCCGCTTTCCGCTTCTTAACGATAATCTGGATCAAGAGCGCCCGGGCGTCCCGGTTGACCTGCCAGCTTCGCAGGGAGAAAGGATCGTTGACTGAGAGGCCCGATTCATCGGCGATGCTCCCGGGATACACCTCAGTAATGACGAACTCCTCTTGCCACGGCAGCGACCGAATCTCCCGCACCGCCATGCCGAATACCGCAGGAAAGAGCTCGTCTACCTCCTCCGCCTTAAGAGCCTCCTCCACCGGAGAGAAGGGCCTCTCATCAACATAGACCAGGGACTCGAGCTGCCGACGATTCC
Organism: uncultured Spirochaetaceae bacterium; assembly: GCA_964478055.1. Lineage (GTDB taxonomy): Bacteria > Spirochaetota > Spirochaetia > DSM-27196 > Alkalispirochaetaceae > CAYZHV01. The sequence continues at coordinate 13,195 of CAYZHV010000073.1, read as the reverse complement.
GAGAGCGGCGTCGCTCTTCCTCAGCCCCCAGGGCTTCTTCGCCGATTTCTTCCTGCACGGGACGGCTGTAGCTCACCTTAACAAGATTGCCCTGATACATGCTGAGAAAAAAGTCGTTTGCCTCGGCGATCTCTCTGAGCTCCCGGTCGTTGACGGCGGTAATGACGTCACCCCTCTTCAGGCCTGCGTCTTCCGCCGGGGAATCCGGGGCGACGTATACTACCTCCAGCCCTTCCCGAGCTTCTCGCACGGCGACCCCGATCCAGGCGTGGCTCACCTCCCCTTCGTTATAGAACTCCTCGAGGAAGTGCCGAATCCAGAAACTCGGTATGGCGAAGTTGACCCCCTCGAACTGTTCTATTCCCGCAAACACGACGCCCACAAGGTCACCATCCCGGGAAATGAGGGGGCCCCCGGAGTTGCCGGGATTGATGGGGACGTCCACCTGCAGGGCGTCGCCCATTTGCAGGAATCGCCTGCCCTGGGCGGAGATAATCCCTGAGGAGATGGAATTTTCCAGCCCACCGGGAGATCCAATGGCAAGAATCTCGGATCCCGGAGCGAGCTCTCGAATATTGGTGAAGGCGAAGACGTACTCCGGGTCGAGTTCCACTTTCAAAAGGGCGAGATCGAAGATCCGGTCATACCCGACCACTTTGGCCGGAATCCGGTCGTTCGGACTCCCCGGGAGCTTAACGAAGAGCCGGGAGTAGCCCTCATACTCCGGGTCCACCTCGCTGGCAATCACATGGTAGTTCGTCATCAGGTAGCCCCGACGATCGATAAAGAATCCACTGCCGATAACCCGGTCCGGCACTCCTACGCCCTGGTTGATCCGCATGCCACGGTTCACCCAGACCGTTACGGTCCCACCGATCATCTCCGCAGCCTCCGCACTGCTCTCAGCTGAGGCAGCCAGGTCCTCCGGAGCCTCAGCTCCGGCGGTATCCAGGGCGTCGAGAATCCGCCGCAGGGCGTAACGATTGTTGTTCTCCTGCGCTAAGCGGCCGTAGCGGACCAACTCAGCCGGCGATACCTGTCCAAGATTCGGGTGGCGCAAGAGCACCGAGAGGGCCCCGACACTGTTGTTTCGTTCCAGGTAACTGTCCGCAAGGGCCTTGATGAGATCCCCGCGACTCTGGGCAGGTTCCTCCGGAAGCTTACCGAGGAGCTCCAGGTTCTGATGACGGACCAAGGCATCCACGACCCGGTTCTCCTCGAGAGCACTTCTGTAGAGGCGCTCAGTCTCCTGCACCGCGGCGCTCCGGAGCTCCTCTCCTCGAGTGGGCTCGATCAACCCCTGCTCCTGCAGGAGCGGCAGCATGGTGATCGCCCGTTCCGGACGGTTCTCCTCCTCGATGAGGGTAAGGATGCGTTCTTCCGCCCGTTCCGGCCGCCCGGTGGTTACCTCGCCACGCTCATCGGAGGCGCATCCGATAGCTGCCATACCGAGAGTCGCCCCCAGGGCGAGCAGAGCGAGCCTCCTGACACCAACTTTCATTGCGAAGTCCTGTTTCCGAATAGCTCTATCTGGTACTCAAGATTGTTCCGCATACGTCGCTCTATTTCCATAAACGCCTTGATTTGATCAGTTACCACTCCGAAGTCGACCAGTCCATCCTCATCGCTGTCCCAACGCGCCATCTCATCGAGGATCGTGGCAAAGATCTCGGATCTGCCGCTCCCATCCTCGTCCACGCCCTGTAGAAGGACGCCGTCTCCCCCGAAGCGTTCGTAGAGCTCGAAGGTCCCGTCGCTGTCGGGATCCAGGAGGCCGTGGCTCATTTGTCCCCCGGAGAAGACCCGGAGCTCTTCGATGACACCGTCTCCCTGCACATCGCGATAGGCGATTAACGGCACGCCGCCGAGAAGCTGTCGGTAGGTCCTGCCGCCCCGCTCCTCTTCGAGCACCTCCAAGGCGGTATAGCGACGCAGGAGCTCAAGATCCGGCGGCTCCGCTCCTGTCTCATAGGTATGAAAAAGGTCCTGACGCTCCTCGTACCATGAGATCCCCCTCGTTAGGGCGTGGTGGGCAAGGCGGTCTTCCATAAGATAGAGGGTTCGGGTCCCTCCCTCCTCTAGCAGCTCCGCGCTGCCGAGATAAGGGTAGACACCGTAGGAAAGACGCGCACCACCGCGGTAGGTCACCTCTTCGGGGACTCCCCCCGGACCGAAATAGACCACCATCTCCGAGGTTCCGTCCTGGTTCTCGTCTCTCTCCCATCGAAGGATACGTGAGCCTTCCCAGTAGAAGGCTCCGGTATCATAACCGTCGCGGTCCGGGTCGTAGCCGAGGCGGACCGGGGCTTCTAGAGCGTCCAGGGCTCCCCTGGCCTGGAGGAGAAGTTCTTCCCCGGCCTCCGAGGAAAGCGACTCCGCGGCCACCTCGAGCGCGTATTTGTCCCGATGTCCCTGGAGCTCGAGAAACCGATCGATACCGTTTTCGAGTAACTCCGCGTAGCGGGCCGCTACGGCGGGATCAGATCCACCAAGAGAGAAGTACTCTCCCGCCCGGTCGAGAAAGTCAGCAGGCCGCTCCACTCTGAGAAGAAAACGCGCCAGAACCCGCAGGTACGCGGGATCCTCGCTCCGGTTCTCCTCGAGCCATCCTTCCAGGGCGACTGGACTGACCGGGTCTATTCGGTGGATCAGATCGACGAAACGGGGATCCTCCGGGTAGAGGGCGCGTCCTCGCTCAGCGGCAGCCCTGGCAACCGAGAGCTCACCAGCCTCCAAGCCCCCGAGCCCCCGGAGGTAGAGTGCCTCTCGGCTCGGCAGGCGCACCTGACTCAGGGTATCGAGGGCCGCCTCGGCCCGGCGCACCCGGAGGTGGAGCCGGGCGAGATCGATTCGAGCCCGATCCTCCGAGGCCCGGAGAAATCGGCCTTCTGCGAGGGCCGTTTCCAGGAGCTCGATTGCCTCCCTCACCGCCCCCCGTTCCGCACGAAAGGCGGCGAGGGCGATCATAGCGTCCGCCAGCTGAGGAGAAAGCGAAAGGGCGGTCTCGAGATACCGTTCGGCTTCCCGGTCCGCCCCGTCGGAGAGTGCGTCTTCCGCCTGTTCCAGGTAGGTAAGGCTCAACTCTCCTAACTCCTGCCCAGCGGCGAGGCCGAGGGGAAGGAGGAGAAAGAGGAGCAGCAGCTTACTCCGGAGGCGCCACCGTATCGGGATTCTCATTATCCTCCTCGTCAGCCTTTCTGGGAGGAAAGCCCAGAAGCTCACGGACCTCACTATCGGTAAGAGTCTCCTTCTCAGTGAGACTCTGGGCGAGCTTTTCTAGCTCGTCTTTATGCTCCGTAAGGATTTCCTCGGCATCCCGGAAACAGGTGTCCAGGAGTTGCCGCACCGCCTCGTCAATCCTCTGTGCGGTCTCCTCAGAGTAGTCCTTATGGGTCGCTATCTCCTTACCAAGGAAAATTGGCTCATCTTCCTGCCCAAAGGAAACAGGACCGAGCTCGCTCATACCCCACTCGGTGACCATGCGGCGAGCCAACTCGCTCGCCTGCTTGAGGTCGTTCTGCACACCCGTTGTGGTCTCCTCATAGAAAAGACGCTCAGCTATATAGCCGCCATAGGCGATTCGGATCCTATCAAGAAGATAATTCCTGCTCTTGCTATAGCTGTCCTTCTCCGGAAGAGAGAATGCCACGCCCAAGGCTCGCCCTCTCGGCACAACCGTCACTTTGTGCAACGGATCGGCGTCCTTCAAATAATAGTGCAGAAGGGCGTGTCCCGCCTCATGACGGGCAGTTTTTAGTTTATCCTCCGGAGAGATGATCCGAGAGGTCTTGGCCACGCCCATGAGGATCTTGTCCCGAGCCTCCTCGAAGTCCTCCATCTCCACCACTTCCTTGTCCTTCCGGGCGGCGTAAAGAGCAGCCTCGTTAACAAGGTTGGCAAGATCCGCACCCGCGGAACCCGGCGTGGCCCGGGCAACGCGCTTGAGCTCCACATCGGGAGAAAGGCGGATTCTTGCGCTGTGAATACGAAGGATTTGCTCCCGCTCGTCCACGTCGGGCATATCAACCACAACCTGCCGGTCAAAGCGGCCCGGTCTCAGAAGCGCCGGGTCGAGGACGTCCGGCCGGTTTGTAGCCGCGAGCACAATGACCCCATCCTTTGTGTCAAAACCGTCCATCTCAACGAGCATCTGATTGAGGGTCTGCTCCCTCTCGTCATGGCCGCCGCCGTAACCGGCGCCTCGAGTTCGGCCAACCGCGTCGAGCTCGTCGATAAAGAGTATGCAGGGCGCGTTCTTTCTACCCTGGTCGAAAAGATCCCGGACTCGGCTAGCACCGACACCGACGAACATTTCAACAAAGTCCGAACCACTCATATGGAAGAAGGAAACCCCAGCCTCCCCGGCGCACGCCTTGGCAAGCAAAGTCTTACCGGTGCCCGGCATGCCGACAAGAAGCACACCTTTCGGGATCTTTGCCCCCATCTTGGTGAACTTCGCCGGGTTCTTGAGGAATTCCACCACTTCTTCGAGCTCGTACTTGGCCTCCTTCTGCCCCGCCACGTCGGCAAAGGTGATCTTCTTCCCTTCATCCAGATACTTCTTTGCCTTGCTTTTGCCGAAAGAGAAGGCGCGGTTGCCGCTCCCCTGGATCTGCCGGAACATAAACCAGATAAAGAAGAACCCGATAAACCACGGCAGAAACTCGAGGAGCACCCTGAAGGGAGAAACCGGCTGGGGCTGCCCGGAGAAGCGCACCCCCTGCTCCCGGAGCAGCGGGATGAGCTGATCGTCAAAATAGGGAATGTTGGTGGTGAAGGTACTTCGCTCTCCGGAGACCCCTTTCAAGGTTCCCTGAATCTCGTACTGGTCCATTATCCGGACAGACTCTATCTCTCCATTGCTCAGGTAGCCGAGAAACTGAGAATAGGGAATCTGGTTCGTCGCCTGCTGATTGTTCCCAAAGAGCATAACCAGGAACATTCCCAGGATGGCGATCAGGAAAATGAGGGCAAATCGGTTATTCCGAAAGTTGAAGTTCGGGTTCGGCCCCTGATTGTCGCCGTTACGCCCCCCGTTGTTATCGTTATTGTCCATACTCAAACAAAATCTCCGTGTGCGAAAAACTCGATTTCGAAAGCCGCACCCTCCGACGATAACCCCTCCCGCTGCAGCCGCGGAAAGCCAAACATATCGGAAGGTAGCGCGAGAATCCCGCCCTTATCTTCTATGATCGGGATGTTATCCCGTACAACCTGAGGGATCGAATACCGGTCGTATAAGCTCTTAACAAGCCGCGATGCCCCTTCTAAGAAGAGACGATCTCCCGGTCTCCTCGACCGAACCACAACCGGCGGTCTCAGGGAATCCGTTGAAAACGAAACTACCGTCCGACGTCGGGATTCGCATCCTTTCGTTATCGGTCGCACCCCTCCCATCCATCGGACTTCGAGAGGAGATGAATCCACGACGTGAAGATACCCAAAATAGCGGGAAGGGACAATATCGTGCTGCCAGATAAGCCTCCCCCGATGGAGCGTAAAACGATGGGTACCCCCTTCCGCGATCACCCGACTCTGGAACCGGTCAAAGAACCAGTCCGGCGGCGGCTCCACTAGGAGGGGATCAAGAAACCGTCGCGACCGACCGGGAAAGCTAATTCCCCGGCGGCGACCCTGGAGCTCCAGCGCCGCCGCCCGCACCGCCGGGGGCGCCGCAAAAAAGAGACTTGCATCGGTAACGAGTCTCCCCTGAGCCCGGCGAAAGGGTATCTCGCCCCCTCGCCGCTCGATATCTCCCGCCACGCTGCGTAGCCTGGCGGCCGAGAGGAGAAGGCCTTCCTCACTTCTGCGCCGCATCCGACGAAGCAGAGGAATCACCTCCTGCCTGAGGAAATTCCGCTCGAACACGGACTCCTGATTCGAAGGATCCCGGATCGCCTTCAATCCATTGGCAAACACCAGCCGCTCCAGATCCCGTCTCGAGACCGAAAGAAGAGGTCGCAGAAGCGGAATCTCCCTCCCCGACGGCAGGGAGAGGCTTCGTCTACCGGCGATTCCCCCGAGGGCAGTTTCTGGCGCCCCGTGTATTAGCTCCAGGAGCACCGTCTCCACCTGATCGTCCCGGTGGTGGCCCGTAAAGAGAGCAACAAGCTCCTCCCTCTCGCAGAGCTCGGCCAGAAGCTCATAGCGAAGCTTCCGGGCAGCAGCCTCCAGACTCACTTCACGTCGCCCGGCGGTCTCCTCAACCTGCCCCGGATCCAGCTCCCGTCGTTTCAGGGAGAGCCCCAGGGCTCCGGCGAGCTCCCCAAGAGCCGCCTTTTCCTCCGCCGCGGCCTCCGGGCCCCTCAGATTGTGCTCAACATGAAGAAGAATGACCTCTCCGCCACTCCTCTGCCGAGCCGCGTCTAGCAGAATCGAAAGAGCGAGACTGTCCGGCCCACCGGAGAAACCGACTCCCACGGGGCCCTCCGGGAGCCCGGAAAGCGTCTTTTCCACCTCCGCTATGAGCGTCCTCGGGGTCTCACTGTCGCCGGTTGAGTTCATGCATCGCCTGATCGAACCCGATCCGGGGAAGTCGGAGAAGGGTCTCCGACGCCCGTCCAACGGCTGAATCGATCAATCTTCCCTCCTCGCCGTCCGGACGAGAGAGCACATGCTCCACCACCTCCTCGGCGCTACCGGGATGACCGATCCCGAGATAGAGGCGCGGATAATCGTCCGTTCCGAGACTGTGAGAAACGGACTTGAGGCCGTTGTGACTCCCCGAACCCCCTCGCCGCTTCATGCGGGTTGCCCCGGGAGGAAGGTCGAGGTTATCCGTAACCAGCAGCAGCCGCTCCCGAGGCACCCCGGACCGATTTAGCAGGTCAGGAAGAACATCGCCGGAGCGGTTCATATAGGTGAGAGGCTCCGCCACATCCACGTCTACAAGGCGAGCAAATCGGTACGGTCCCAGGAGTCCAAACAAGTGAGGCCGTCGCAAGCGACGGCCTCCCAAGGAAGATACTCTCTCTGCGACGGCGAAACCGACATTGTGTCGTGTACCATCGAATCGCGGTCCCGGATTTCCGAGACCGACGATGAGCCAACGGTCCACGCCGTTATTCTTCTTCGGTCTCTTCGGCGCCTTCTCCTTCGACGCCCTCTTCGCCCTCGAGTTCCGCTGCTTCTGCAGCCTCCGCGGCGGCTTCCGCCTCCTCGGCCTCGATCTCGGCTTCCATCGCCCTCGGAGAGGCACAGACCGCTACAGTCTGATCCTCGTTATTGAGGATCGTCACACCTTCCGGAGGCGTGATGTCAGAGACGTGAATCGAGTCACCAATTTGGAGCGCGCTGATGTCAACGTGAACCTCCGCCGGGAGATCCTTTGGCACACAGGAGATTTCCAGCTCGTAAATACCGTGCTCGAGAACTCCGCCCTCCCGGACACCCACGGGAGAACCGTCGAGAATGATCGGAACGTGGGTTTGGAGCGCCTTTCCCATTTCGACTTCGTAGAAGTCAATATGAAGAATGTCGCCCTTGATAATATCCTCTTGATAATCCTTTACGAGGACCTGTCGCTCTTGTCCATCCACGGCGAGCTTGATAAGAGTACTCTCCGAGATAGTATGAAACTCTTTATGAAACTCTCGCCCGCTGATGCTGATCGGGATCGGCTCGTCATGTCCGTATACGATTCCGGGAATACGACCATCCCTGCGCAGACGCCGGGAGGCCCCTTTCTTGAACTCTTTTCTCAAATCAGCAGTGAGGTGCTTCTCCTCCATCTTCGGTGCTCCTTACATCCTTTGGTCAACCAGAACTGGGACGGCAGGATTCGAACCTGCGAATGCCGGGACCAAAACCCGGTGACTTGGACCACTTGTCTACGTCCCAATGAGCTTAATGATTGGACGGAAAGGTTATACGGGATTGGGCCTATGCGTCAATAGCGGTCTCGGTATCTCCGGGTTCCTGAGGATTATCAGCTTCCCGGGCGAAAGCTTCGAGTATAAGCTCTTGCATGCGCTCTCGAAACTCCGGCTTTATCGGGTGCGCTATGTCCTTATACTCGCCGTTCCGGGTCTTTCGACTCGGCATCGCAATGAAGGAGCCGCCGCGGCCCTCGATCACCTTCACGTTGTGCACCACAAAGCAGTCGTCAAAAGTAACTGTGACGTATGCTTTTAGCTTGCCATCCGAGGCCACTTTGCGGATGCGAATATCGGTAATCTCCATGCCTCGCTCCTTGGTAATTCAATTATTATGGAGCGGCGTATGGGTGTCAAACTTTGACGCAAAAAAGAGTTGGTATCGAGACGGTTGTTGCTAGCCGGTTATTCTTCCTCATCCGGCTGTCGGTAAAGGACTTCCGCCTCGAACCAGAGCTTTTCAAGGTCGTAGAACTCCCGCATGCTCGGCGACATTACGTGGATCACCAGGTCGTCGCAGTCCAGGAGTGACCAGCCCACGTCCTCTCCCCTTCTGTGGGATTGCCGCGGGTCAATGCCGAGCTCTGCGAGATGGTTGTGGAGTCTACGAATCAGACCCCTCTGATGCGCCTCGGAGCGGCTCGTAGTAAGTATGAAGTAGTCAGTAAATCCCCCTTGGGGGCGAAGATCCAGGGCCACCGTCTGTTTCCCCTTCTCCTCGGTCAGGAAGTTGGCAACCTCCTTGACCGTATCCGGGTCAATCCTCGGATGACTCTCTAACGAATGTTCCATCAAAATCCCTTCCCAGTACGATCGTCACGTCCGCCTCGCTCTCTGCCGGCGCCACGTCGGTGACGATTCGCTCGGCCCTAATGATGTCGGCAACCCGTTTCGCCTGTTCCGGGCGACCACGACGGTCGATAAGCACAGTGTTTCGTATTTGATTGCTCTCCGCGTTACCAAAGGATACCACATCAAAACCGTACCCTTCGAAGAGCTCCTTAGTTCGCCTTGCGAGCCCGCTGGTGGTGGTGCCGTTGAGAATCTCCAGGGCAACCCGAACGTCCTCGTCCCGGAGCGCCTCGTCCGAGGCGATAGATCGCTCAACCTGCCGCACCGTCTCCTTTAGCCACTGCCCCTCGAAGTGAGGAAATAGCAACTGTTCCTGACCACTTTCCGTCTCGACCACCCTTGTCGTGCCCTGCACCCTCCGATGGACCAGGCGTCCCTCGTCAAGGTTCGAGAGCTCCCTCAGATAAGATCTCAGAGCTCGCTCCTCGAGGTTTGTTCCAAGGTAGCTGCGAAAGTGCGCAAAGACATCCTCATGGAGGAGAAAATCGACGTTGCCCGCCAGGGCTCCGAGAAAACTCTCCATGAACTTCTGTCTCCGCCCTACCCGCTCGAGCTCTGACTCCCCTTCAACCGCGTAGGTCAGGTAGGTAATCGCCTTGTGGCCATGGAGCACCACATTGCCCGCCGGCAAGAGCACCGCCTCGCTACCATCGTTTTGCTCAAAGCTCTCGACGATAAAAAGTTGAATCCCTCCGAGGAGATCTATGGTGTCCTCTATGCTCTCGGCGGTGAAAGTCATGTGGTACGGCACAGGTCGATCGATCAGGGAGGCCACCCGTTCACGAAGCGCCTCCGCACCGCCGGAGCCGTAGAGGACGTCGACTCGATCAACCCTTTGAAGGGAGTCTATGATCGAGCCGAGATTCCGGGGTATGTCAATCAAAGCTCCCCGATGGGTAGTTGTGTCATGGATGTAAACGTATATGTGCGCGGCGCCACCTTCTTCATCTTCCATGACCAGAAGCGTTCGTAGCGTGTCGCCCCGACGCACCGATTCCGCGATTTCGTCCGTTCGAAGCTGGAGATAGAGAAAGGCGCCGGTCAACAGGAGCACACCCACGATCAGCACCGTGAGGATAATCGTCGGAAGGGAGCCTGAATCGCTCTTTCGGCTCACCAGGGCGCCCCCGTGGTCGACGATACGGCGTTGTAAAAGGAGCGGGTTCGTTCGCTTACCGGACCGAATCGACGAGAGGCGTGCAGGATCACCGCCGCCACGGTCTCATCGAGCTCGGACGAGATGAGATGGTCCCGCTCATTCTCTTCGAAATAGGGGCGACCAGGTTCGGTATAGTCGGCTACGTAGAGTATTTTTCCAACCTCATCGAGCTCCGGTGAGCCAAGGGTGTGATGATACACCGCGGTAAGGATGCTTTCATCGTCCACGCTATACTCCTCCGCGAGCATTCCCGCGGCTACCGGACCGTGTAGCAGAAGCGGGTGCTCCCGGAGAGGGTCGTTCTCCGGGACGGCGTACCGATCCGCGAGCTTTACCAGTCGCTCCGGTGGGAGCTCCCTGGCGATGTCATGCCCCGCGGCGGCCACCTCCACCCGCAACGGTTCGACGCCGTACCGCTCGGCAAGGTCCCGGGAGTATCGAAGCACCCGTTCCACATGGTGGTAGCGCTTCACGCTCAAATTGTATCGGCACGCCCAGACAATCTTGGGCAGAAGCAGCTCAAGTTCGGTAGATTCCATTGGTCTCAATGAACTGATAGACCGGCTCCGGCACGAGATAGCGAAACGCCCTGCCCCGCCGCGCCCGTTCCCTAATCTGTGAGGATGATACCGGAATCACGGCGTTGTCAACAACCACGTACTCCCCCAAGGAGTCATCCGCAATCAGTCCCTCCCGCTTGGCGACGATAACCCGAACAAGCCGACGGAGCTCCTCGGACTCTTTCCACTGGGCGAAGGTCGAAGTGAGATCATCACCTATGATCAGCCCGGGGTGCTCACCGATATCTCCCGCATCCTGGAGCTCACGAATCGTGTCTATCGTGTAGGAAGGGCCTCGGCGACCGAGCTCCACCTCACTAATGGCAAAATCCTCCCGGCCTTCTATCGCGAGCCTCAGCATTTCAAGCCGCTGCTCGTTCGTGGCGCCGGGCAGTTTTCTCTTGAGTGGCGATTGACGAGCCGGAACGAAAAGAACGCGGTCAAACTTCAGCGTAAGGCGCACCTCTTCCGCGATAAAGAGGTGGCCGATGTGAACGGGATCGAAGGAACCACCGAAAAGGGCCGTTCTCATCTACCACTCCTCATCCCGAGTCTCATTGCCCACAGCAAGATGAAAGAGCCGGCCTTTGAGCTCCTCCAGACCCTCCCGGGTCGCGGCGGAGACGAGTTGGAACTTCCCGCCGTAGCCATCATCTTCGAAGAGGCCCGTGAGAGCACTCCGGGCCTGCTCATCGAGGAGGTCCACCTTGTTGAGAAGCAACAGACGAGGACGTTCCGTGAGCTCTCTGGCGTAGGACCCGAGCTCCTTTTCCAGGATCTCCACGTCATGGGCCGCATTCTCTTTGGTGGCGTCCAGCACATACACCAGAGCGCGGGTTCGCTGTACATGCTTGAGAAATCTGTGTCCCAGACCCGCACCTTGGGCGGCCCCTTCGATAAGCCCCGGCAAATCGGCGAGGACGATATCCCGATCGTAGTAGTGAATCACGCCGAGGTTGGGGATCACCGTGGTAAATGGGTAACTCGCCACCTTCGGATGTGCCGCGGTGAGGGCCTTGAGGAGGCTCGACTTTCCCACGCTCGGAAGGCCCACAAAACCGATGTCCGCGATCAGGCGCAGTTCCACCCGGAGGCGGCGCTCCTCACCCGGGAGACCCGGCTGCGCGTAACGAGGAGCTTGATTCGTCGAGCTCTTGAAATGGACGTTTCCCTTTCCGCCTCGACCGCCGCGGCAGATAACCGCGGTCTGACCCTCCTCGGCCAGATCGCAGACCACCTCGCCGGTCTCCACGTCGGTAACGATAGTACCAGGGGGAACCTCGACCACGGCGTCCTCCCCACGGCTCCCGTGGCGTTGCCGACCGGCTCCGGGCACACCATTCCCCGCTCGGTAGTGCTGCCTCATTCTGAGATGTCTAAGAGTTTTTAGGTTTTCTTTGACCATGACGACGACGTCTCCGCCGTCGCCACCGTCTCCGCCGTCAGGTCCGCCCCGGGGCACGTACTTTTCACGACGAAACGAGACGGAACCGGGGCCTCCCTTTCCGGAGCGAACCTCGATAACCGCCTCATCTACGAACTGTTGCACCTGTGGGGGCGCCTCCGACGGCTGTTATACGTCTGCGGGATCTATTGAAACGACTTTCTTACCCCGTCGCACGGAAAATACGACGGTTCCATCAGCCTTCGCAAAGAGCGTATCGTCCTTACCCCGACCAACAAAAGCTCCGGGATGGAAGCGGGTCCCCCGCTGGCGAACGATAATCGAACCGGCACCAACCATCTGTCCGCCGGAGCACTTGAGTCCGAGTCTTTGCGCCTCAGAATCTCTTCCGTTCTTTGAGCTACCGCCACCCTTTTTATGAGCCATATAGCTATTCTCCCTTTTCCTCTATAATCAATTGCACCGCTCCGGGGTACTCCTCGGCTACGTCACGGAGTCCCTGAACAAGAAAGTCCGTCACGCCTCGAAGCCACCGTCGTCTCCAGGGAAGCACCTGAAGCACCGTAAGCTCGAGCTTTCCAGGATCCGGGGCGCTCCCATCGATATCGCACCCTCTGACGCCCAGTAGCAATCGGCTTACCGACCCTACCAAGGCGCTTACAGCGGCGCAGGGAACACTTCCCTCTTCACCGGAAACAGCGTGTCCCTCAGAACGCAGTGACAGTAGTCTGCCGCGTTTGAGCACCACACGCAGGGTGATCACTAACCAGTGATCTCCTTAACTCGAATGAGCGAATACGCCTGCCGATGGCCCGTAAGCCGAGAGTAGTTCTTTCGTCGCTTAAACTTGAGAACTTGGACCTTCGGATCACGGACATGCTTTTCCACAACAGCCTTTACGGTCGCTCCCTTGACGAAAGGCGAGCCAACTTTGACTCCCTTCTCGGAGCTCAGAAGAAGGACCTGCTCCAACTCCAGGGCAGCGCCTTCTTCCTGGCTGAGACGATCAACTTTCAGTAGGGCATCCTGCTCAGCCTTATACTGCTTGCCCTGTATTTCTACCATCGCGTACATCTACTTCTAACCTCTGCAATGCGTTCTAAGGTGGTACAGTAAATCACCTTTCGGCGCGAGGGTCAAGACGAAGAGGCGAACCGGAACCGGCACTGTCAGAACATGCCAGCACCGCTTCCGGTTCGCCGGTTGTCGCCGTGACCAGCTCGGGCGCGGTGGAGGCTGCCGGCCGGTGGCGGATCACGCCAGCACCCTTTCCGGTGCGGCAAAGAGCGGCTTGACCCTTTGCGGGCTCGGGCGGCCGCGCGCCACACCGGACGGAAAAGGTCGG